>NZ_JBATWT010000024.1:0-273804 GCF_049672845.1 Moheibacter sp.
CAAATAAAAGAGCATTCTATCAAAAAAAGAAGACAGTTGTATAATCAACAAAAATTAATAAATTTATAATCCGAAATACTCCTTAAGGATTTAACTGAAACTGTCCAATTTAGTTTGAAGACGTACACTGACAATAATATTCACAATTTAAAAATTATAAAAAAATAATAGATAAATGAACCTTCATATAACATCGGTAACCGCTCCCCTCAATTGATAAATCATATTCAGAAAAAACTATGGTAAATAATTTGTTCGGCATTCACAAAATTTCGTTTTCGTTTTTGGTTTTTATTCTTTCCGTTTCGGTAGTTGCGCAGTCAGGTCTTCCGCAGGATTTTGATCAATGGGTAGAAAACGGCCGTAAAGACTGGGAAATCCCCGGAATGGCCATTGGAATTGTGAAAGACGGTAAGGTTATCTACAACAAAGGTTTTGGCGAAAAGAAATTGGGATCCGGCGATTTGGTGGATGCCAATACCCTATTCAGCATTGCCTCGGTGAGTAAAAACATAACGGCAGCCGCGCTTGGAATTTTGGTTGATGAAGGAAAAATTAACTGGGACGATAAAATCATTCAGCACATTCCCTGGTTTCAGTTTAAAGATCCTTGGGTTACAAAGGAAGTGACTATAAAAGATGCATTGACCCATCAAATTGGTCTGGGTAGAATATTGGGCAATCGTTTGCAATTCATGACGAAAAGCAATCGGGATGAGATTCTCTATCAGGTTCGTTACATGGATTTCGAAAAACCATTTCGTTCCGATTTTGTTTATAATAATGTAATGTACTCTTTGGCCGGACAAATTATCGAATACAGCGACGGGAGAAGCTGGGATCAGTTTTTACAGGAAAAACTTTTCGTTCCTTTGGAAATGAACCGAACCACCACTACCCTTTCGGCTTTGGAATTACAGGACAATAAAGCCTGGCCGCATCAAGAAATTGACGGCAAGATTACGCCCATTGAGAGAAGAAACTGGGACAATGCCGGTCCGGCAGGCGGGGTGAATTCTTCGATCAATGATCTCAACAAATGGATGTTGATGCAATTAGGCAAAGCAGGCACTTATAAAACCAAAGAAATCATCAGTCCACGCCAAATGAATGAAATCCATAAACCTCAGGTCATTCGCCCGATGAATAATGCGATGGACGCTCAGGCAAGTTATGGACTGGGCTGGAACATTCTCGATTACAAAGGCAAAAGAGTTTTGACCCACGGCGGCGCAACCGATGGGTTTAATACCTTTATGTACCTTTTGCCCGAACTGGAACTGGGCATAATCGTCGCTACCAATACGTTTAATAATTTCGGGACGGCAGTGGCTTATCAGGTGATGGATGCTTATTTGGGCGGTTCGGAAAGAGACTGGAATTCCCATTATTTAGACCGATACAAGCGATATTATCAGCAAGTCCAAGCCGAGCGGGAAGTCATTCACAATGCACGTATTCCCAATACAAAACCGAGTCTCTCACAATCGGCTCACATGGGAATTTATACTTCGGAAGCTTACGGAAAAGTAGAAGTTTTTAAAAAAGGAAAAGATTTAATCATTCGATTTTGGGAGGATCCCGATTTGGAAGCTGTTTTGGAGCACTGGCACTTTGATACTTATCGCGCAGTCTGGAAAAACCGGGCGCTTCGAGAAGAATTTATGCAGTTTCATTTGAACAAACAGGGCAAAATAGAAAGTCTGGATTTTGAATTTGTTTTGCGACCGATGTTATTGCAAGTCGGAGCTTATCCGTCCAATTATACGCATACAGAGAGGTTTGTTAAAGAATAGAAACTTTATACTATCAGCAAATAAAAAAGAAGCAATTAAAATGCTTCCTTTTCTTGTGATTGATTAAATAAAAATGGGGATAAAAAATCTACCGACTCAAAGGTAAGACAGAAATATTCCTGCGGATGTTAATCAGTTTCAAAGGTTTGTTAATGAGTTGTTAAGCAGGGAAAGCTCAGCAGTCCGGGAATGGAAGAAATACATTTATAAGTTATATTTGACAGGTTTTTAGTTCACAAAATATTAATTTGAAAGTCAATCGTTTAAATAGTATCATTTTATTGGGGCTTGTAGCCACCATCGGGATTCTGATTGCGCAGCTGGTTTGGACTTATAAGGCTTTTACGCTTGAAGAGAAAAAATTCTCTCAACGAGTGCATGTGGCATTACTGGAAGTCGCGCGGGAACTCTATGATGAAAATGACCATGAGTTTACCACCAAAGGTTTGATTCAAAAAGTTTCAAATGATTATTACGTAGTAAATGTCAATGATCATATTGAGCCGGCAGTTCTGGAACATTTTCTGAAAACAGAATTTACCAAATTCAACATTCTCACCGATTTCGAATTTGCAGTTTATGACTGTGAAAGTGACGAAATGATGTATGGAAAGTACATTTCGGTCAATGATGATTCCGATTCAAAAAAAGAAATTGAGTTTGAGAAATACAATGATTTGGTTTACTATTTCGCAGTCCGCTTCCCACAAGAAAAATCTTATCTGCTCAGTTCGCTCACCTTTTGGATTATTTTATCGGTAATTTTGATGGGGATTTTGGTAATTTATGTCTATTCAATTTATACATTGATTCAACAAAAAAAATATTCTGAACTTCAACGGGACTTCATCAATAATATGACCCACGAATTCAAAACGCCACTCTCCTCTATCCTGCTCGCTTCCAGTTCGCTAAGCAATCAGAAAGCCATTCAGGAAAACGAAAAACTGAATACTTATGCAGAAATCATCACCAAGCAAGGAAAAAAACTCAACCATCACATCGAGAAAATCCTGAATGTTGCGCGTAATGATGAATTTGCAATGGCGCTAAAACCGGTAAATTTGAATCTAAAAGATGCTTTAGAACATGTTATTCAATCGGTGCAGATTAAATATCCGGACGTGAAAATTCTTACCGATTTAAACCCGGACATTCACATAATGGCTGATGAATTTCATTTTACAAATGTGGTCCACAACCTCCTCGATAATTCCATTAAATACAGCGTTGAAAAACCTGAAATCCAAATCGGTACAGTTAAAATTAAAAAAGGAATTCAACTGAATTTTACCGATAATGGAATCGGAATTCCGGATAAAAATCTTTCATTTATATTTGATAAATTTTATCGGGTTACCGACAAAAGAAACAATGAAGTGAAAGGTTTCGGACTTGGATTGTATTATGTGAAAAAGATCATCCAGCAACAAGGATGGAAAATTTCAGTCAAAAATAATGAAGATAAAGGCATAAGTATTTCTATTTTTATACCTCATAAATAAGTATGGTCAAACCAAAGATTCTATATGCAGAAGACGATGAAACAATTGCGTTTCTCACACAAGACAGCCTTCAGCCGGAATATGAAGTTGTGCATTGTCCCAACGGCGAAGCAGCACTCAAAGTCTTTAAAGAAGATGAATTTGACATCTGCCTGCTGGATATCATGATGCCCAAAATGGACGGATTTGACCTCGCAACGGAAATCCGTAAACTGAATGCCGAAATTCCCATTATTTTTATTTCGGCCAAAACACTGAAAGAAGACCGGATCAAAGGTTTGAAAATCGGGGCCGATGATTATTTGGTAAAGCCTTTCAGCATTGAAGAACTGATGTTGAAAATCGAAATTTTCCTGAAACGTTCCCAGAAAAATACAAATGCATCAAAATCTTCTGTCCACAAAATAGGCAACTGCGAATTTGATTCTCAAAATTATACGGTAACTTGTCAGAATCAAACTGTTTCACTCACGCAGCGTGAAGCGGAACTCTTGAAGTATTTCATGGAGCACAAAAATACAGTGCTCAAACGCGAAGAAATCCTGAAAGCACTGTGGGGTGAAGATGATTATTTCATGGGGCGAAGTCTGGATGTTTTTATTTCCAGATTGCGGAAAATATTTGCCGAAGATGATACGGTAAAAATCGAAAACCTGCATGGAATCGGGTTTAAGTTCAGGGTGGATTAGAACGAGGTTCGATATACGATATACGATATTTGAAGTTCGTATATCGTAATTCGTAAATAAAAATACCCCGACGGACTTACGCCCAACCGAGGTATAAAGAAAAAAGTGGAATTTTTGCCGGTCATTTCGAGAGCCTCAATGACCGGTTTTTTTTATTGTTTCTCTTGTTTGTATCCTTTTTCATTGGCAAATTTCAGAACGGCTTTGGTAATGGCAGCTCCCAGATCGGTATCGGTTTCTCCGCGATTGGCCAATTCATTTTGGATGAATTTTTCACGCTCCGTATTGAGCTCCAGAATTTCTTTCTGGATTTTATTACGTTCATTGGACATTTTTTCAACTTCGGCTTTCAGTTGGGCATCGCTCATTTTGCGGTATTTTTCCGGAAGCGTTGATTTATCGATTTTGCTCAAATCCGCTTCTTTCATTTCCACCGCATCCACCAAATCCCAACCTGCATTGGAATAACCATAATTAGCTTTGGCTGCAGCACGTGTGATTTTATTTCCCTCACTCATTTCGGCCGCCATCATATCCTGTGTTTCCTGACGGGCTTTCATTTTTCCTCCCTGAGCACCATAATAGATATAGGTATTGTTTAATCTGGTATTGCATTCGTCAATCCGCACATCATAAGGAGTTGGAATATAAATCACTTTTTGGTTGTGATCGATGAAAAAATATTCGCCTTTTCCTTTGTCGGCACCATCTTTCCACATTCCGCTTTGTCCCGAATAATCATCTCCACAATGAATCGTATTGACATAAATTCCTTTTTTTACGGCATCTGAAATCGCTTCCACATAATTCACCTGACCTTGTGTAAAGGGTTCATTTCCGGCGATGTAAATCAGTTTCATACTGTTTTTATTGTTGTCCCATTTCAGTTCGTTTGTGGAAGTTTGGATCACCTGACCGCAATATTCGGAACCGCCATTGGTACGCAAAGCAAATAGTTTCTCGGACAATAAATCCAAATCGGAAGTTAAAGGCGTTACTTGTCGGATGTATCCGCCATCGGCCGACAGTCCGTCGTTACCGTATTCGTACAAACTGATCTCGATTTCCGGTTTTTTTCCGTCATAACGAAGCGTGGTCAAAGTATTGACTATGTTCCAAAGCCGTGATTTGGCTTGATCAATCAGTCCGTCCATACTGCTGGAAGTGTCCAGCAATAAAGCCACCTGAATTTTTTCCTGGGCCAGAATTCCTTCGTCTCCAATTTCATTTAATTCAATCCGATTTTCCTTTGGTTCCTGTAAGAATTGTCCACCTGAAAAAAAGAAAACCGTTCCCAATGCAAATAATAAAGTCTTCATATCTATAAAAATTTTTGATTCTATAGACATAGATGCAAAGAGTTTTAAAAAGGTTGGGTGAAAGGGGAATTTTAAATTATAATTATTAACAATTGATAGTCAATTATTTAATAGGAACCCTGTCGAGGTTATATTCATAACGCTGAAAACCTTGACAAGGTTTTTCCTGACAAAAAAAAGCCGGATAAATCCGGCTCGATATAAAATATAAAATTATGAAAAGATTATTTCTTAACCGGAAATTCCAGGTTTGAAACAATGGTAATTTCGTTTCCGACTACAGCTGCAGGAAATTCTGTTCCTACTCCAAAATCGTTTTTATTGATTTTTCCTTTGATGGTAAATCCATGTGTGGTTTCACCGGACATTCCGTTCACGACACTTCCGTTATAAGTAGCATTTAAAGTTACTTTTTTGGTTACGCCATGTAGCGTCAAATCTCCGGTCAATTCATATTGGTTCCCGATTTTTTTGGTAAATGAAGTCGAAACGAATTTCAATTCAGGATATTTGGCTACGTCAAAGAAATCGGCAGATCTCAAGTGATTGTCACGTGGTTCCACGCCTGTATTGACAGAAGCTACTTTAGCAGTAACCGTAAATTTGGCGTCCGATAAATCTTCTTTTGTATAACTTAAAGTAACATTGAAGTCAGTAAAATTTCCTTCCACTTGTGAAATCAGCAAGTGATTGGCTGAAAATCCCAATTTGGAATGGTATGGATCATTTGTTAAAGTTTGTGCTGAAAGCAAGCCCGATACAAGCATCAGAACTGATAATAAATATGTTTTCATATCTCTAATTTTTTGATTGATACAAATTTAGAGTTTATAAAAGCAATTAATATTGATCTAAGACAATAAATCAGGATTCAATCCTGTAAATTCCTGTTTTTATGGCAAATAATACAAGACCTACCCTGTTTTTGATGTTTAGTTTAGAAAACACGGCATCACGGTAATTGTCGATGGTTTTGGGACTCAAAAACATTTTATCCGCAATTTCTTTGTATGTCAAATCGGTACAAGCCAACTGAATAAATTCTATTTCACGTTCTTTTAAATCGTCGAGTTCATTTTTCTTTTTAAGACTTCCCAGCAAAGCATCGGTCACATTTTGAGTATGAAAAAATCCGTTTTGCAAAATATTAGTAAGTGCCAAATGCAGCATATCTTTCTGAATATCTTTACTCAAATAGCCTTTTGCACCGGATTTCAACATTTGGATGATGGTATTTTCGTCTTCATCTACCGAAAGTGCTAAAACCAAAAGGTCTGGAAATTCTTTTGTAAGGATTTTGGTTGTTTCGATTCCGTTGAGAACTGGCATATTGACGTCCATCAAAACGATTTGAGGTTGAATGGTTTTATTTTTCAGTGCGTTAATCAATTCCTGACCGTTGTGAAAAATTCCATCGGTTTCAAAATCATCAAAACTTTCAATCAGGTTTCCTATGGCTTGAGACAATAAAGTATGGTCGTCAACTATGGCTATTTTATGTTTCATGTTTTAAAAGATTTTTTAATTACCAGCTCGGTTCCCTTATTAGGAGTGGAATTCAGGCTAAGTTTTGCTCCGATTAAAGCAGCACGAGTGTTCATGTTCTTAAGCCCGATTCCATTAAAATTGTCATTTGGATCAAACCCGATTCCGTTGTCATAGGTGTGAATTTCCAGTTCTTCTTTTTTATAAATGATCTTGATTCTGAGTTCAGTTGCGCGCGAATGCCGGATAGTATTGGCAAAAAATTCTTGAAGAATTCTGAAAATAATGATTTCTTCTTTCTGCGGAATTTCAAAAGGAGTACCGGTTATCTCAAATTCGGTTTTGATAAAATTCATCCGTTCGAAACGTTCGATTTCATTGTTAATGGCCTCCAGCAAGCTCATGTTTTTTAAACTTTCGGGATTGACCGATTTGGACAATGCCCTGAGTTCGCGAAGCGCATCACCCAGGATATTGACCGATTCATCAATTTTCTTGGGATCTTTATTTGAATTCTGCAACTGGATTTTGGCCAGGGTCAGAAGTTGGCCTATGTTGTCATGGAGCTCCCAACTGATGTTGCGGAGGGTTTCTTCTCTGATTTCAATTTGGGACTCTGCTAATTCAGTTTCAAATTTCTTCTTTTCTTCCATTTGCTGACGGATCAGTTTGTTTTTGCGATTATTGAAAATGACAAACAATAACACCATGGAAAAAGGTATCAGAATCATAATCCCGACTATGAAAAGCAGTTTATCTCCTTCCTGAAACATAAAATCCAATTATATATCCGCTATACAGCAATAAGTTCAAAATAATGATGGCTATGTAATAAATATGTAAAATATTATATCCCTGACCCAAATAAAGCGACAAAGGGACAAAGCCAATGTAAAACATGAGCAAACCGCAAACAATCCAGAATTCCGGTAATCGTTGGTAATGAATCACTTCGTTACTCTTAAGCAAGTTAACAAAAAATACAAGAGAAAAAATCAGCAATAAAACCGCCTGGACATTTACCGTGGTTTTGATGAGATTTTTAATGAGATTAATTGTAAATGCATCATAAATAAAAGCTGCTGCAAACAAAATCCAGATAATCCATTTCCAGAATCTGAATTTGAGAAGTTTGTCAAACCAATACATATACACTCCGAAAGAAATCAGAATATACAGATTATAAAGAATCCGAACCGGATATTTTGAAGAAAGAGCTATCGCCAGAATTTCATTACAAAAAGTATAAATCAAAAATGGGAGAAATATCCACATGGGCGTTTGCCTGTAATGCCGCCAATAATAGATGGCGGCACAACAAGCAAGCAGTTGGATGGTTAGGTAAATATAATTCTGAACGGACATAGATAATGAGTTATGGCGCTCCTACTCCGTCTTCTTGGTCTACACTATCCGGAATTCCGGCTCCGCCCAAATTCAGTCTTTTTGCATTAACAATATTCAGATTGTCTGCAACATCACTACCCCCACTGGGATTGGTAGTGGGAACAAAGAAAACCGTTTGACGAGGATAGACTTCACCGTCTTGTCCCAACTGGTCTTTTGCGCCCAAATATACACGCAACCCCAGATTATCGTATCCGTTTTCCTGCGCATTTTGTTCGATATAAACAATGTATTTTTTGATTTCATCCAAATCAAACCAAATGTAACGGACGGCTCCGTCATATCCGTTATAAGGCATATTGCCTTCATTGAAAAGACCATAAAAAACATCTTTATAATGTTCTTCCAAAACATCTGCTTCCGCAACAGAGATTAAACCGTTTGGCTCGGTACAAGGAACTTCTATGAAACACCCCTCGTGATTATTCCCCTGATTATCATCGTCTTTACAGGAAAAAAAAGAAATCATCAGCAAACTGACAAGTGGTAAAAGTTTCGTTTTCATAATTTCAATAATTTTAGAATTAATTATTGTAAAAATAAGAAGGTCCTTGTTAAAAAAAAGGGGGAATTCACCCTTTTTATTTTTTTACCATAAAAAAGAGAAGCTTTCAGTCTGCAGAAAGCTTCTCATGATGTAAAATATTTGATAATGTAAAAGGTTTTTAAGTATCGGCCAGTCTTGAATTCTCATTTTACACCATTTATTTAGTATATTATAAACAACAGGGAGCCAGCTCATACAGTTGGGTGACTTCACTTTGTGTAAGCGTCTGGCTAAACAAGACCACATCGTCCAGTAATCCCGTGTATTCTTTTCCCAAAAATAAATCACCTATATCGGAAGTCCCTTGTGGATTGTTACATCCTGTATTGGGAGAATGACTAGTTGGCAATCCGTCTATGTACATCATCGTTCCTCCCGGAGTTCCGTCAGAGGTAACTACCAAATGATGCCAAACATTGGTAGAAGGATCATTTGCACAATCAGTATCACCGTAAAAATTTGGATAGCCATCGCCCCATAAACTGTAATCATTGATCCCAAAAACTGAGTTACGGCAGTCATATAGTCCTACTGACCATTGGCCATAGGTATCCGGACAGTGCAAACCGGTATCTCTTCCGATTAACTGCTCATAAATACCTCCACTTCTCGTTCCCTCGGCTTTGAACCAAAGCGAAACAGAAAAGGGCTGATTGTCAAAACCGTTTATAAAAGCAGAATTGGTACTGGTTAAAAATTCGCCATTGGCAGCATCAAATGAAAATGCACAATTTGCATTACCGTTTCTGTCCTGAGCAGGCGTAGCAGTTGTAGGATTGGATAAATTGTAATTATTACCGGAAAAATCATTTATAGAACCACCTGAAAATGGGTAAAATGCAATCAGATTGGTTTGTAAATTCGCAGGAATACAGCTGACTTCGGGATCAGGTTGAGGATCTGGATTATCATCATTATCACATGAAATTATCAGTCCGACAATCAGAGCAACATAAAGCAGATTAAATTTTAAATTTTTCATAACTAATTGTTTTTAAGATTCATATTGCAAAGATTGTCCATGCTAAATTCGATCAGATTCGGCGAATCCTCCTTTTCTCAGGGGTGAAATCACCCTTTCTTTTAACTGCTGGATTGTTAATATTTTGTACTTTTGCAAAATGTTTTCAACGAATAAAACAGTTGCTTTTCACACACTCGGATGTAAATTGAATTTTTCCGAAACTTCTACCATTGCCCGAAACCTTTTGGACAACGGCTATGAGCGTGTGGAATTCTCTGAACCTTCAGATGTTTATGTGATCAATACCTGTTCTGTAACGGCCAATGCCGATAAGGAATGCCGCACGATTGTGAAAAACGCCATGAAAGCTAATCCCGAAGGATTTGTGGTAGTGGTAGGTTGCTACGCGCAATTAAAACCACAGGAAATCGCCGAAATGGAAGGTGTGGATTTGGTTTTGGGTGCGACTGAAAAATTCAACATTGTCGATTACCTTGACGATCTCAACAAAGAAAACGACGCCATCGTTCATTCCTGCGAAATTGAAGAAGCCGATTTTTATGTAGGTTCCTACTCCATCGGTGACCGAACGCGTGCCTTTTTGAAAGTTCAGGATGGCTGTGATTATAAATGTACGTATTGCACGATTCCGCTTGCAAGAGGGATTTCCCGCTCAGACACAATGGAAAATGTTTTGAAAAATGCACGTGAAATCGCTGAGAAAGGCATCAAAGAAATCGTTTTAACCGGTGTAAACATTGGAGATTACGGAAAAGGCGAATTTGGCAATAAAAAACACGAACACACTTTTCTGGAATTGGTTCAGGAACTGGACAAAGTAGAAAACATCGAACGTCTTCGGATTTCTTCCATCGAACCCAATCTTTTGCGAAATGAAATCATCGAATTTGTTTCGAAATCAGAACGTTTTGTACCGCATTTCCATATTCCTCTACAGTCAGGAAGTGATGTGATTTTGAAAAAAATGAAACGCCGATATCTGACAAAATTGTATCGTGAACGCATTCAAAAAGTAAGAGAAGTGATGCCGCATGCCTGCATTGGCGTGGATGTCATCGTCGGATTTCCGGGTGAAACAGAAGAATTGTTTTTGGAAACTTATAACTTCCTGAATTCTTTGCCAATCAGTTATTTACACGTTTTCACTTATTCAGAACGCGACAATACAGAAGCGATTGATTTTGAAGGAATTGTCCCGCAAAACATACGCAAACAGCGAAATAAAATGCTGCGGATTCTGTCCGAGAAAAAACGCGTGGCTTTTTATCAGTCCCAATTGGGAACCACTCAAAAGGTCTTGTGGGAATCTGACAATAAAAACGGTAAAATGCATGGTTTCACCCAAAATTATGTAAAAGTCGAAACTGATTTTGACGAAGAATTGATCAATCAAACCGAAATGGTGGATCTGGTGATGTTGAATTCCGGTGGAAATGTGAATGTTTCACGGAAAAATCTTCAGGTTTTAGCAAGCGTTTAAAAACAAGTCCGAAATTCAATTAAACTTTCGTAATTTTGTTATAAACGAATTATTATGATTACTTCTTCATCCAAACTTACAGAAATGCAATTGGAACTATTAAAAAGTTTTCGGTTTATTACTGATGAAAAACAACTACAGGAAGTAAAGTCATTGTTAAATTTTTATTTCCGCGAGAAATTAGACCAGGCAATTACCCGGGCTGAATCGGATAAAAACTATACTGCATCTGTCTATCAAAAATGGTTGGAAGCTACTGATAAATGAAAGTAGTTATAGACACAAATTGCCTTCTGAGTTGTGTGGGTAAACGTTCCGAATACCGCAATGTTTTTGATGCTTTTCTCGATGCTGAATTTGAACTAAGTCTTTCAACCGAAATACTTTTGGAATATGAAGAAAAATTCAATGAATTTTGGGGAGAAGCCGTAACTGATAATTTATTGGGCGTTTTTCTTACTTCAGAAAATACTTTTCTTCAGGATATTTTTTACTACTTTCATTTAGTGAATGGAGATATGGATGATAATAAATTTGTTGATACTTATCTCGCTTCAAATTCAGATCTATTGATTTCAAATGATAAGAAATTACTCGCCTTAAATGATTTAGGCTTCCCACCGGTTAAAGTAGTCCGACTGGAAGAATTTTCTGAAATTCTAAAAAATCAGAAATTATGAAAATCTACCAAATCAGCGGATTGGGCGCCAATGAAAAAGCCTTTAAATACCTGAAAATCCATCCTGATTTTGAGTTGGTTTATCTGCCTTGGATTCAGCCGGAAATCGGAGAAAGCCTTGAACATTATGCCGAAAGAATGTCCGAAAGTATCGATACAAACGAAGAATTTAATCTGATGGGATTGTCATTTGGCGGAATCATCGCCCAGGAAATGAATCGTTTTTTGAATCCCAAATTAAATATTTTAATTTCGACTGTCAAATCCCGACAGGAATTGCCATCGATTATGCGATTTTCTTCGCATTCGCATCTCCATAAGCTCATTCCTCCGAAATTTATTTCTTCAGACAACGGAATTTCTTATGCCGTTTTCAGGAAAATTTACAATGCCAAACTTCCCGATATCAATGAGTTTTTTGAATTCCGTGATCCCTATTATCTGAAATGGTCCATTAATCAAATCGTTAACTGGAAAAATAATGTGGAGATGGGAAATTTCGTTCACATTCACGGCAACAAAGATCTTGTTTTCCCGATTTCCAAAATAAAAGATGCACAAGTTGTAGAAGGCGGAACCCACGTAATGGTAATGCAAAAGGCAAGAAAGGTGAGTGAGTTGATCAATCAGGCACTATCAGATTTGTGAATGAATGAATGAATGAATGAATAAATGAATAAAAATTAATCATTCTCCTCCACATCCTCACTTTGGATTTCTCCTCTTTCCTCTCCTTTATCGTCAATGACTGTGGTATTGAACATTTTGATTCCACTTACAAAAGCCGTTCTGGAAATCATATAAGCTGCAACCGGAGATGTAATGAACAAAAAGAAAATGATGGCAAAAACCTTGGTGGAGACCGCAAAATCATAAAAATAAAATGCCACAGCGCCCAGAATACATCCTACACCTAACGTTCCGGCTTTAACCGTAACCGAAAGACGCGTATAGAAATCGGGCATTCTGTAAATACCCAAAGCGGCAATCAGTATGAAAAGCGCTCCTAACGTACACAATATCATAATTATCCACTCACTCATTTTTTTTCGATTTATTGCTTTCTCCTTTGTCGAGATAATAAGAAAAAGCGATGGTACTTAAAAACGCAATCAGCGCCAAAATCATGGCGACGTCCAGAAAAGATTCATTGTTATACAAAATACAGAAGATACCGATTAATCCTACACCCGATGTGATAATCAAGTCGATTGCCACTACCCTGTCCACCACTTTAGGTCCTTTGAGATAACGCAGAAATATGATGAAAAATGCCACACAGATTATGGGCAATGGTACATACAGCAAATATTGATGAACAGACATATTATCGTATAACTTCAATTAATTTTTTCTCCAAACCATTTCTCAGATGTTCCGAAAATTTATCCTTGTCCTTCAGATTAAAACTGTGGATGTAAAGATATTTTTTGTCGGGACTGATTTTCAAAACCATTGTTCCGGGCGTTAAAGCAATCAGATTGGAAATCATCGTAATCTCAAAATCCGATTTCAGCCGGTGCTCAAAAATCACAACCGCCGGATTCAATTTAAACCTTGGCGTCAGAATTTCTTTTGTGACTTCTATATTGGCACGGATCATATCATAGAAAAAGAACACACAAAAAAGAAGCAGTTTGGGAACTTTATAGAAATAACTTTTCTCTTCAATTGTCCCAGTTCGCGTTAATACCCATAAAATAATAAATCCGAGGAAAAATCCGAATAGAAAATTGGGATAGTTCAAGTGGCCGGTGAGTGCAACCCAAACCAGTGAAAGCAATAAGTTAAGTAAAAAATTCTTTATCATTTTCCGTAATTCCCGTTTAGTACCGCATCTATATAAAGTTCCGGATTCATTAATTCTACCGCAGTTCTTTGTGCCAAATCATAAAAAAATCCTGCATTCAGTCCCAAGTATAAAGATACCAAAGAAAGTGCAGTAACCGGTGCCACCAAAGCAAATTTTTTATAAATGGAAAGCCTTGCAAACCGGTCGATTTCATCGGTCAATGGTTTTGGAGATTCTTTCCAGAACACTTCAGACCACATTCTTGCTATCGCATACAAAGTAACAAAACTGGCAAAAATAAAAGCCCCCAAAAGTACATAATGCTCTGTACGCAATGATTCGCCAAAGAATTGAATTTTCGGCCAGAATCCCGACAATGGCGGAATCCCGATCAGTGAAAACATCGCAATGGCAATAACTATAGATAGCTTTGGATAATCCTTATACAATCCGCCTAGCCTTGTCATATCAATCGTTTCACGAATTTTCTGAATAATTCCCGTAATCATCAACAAATTACTTTTGACAATCACATCATGCATCAGATAAAAAATCACACCCACAATAGCTATTTCCGTATAAAGTCCAATCCCGGCAATCAGATATCCGATGTGACAAACAATCAGATAAGAAATTAATCTTCTTATACTTCGTTTGTTAATCGCACCTAAAGCACCCGTAATCATGGTCATAACCGCAATTACAATAAAAACGTTTTGCATGAACTCATCGGGCTGAAAAATCAAAGTAAAAGTTCTGAGCATCGCATAAATACCCATTTTGGTCAATAATCCGCCAAAAATAGCTGCAATGGCCGAAGGCGGGGTATGGTAAGACGAAGGAAGCCAGAAATACAAAGGAAAAATTGCCGATTTAATTCCGAATCCGGCAAAAAACAAAAGAGCCGTTACAGAAACCAATCCCACGTTTTGTACACCGTTTATTTTTACAGCCAAATCGGCCATATTAAGCGTTCCGGTAATTCCGTACAAAATACCTATAGCTGTCAGGAAAACAATGGACGCCAACATGTTCATTGTCACATACTTGATAGCACCTTCCATCTGCAGTTTCTTTCCTCCCAGCGTCAAAAGCACAAAAGAAGAAATAATCACTACTTCAAACCAAACATACAAATTGAAAATATCTCCGGTCAAAAAGGAACCCAAAAGTCCCATGACCAAAAAATGGAAAATCACAAAATATCCGTATTTGATCCGACTCGGATTAATGGCGACTGTCGAATAAATCCCAACTGCCAGACTGACAATTGCTGTCAAAACCACCATAATCGAACTCAGGGCATCTGACACGAAGATAATCCCGAATGGCGCTTCCCAACTTCCCACCTGCACGATCAGATAACCAAATTCTTCGGTAGCCAAAAACAATCTCAGACAAAGAAAAAAGGCAAAGAAATTTCCAATGACACTGATTACTCTTTGCGCCGCGATATTTCGCCAGAAAAACAGCAAAATAATTGCCGTAAACATGTGCAATAAAATCGGTGCAAGTATGAAATTCGTAATCATATATCTAAATCCTGAATATTTAAGGAATCCAAATCATCGGATCCGGTTGTAGCATAAACTTTCTTCAGCAAAATCACGGCAAATGAATTCAAAGCGAAACTAATTACGATCGCTGTCAGAATCAAAGCTTGAGGAACAGGGTCGGCATAAACACCTGTAAAGGTCTTTTCTGCTTCGTCAATGATGGGTGGTTTTCCTTTTGTAAGTCCGCCTGTTAGAAAAATCAAAATATTGGCTCCGTTTCCTAACAATAGAAGTCCGAGAAGCAGTTTTACCATACTTCTGCGGAGCATCAAGAAGATTCCGGATGCATAAAAAATTCCAACAAGTAAAATCAGCAATAACTCCATCTAAACATTATCTTTAATTGTAAACAAAATCGTCAATGTAACACCCAGTACAACCGCATAAACGCCAATATCAAAAAACAATGCAGTTCCCACCGAACCAATTACCGCAATGGGTTCTTCCAGCCAAAGTCCGGTAAAAAAAGGCGCTCCTGTGAAAACAGGAAGCAAGGCGCTTAGCAGACAAATCGACAGTCCGACCGGAATCAGGGTTTTGGGCGAAAACCGGAACAATGCCAGTGTAACTTTGGTTGTATGGGCAAATGAATGCAGTACAAATGCAATCGAAGCAATCAGTCCGCCTACAAATCCACCGCCTGATAAATAATGTCCGCGCAGCAAAACAAACACAGAAAACATCAGCAACAACGGAATCAGGTAATTCGTTGCGGTTTTCAAAATAATCAAGTCAAATTTCTTTGACTTCTGTCGGTTAGTCTGCCTCTTCATTGATTCCTCTGTACTTTAAAATTCCATAAACTCCCAATGCAGCAATGGATAAAACAACGGATTCGATCAAAGTATCAAATCCCCTGAAATCCACCAATATAACATTTACCACGTTCTTCCCTTTCGCCAAGGTATAAGCGTTTTCTGCATAAAAACGACTGATTTCTTTATTGGCCGGATAAACCAGCGACTGCAAAGTAATCAGCATAATTAATCCTCCGAAGCCAAGAGAAATCAAGGCATCACGGAATATAATTTTCTTGTTTCTGAACGGAAGAAAACCCGGTAATTTAAACAATACCAATACAAATAAAACTACAGTCAGCGTATCAATTGCGAACTGTGTCATCGCCAGATCCGGTGCTCCGTAAAACACAAAAATCAGACAGATACAATATCCGATCACACCCAGACTCGCAATAGCCGTCAGTCTGGAAGTCGTTCTGAGCGTATAAAAAATCGATACCAAAATGATGATAAAGACTGTCAGTTCATAAATTCTGAATCCCGATAAATCTTCTGTGATCAGTTCAATAGGAACTGTTGTGAAAAATCTGTATCCGACCAGTCCGGTTATAAATAAAATGATAACAATCAAATAGTTACGCAAATATCCATTGTGCATCAATCGGGTATAAATAAATGCGAATTTTCTGAAAAATTCACCAAAAGATTCCGTCAGACTTTGAGGCGAAATGGATTCCAATTTAAAAATATTCTGAAGTGGTGCCCGCAAATAACGATTGACCACAAATAAAAACAATCCCAAAACAATAGTCAGTAAAGACAACATCAAAACCGTGTTGAATCCGTGCCAGAGTTTCAAATAAAGTGCTGTTTCTCCTCCGGCCACTGACTCAAATGCATAGTTCAGAATTCCATCATCCGCTATGTAAGGAAAAATCCCGAAAACCAAAGTCAGCATACTTAAAATCACAACCGGCAACCAAAGATAAAAAGAAGGTTTGTGCAGATGTGGTGGTTCTTTCGTCAGTTTTCCCAAAAAGGGTTTTACGCCTGCCAGAAATCCCGAACAAGCCAATAAAACATTGGTAGCAACCGCCAATATAGTCAGGTATAATCCCCATTTGGGGAAATTCAGCGTGGACTCATAAATCAGATCTTTGCTGATAAATCCAAAAGTCAGCGGAACGCCTGCACTGGACAAAGCCGCTACAAAAGCTGCAATGGCAACAATCGGCATATATTTCCCCAATCCCCAAAGTTCAGTAATATCACGCGTATGTACTGCATGATCAATGATTCCCGCTGTAAGAAATAAAGTCGCTTTATAAAGTGCATGTACGAGAATGAAAGTTACAGCAGCATACAAGGCATATTCGGTTCCGATTCCCAATAAAAAAACGATGATCCCCAATGCCGAAACCGTGGAATATGCCAGAATTGCTTTGAGATCCGTTCTGAAAATACTGTGAAACGCTCCGTAAATCATAGTAATTCCACCCACGATCATCAACGTATGATTCCAAATATATCCGTCACTTAAAACCGGTGAAAAACGTGCCAGAATATAAATCCCTGCTTTTACCATGGTTGCGGAATGCAGATAGGCCGAAACTGGCGTTGGAGCTGCCATCGCGCCCGGCAACCAAAAATGAAACGGAAACTGCGCCGATTTGGTAAAGGCACCTCCAAAAATAAATATCAGAATGAGAACATAAAGCGAATTATTCTGTAATATTTCCCGTGAATTCATCAACTCATGAATCGAAAAACTACCTGTGACATTGGCTATCAGAAGAAATCCTGCCAACAGAAAGAATCCGCCCAATCCGGTTATGGCAAAGGCAGTCATAGCACTTTTACGCGAGTTTTCTTCTTCGTTGTTAAATCCAATCAGGAAAAACGAAGTAATGCTGGTTAGTTCCCAAAACATAAAAACACTCATCAGATTGTCTGACAAAACCAAACCGAGCATCGAACCCATAAAAAGCGTCAGGTAACAATAAAATCGATTGAGATATTGAGCGTTTTTCAGGTAATCCGAAGCATAGAAATAAATCAGGGTTCCGATTCCGGTAATCATTAACGAAAAGAGCACGGAAAGTCCGTCCAGCTTAAAATCCAGATTGATTCCAAGCGCCGGAATCCATTTGTAATGCAGGAGCAAACTGCTTTCCCATTGGAGATTTATCAGAAAATATCCGAAATATAAAAACAGCATTAACGGAAAAATCGTCAAAAGCCGGAAATATTTGGGACGGAATAAATTCCCCGAAAAAAGAATCAGAAATGCGACGACAAAAACGGTTATTAAGATACCTATCATAAAGGTTTTTGTTTCAGGGTTCGTAAAAGTACGAAAATCGGCGAAATCTTTCGATCCCCAAAATACTAAAAACCCTAAAAAAATCAGAAAAAATTAAATAAGTTGTATAATTTTCTTAAATATTTTTTCCTTTTTCCACTAATTCCCAAAATGTTGCGGCTTCGGAAGGGATTATTAGAGATTTTTCAGAAAAATTTTTCAAAAAATAAATAAAATCAGAAAAACTGAATCCCGATTTGAATTCGTCACGCAAATCGAAATTATTTTGTGCAAAACAAAGATTTCCGTCCATTTCTTTTTCCAGAAATTCCAAACCGGTGTTTTTTTCGATTTGACGGATTAAATCATTGTTGGTCTTGAAATGCATACTTAGAATTTAATTATAAATTTAGCAAATGAATTTAATTGTACGAAGGCAATTTTATTATAATCCTCATAGTTACGAGTTATGGAGTGCTGGAACGGCAATTAGTTGCCTGGCTTATATCATAGGTGTTTCTTATTTTGAATTAAGTTTTACTAATTTTTATCTACTTTCCTTTCTAATCATTGTACAATTATATTTTTGGATATGCAATCAATACGAAGTTTTTGAATTCGATCAGAATTCATTTAAATACCGATTTTTATTCTTCAAATGGAAAATGAGGTTATCCTCTTATCAGGTTGTAGGCATTTGCTATGATAAAGACCCTACCTCTCGTTTTCCTGAAAAAGAAAACTCAGAGTGTCTATTCCTTCAGAATGAAAAAGTCAGATTTAAAATCCTCAAATCGAACTGGGAACTGGAAAAGTATGAAAAGATAAAAACTTATTTGGAAACGAATTTCCCTGAAAATAATTCGATAAAAAAGCCTTTTATCTTATTCAAATTCACTTCCGACTTGACTTTATTATTTGTATTGTTTTTTTTCTTTACCTCAATTTTAACTTTGGGAGTCTATCTTGAAAATCCTAAAAACACAAAAATTGAAAACTTTGTTTACATAGAAAGTACTCTTTCATCTGACTCAAAGTACATAACCCCAAAAGGAAGTAATTATATTCGAATTAAACTTGTAAAATATCCGGGGTATAAATTTATGTTGTTTGAAAATGGAATTAAGGAATTAAGAAAAAACGGGTACGCCACTAAGTTTTACAAATTTGATACGATTGGATTTCTAATTGATAAAAATGATTATGAAAAAAGTCTTCACAGTTATTCCGATTATCCCTACTTCACATCTCACGTGAAAAATAAAAAAGAAATCTCTATAAAAGGGATTTATTACAAGGATAAATATATACTTGATCAATATGATTATGCGAAGGGGAATTCAAGAAATGAAAAGTTATGGTTCTTACTTCCCTGCTTATTCGCTGTAATTTGGGTTATCAGTATTTTTTCTAATAAAATCAAATACACCAATACAAAAAACCTCACAAGTTCTAAAAGCGAGTGAGGTTTAATTATACATTTTACAGATTTACAATATACAAATCAAGATCAGAAACTTTTTAACTGCTCTTCAATCTGCGCAATTTTTTCCAGCGCATCTGCTTCTTTTTTCTTTTCGGCATTTACAACTGCATCGGGTGCGCCGTTGACGAATTTTTCATTGGATAATTTCTTACGCACCGAATTCAAAAATCCGTAGAGGTATTCTTTTTCATTTTCCAACTTCTCTTTCTCCGCTTCCAAATCCACATTTTCAGAAACCGGAATCAGGAATTCAAAAGTTCCGACTCTGAACGTGAATCCCTTTTCTGGAAACTGCTGTGCAAATTGAACCGAAACATTGCCCAATTTTTCAATGAGTTCTGTTTTCAATGCTTCTTTTGAATTTTCTGTCGCAAATAATTCCAGTTTTTCTTTGGGCGAAATTCCTTTTTCGTTTCGGATGGCCCGGATTCCAGAAACCACTTCTGAAGTTGTATCGAACTGATTCAAAACACCTTGCCAGAAATTTTCAACTTCCGGATATTTGGAAATAATCATAGCCGATTCCGGACTGCGCTCTTCCATCAATTGCCAGATTTCCTCGGTTAAAAACGGCATAAACGGATGAAGGATTTTCAGACAGTTTCCAAGGTATTCAACCGTCACATCATAAGTTTGGCGGTCGATTGGCTTTCCAAATTCGGGTTTTACCGCTTCCAGATACCATGAACAGAAATCATCCCAAATCAGTTTGTAAACCGACATCAAAACATCAGAAATCCGGTATTTTTCATAATTCGATTCGATTTCTTTCAGTTCTGAATTGAATTTTGAATAAAACCATTCGGTTACAAAACGATTTTCTTCCGGTGTTTCCAGATTTTCATCTACTTCCCAACCTTTGATCAGACGGAATGCATTCCAGATTTTATTGGCAAAATTCCTTCCTTGCAGACACAAATCGGTATCAAACGGCAAGTCATTTCCAGCAGGCGCTGTCAATAACATTCCTACCCGAACGCCATCGGCTCCATATTCTTTCATCAATTCAATCGGGTCAGGCGAATTCCCCAAAGATTTCGACATTTTACGACCTTGTTTATCACGTACCAAACCTGTGAAATATACATTTTGGAAAGGTAATTCGTTTCGGTACTCATATCCGGCCATAATCATTCGGGCCACCCAGAAAAAGATAATATCAGGTCCGGTCACGAGGTCCTGAGTCGGATAATAATATTGAATTTCTTCGTTTTCAGGGTCGTTAATTCCGTTGAAAACCGAAATTGGCCATAACCAGGAAGAAAACCAAGTGTCAAGTGCATCTTCATCCTGACGTAAATCTTCTTCGGTCAGCACCAGATTTCTTTCTTTTTCAATAATCTGTAATGCTTCCTGTTTATTCAGCGCCACTACAAAATCTTCTTGTCCTTCTCCATAATAAAAGGCCGGAATCTGATGTCCCCACCACAACTGACGTGAAATATTCCAGTCGTGAACGTTTTCCATCCAGTGTTTGTAGGTATTTTTAAATTTAGAAGGATGAAACTGAATGGTGTCGTTCATCACATTTTCCAAAGCCGGTTGCGCCAAGTCTTGCATTTTCAAAAACCATTGAACCGATAGTTTGGGTTCTATGACTGCTCCTGTTCTTTCAGAAGTTCCGACTTTGTTGTTATAATTTTCTACTTTTTCCAGTAATCCTTTTGATTCGAGTTCAATTTCGATTTCTTTACGAACTTTGAACCGATCTTTTCCTGCATAATGCAAAGCGTGATGATTCAAAGTCGCATCATCATTTATGGCATCGATGATTTCCAGCTCGTGCTTTTTTCCTAATTCATAATCATTCACATCATGCGCCGGCGTTACTTTCAGGCAACCCGTTCCGAATTCGATGTCCACATATTCATCTTCGATAACAGGAATCACACGATTTGCAATCGGAACGATCAGATTTTTTCCTTTCAGAAATGAATAGCGTTCATCATTAGGATTTATGCAAACAGCCGTATCGCCAAAAATCGTTTCAGGACGTGTGGTAGCGACAACTATGTAATCTTCGCTTCCCTCAATCAGATATCTTAAAAAATATAATTTCCCTTGTTTTTCCTGATAAATAACTTCTTCATCCGAAATATTGGTTTTGGCTTCAGGATCCCAGTTGACCATACGGTAACCGCGATAAATCAGACCTTTGTTGTAAAGATCGACAAAAACTTTGGTTACGGATTCCGACAAATCAGGATCCATGGTAAATTTGGTTCGGCTCCAATCACAAGAGCACCCCAAAGTTTTGAGTTGTTCGAGGATGATTCCTCCGTGTTCGTGTGTCCATTCCCAAGCGTGTTCCAGAAATTTCTCTCGTCCGATTTCGAATTTGGAAATTCCTTGATCTTTGAGTTTAGCTACCACTTTTGCCTCGGTAGCAATCGACGCATGGTCGGTTCCGGGTACCCAGCAGGCATTGTAACCTTTCATTCGGGCACGACGAATCAGCACATCCTGAATGGTGTTATTCAGCATATGTCCCATATGCAGAACGCCGGTGACGTTTGGAGGTGGAATTACAATGGTGTAAGGTTTGCGTTCGTCGGGTTTCGAAAAGAAGTATTCATTTTGCATCCAGTAATCATACCACTTCTGTTCTACGCTCTGCGGATTGTATTTAGTTTGTAATTCCATCGGTTCAAAAAATATTAGTCGATATTGTTTTGTTAATGAATTGCAAATGTAAGATTAGTAAGAACTATTTATAAATTTAATTTCTAAATTTGTTCAACAAAAACAGAGTTCAATGAAAAAAATATTATTAGCAGGCGCATTTTTTGTAGGCGGTTTAGCATTTCTAAACGCACAGGAAATCGAAATAAGTGAATCTAACGTAGATTTGGGAAACATCAAATATGGTGGAAAAGCCGTGACTACTGTTCAGATTAAAAACACCGGTGACAAACCTCTGATCATTTCAGAAGCTAAAGCAACTTGCGGATGTACAGTTCCAAAATGGCCGAAAGATCCGATTGCACCGGGGAAATCTGCACCGATGACTGTTGAATATACAACAACTACAAAAGCTGGTGCATTCAACAAAACTGTAACCATCAGCTCAAACGCTGTTACAGAAGGTCGCAAAATCTTCCGCATCAAAGGTGTAGTAGAAGCAAATCCAAACGCTACAACAGCTGCGAAAAAATAATAAGGAAATTTACATTTCCGAACTGAAATCCTTCATATTTTTGAAGGATTTTTTTGTTTAATTATTTTAACCCCAAGTGACTTACAGAGAACATTTAAAACGTAATTTAAAACTTGCTGTACCCGTGATGATTACGCAGGCCGGACAGATTATGGTCAATCTGGTCGACAATTTCATGGTAGGCGGACTCGGCGGTAGGTTTGATTACGTTGTCGATGAACAACTTGGGAAAACCGCATTGGGGGCCGTTTCATTAGGAAATGCCGTATTCATTACGGCATTGGTTGTTGCATTTGGATTCAGTTTTGCTATTTCGCCACTAGTGGCAGCTGCAGATGCAAAAAAAGACAAAGAAGGCGCCGCGAAAATTTTCTCACATGGATTATTACTCAATCTTAGTTTGGCAATAATTCTTCTCATTCTACTTGAATTCTCCAAACCTCTTCTCTATTACATGGGGCAACCTCCAGATGTCATTGACATGGTGATTCCGTTTTTATCCATTATGGCCTGGTCGATGATTCCGATTATGATTTTCCAGTCGTTCCGGCAATTTTCAGAAGGACTTTCATTGACTATTCCGGTTACGGTTGCAACAATTATAGGGAATATAGTCAACATCGTTCTCAATTATGGCTGGATTTACGGCTATTGGGGATTTCCACGTCTGGAAGTTGAAGGAGCCGGTTGGGGAACTTTCTTTGCAAGAGTTAGTATGCTTATTGTGCTTGTAATAACATTGTGGAATTTCAAAAAAACCAAAGAATACCTTCAAGCTGTTAAATTCAAAGTATTGGATTCCAGTATATTAAAAAGCATTATGAACATGGGAATTCCTACTGCCATGACTTCTTTTTTTGAGGTGAGCGCTTTTGCCGGTGCGGCTTTTATTTGTGGATATGCCTTTTCAGCCGACATAGCAGAACAGGAAATCGCCAAGACCCATCTGGCGGCGCATCAGATTGCGATTAGTCTTGCTTCCACCACTTTTATGATGTGCATGGGATTAGGCGTAGCCGCAACTGTTCGGGTTGGTTATCAGTTAGGTTTAAAAAATTATAAAATACTTCGCGAAGCAGGTTGGTCAGCCATTATCATGGTGATTGCATTTATGTTTATCTGTGGTATAGCAATGGTTCTACTGCGTTTTCAACTTCCGGCTTTTTATTTGGACAATGAAGCCGTGATTGAACTTGCCGCACAACTACTAATTATCGCCGCTTTGTTTCAGCTTTCAGACGGAATCCAATTGGTGACACTGGGTGCTTTGCGTGGAATGCAGGATGTCAAGATTCCTTCAATGATTACATTTGTTGCGTATTGGATTATCGCATTGCCGCTTGGAGCCCTTCTTGCCATTTATTTTGAGATGCGTGCATTTGGAATGTGGATTGGTTTGTTAGCAGGCTTGACAATTGCGTCAATTATGTTACTTTTACGCTATCATAAACAAACAAAAAAATTAATTTATGGAAGCACCCAAGTTTCTGATCGCTGATAATTCTGATTATCCCGAGAAAATTTTCATCATACATACTGATTTTCCAAGATTTTTGCTTGACATCGAAACCGAAGAAATTGAATGGTTTGATGCTTTGGAAGAAGAGCCCGATGTGGATCTTGAAACGGAAATCGCTGATCTGATGGAGAAAGCATTTGACTTTTTTGACAAAGAGATGGATTCTTACGAAGACGAATAATAATTTGAATTAAAAATTATTTTTGTTAATTTAGGAAAGAATTAATTTGATATGAAAATAACAAGACTCTTTGATATTTTGGAGCATCAGCTCCGGACTTCTCCCCGCACCGACAGCATCGCCATGAAGAAAAACGGTAAATGGCAAACCATTTCCACGCAGGAATATGTAAATAAAGCCAATGCCATAAGTCGGGGATTTCTTAAACTTGGCGTAAAACACGGTGATAAAATTGCAATCGCCTCCACCACCAACCGTACCGAATGGAACCTGCTTGACATTGGTTTGCAACAGATCGGATGTATCGGTGTGCCGGTTTATCCGACCATTTCACCCAAAGATTATGCTTATATCTTCAACGATTCGGAAGTGAAATTTGCTTTTGTATCGGATGCGGAATTATATGAAAAAATTATTTCGATTAAAGAACAAGTGCCATCTCTGATTGGTGTTTACACATTTGATCATGTAGAAGGCGCACCTAATCTAAATGAAATTCTGGATCTGGGTTCCGATGCCGAAAACCAACACGAAGTCGAAGCCGTAAAAGAGCATGTAAAACCGGAAGATTTGGTAACGATTATTTATACTTCCGGAACGACAGGAAAACCAAAAGGCGTTATGCTCAGCCATAATAATATTCTTTCAAATGTGCTTGCGAGCAATCCAAGAGTTCCGAAATTCCCTTCTGAGAAACCCAAAGCACTGAGTTTCCTTCCGCTTTGCCATATTTTTGAAAGGATGCTGATTTATCTTTATACCTATAATAGTATCGGGATTTATTATGCAGAAAACATGGAAACCATCGGAGATAATCTGAAAGAAGTAAAACCCGATGTGATGACAGTTGTTCCGCGACTTGTGGAAAAAGTTTATGCGAAAATTTACGATAAAGGAGCTTCTGCAGGCGGTATTAAAACCAAAATCTTTATGTGGGCACTCGGACTGGTAGAAAATTATGAACCATTTGGAGACCAAAGTTTGGGTTGGAAAATCAAACATAAAATCGCGGATGCCATCGTCTTTAAAAAATGGCGTGAAGGTGTTGGCGGAAATATGACTTGCATGGTTTCCGGAAGCGCAGCCCTTTCTCCGAGATTGAACCGTATGTTTTGGGGCGCCGGAATTCCGATTCTCGAAGGTTACGGACTAACTGAAACTTCACCTGTTTGTACGGTTAATTCCATGTCCAAAGATGGATTTGGAATCGGAATGGTTGGGAAACCCATTGACGGTGTGGAAGTTAAAATTGCACAGGACGGAGAAATCCTAATCAAAGGCCCTAACGTGATGATGGGTTATTACAATAATCCCGAAATGACCAAAGAGGTAATGACCGAGGACGGCTATTTCAAAACCGGAGATATTGGAGAGCTTCACAACGGAAATCTCAAAATCACAGACCGTAAAAAGGAAATCTTTAAAACTTCTGGTGGTAAATACATTGCACCGCAAAACATTGAAAATGATTTCAAACAATCGAGATTCATTGAACAAATCATGGTCATTGGAGAAGGCGAGAAAATGCCTTCGGCCCTTATTCAGCCGAGTTTTGAAAATGTGATTGCATGGGCAAAAGAAGAAAATATTTCCTTGTCGGGTTCACGCGAAGAAATGGTAAAAGACCAAAATTTGATTGATCTGATTCAGCGTGAAATTGATTCATACAATAAATCACTTGGACATTGGGAACAAATCAAAACCTTCCGCCTCACTCCTGATGAATGGTCCATCGAAGGTGGTCAGCTCACGCCTACTCTCAAATTAAAAAGAAGAGTGATTATGGATAAATACAAGGATTTATACAAGGAACTATATGGACGATACGCAGGAGAATGATAAATTCCCTGCCAGATATAAAAAAATCCCGAAAGATAATTTTCGGGACTTTTTGTTTTAAATTATGAACAAATTAAAATCTTACTTTTTGAATTTAGCGTATTTGTTTTTGAATTTGTCAATACGCCCAGCGGTGTCAACCAGTTTCTGCTTACCAGTATAAAACGGGTGCGAAGTACTGGAAATCTCCATTTTTACCAACGGGTATTCTACACCGTCAACTTCAATTGTATCTTTTGTTTCCGCAGCAGAACGAGTGATGAAAGTTTCATCGTTACTCATATCTTTGAACACTACTAAACGGTAATTTTCCGGGTGAATTCCTTTTTTCATGAGATTTATTTTTTATTGGGCAATTTCAACTTTCCGTCAGCATCCACTGCATTAAACTAATTTTCCTATTTTGAGTGTGCAAAGATAATAAATTTTACAAAACAAAAAATTATTTCGAAAAAATATTTCCTCTCTTCTCCGTTTGAAATTAGTCAATAAAAATACAGATTATTCGTTCTACTTTGTACATTGCACAGATTTATTTAGTTTTGTTTTCAATTTAATCTTCATTTTATGAAAACCCGCAACCTGATCGTATTGAGTATCATGGCTTTAATCATCGGAATTTCCTCTTGTCGGGATGATTTTGATTTTGATCCTGCTTCGGATAGTCTTTCCTTTTCAACCGACACTGTAAACCTGGACACGATTTTCAATCATACCAATTCACAAACTTATAAACTAACGCTTTACAACCACGAAAACAAAGATGTTCAGATTCCGAGAATTTATCTTTCACGCGGAAATGCGTCATATTTTAAATTGAATGTGGACGGAATGCCCGGTTCAGAATTTGAAAATGTCCCAATCAGAAAAAAAGACAGTATTTTGATTTTTGTCGAAATTGCGGCAGGCGAAGCGCCGGTTATGCCACTCTATGAAGATGAAATCAATGTAGAAACAACAGGCGCAACCAAACAAGTCAAACTGCTATCCTATATTGAAAAAGCCATGTTTTACAATACAGATCAGTCCGAAAACTTTCCCCTTGGAAATGTGAACTGGAACAATGAATATTCGCGTGTGATTTTCGGGAAAGTTACAGCCGACAACCTGAACATTGACGCAGGTACAAAAGTTTATTTCCATAACAGCGCCGAACTGACCATCAATGGAAATGCAAATATCACCGGAACTCAAAATCAGAAAGTCGTTTTCCGAACCGACCGTATGGACGAACGTTCCGATTCTCTTCCCAATACCTGGGGGAAAATTCTTTTGAAAAACAGTAGCAATTCGCTCATTGACCACGCTGTTATCAAAGGTGCCAATATTGGTCTGGAAGTTGAGAACTCTAATCTAAATATTCATAATACCCAAATTCTAAACAATGAATTTGTAGGATTATTCGGAAAAAACTCAAACATTACCGGACATAATCTGGTCGTAAACAACAGTGATGTAGCAGCCGTTGCGATTGAAGGCGGAGCGGTGGAATTTGTTCATTCAAGTTTTGGAAATTACCACAACATAGGTCAAGGTGCCGGCAGCAATTACAGTTTATTTTTGAGCAATGACGGAGCTCCGCTTACGCAAGCTAACTTCTATAATTGCATTATGTACGGAAGGGCAATGAACGCAGTTTATTTTGACGACATCGGTGGAACTTTCAATCATAATTTCAAATCAAATGTCATCAGAATTGATTCTCCGATGGAATTACCGGGGATTGATTCTTCAAATATTACGGACAAAGACCCTATGTTCATCGATCCCGGATTTGGCAAAAATGACCTTAGACTTGATATTGATTCAGAAGTTTTAGGTACCGGAAGTTCAACTTATGCCGAATGGGTTCCCTTTGACATCTTGGGAAGTTCCCGAATCAGCAATCCTACTCCCGGCGCTTATCAGAATCCGGTTGACCCGAATCCTTAAAGTAAAATTTCAAATAGATAAAGCTGTATCTGATTGAGGTACAGCTTTTTTTAGAATTAATTATCTGGTTCCCGAAATAAATCTCGTCAGTTCTTCCTTGCTGCTGTTAAAATTCAGTTTATTACGGACTAAATAATAATTCCGCGGATCAACTGTCTGAGCAAATGCTAATTTGGCAAATTTCAATTTACTGGATTCAAAAGATAATTCGTCCATAATATTTGCAACTTGTGCAGCTGTGAAATATTGATAGGGCAATTGAAATTCAAGCATTTCTACTTTAGAAGAATCAAAGTTTTCATCTGCGAGAATCTTCATAAAATGGTTGAATTCCCGATCATTCATCACTTGAAAATTATCTTCAAAAAAAGGAACTACTTCCCTGATTATGAGATTGCCCCGGTAAAAAGACGCATAAGTAACGGAAGACGGAGCAAGATTTACACCTCCGGCATAAACAACCCTATGCTTACGACCTTCCACACGTGAAATTGTGATGGGATAAAATCCTCCGGAAAGATTTTCAAGCGTAAGGCTACCACGTGAAAAAAACTGCTCATAACCTACTTCAATCAGATATTGATTCCGGTGATCAAAATCAATCTGTAATCCGGCATTGCCATGAAATCCGAAAGCACTCAAAGGCAGTAAAAGAAAGGCTGCGAAAAAAAATAAATGTGTTTTCATATTTTAGGATTTAAAATTATAATTTGACTTAACCAATAGGTATGCCAATTAATTTTAAGGCTTATAACCCAAAATCCAAGAAAATACCATCATTATAAAACACCTTTCAAAACATTTACCACCACATCCGATTTGCTCATCGTGTAGAAATGCAACAAAGGAATTCCGTTTTCGACCAATTCTTTGGACTGATTAATCGTCCATTCTATCCCTATTTCTCTCACTTCCTTATTGTCTTTGGCTTTGACCAATTCATCGGCCAATTCATCAGGCAAATCCACATGAAAAGTTTTGGGAAGTGCAGTAATTTGCGATTTTGTTGTGATGGGTTTAAGTCCGGGAATGATGGGAACCGCGATTCCTATTTTCCGGCATTTTTCTACAAAATCAAAGAATTTTTGGTTGTCAAAAAACATTTGGGTGATGATATAATCCGCTCCCAAATCAACTTTCTTTTTTAAATAATTCAAATCGATGTTCAAATTCGGTGCTTCAAAATGCTTTTCCGGATAACCAGCTACACCGATACAGAAATTTGTCGTACAGCAATTTTCCAGTTCGTCATCCAAATATTTTCCATGATTCAAATCCACGATTTGCTCCAACAATTCCGAAGCAAAGCGATGTCCGTTTGGCTCTGGAACAAATGTATTTTCAGATTTTACAGGATCGCCACGCAAAACCAAAAGGTTGTCAATTTCCAGGAAATTCAATTCGATCAAAGCATTTTCGGTATCTTCTTTATCAAATCCGCCACAGATAATATGCGGAACCGCATCGATTTTATAATGGTTTTGAATCGCTGCACAAATCGCAACCGTCCCGGGTCTCTTCCGCACGCTCTTCCGCTCCAGAAGTCCATTCGGATGTTTTTTATAGACAAATTCTTCGCGGTGGTAAGTCACATCGATAAACGCCGGATTGAACTCAGTCAGCGGATCGAGCGTATCAAAAATATGCTGAATATTTTGTCCTTTTACCGGCGGAAGAATTTCCACCGAAAAAGCAGGTTTCTTGTTTTTTTCAGCGTTTTTGTAGTGTTCAGTTATTTTCATTTGTGTGTTGTTATTGTTGGATGTAGGATTTAAAATTTATAATTTTAAATAATTTAAGAAAGGGTTTCCAATGCTTTTTTCAAACCCAATAAAATCGCTGAAATATCGTCCTTGGAAGTCGTTCCAACCGATAACCTGTACCAAGTGGAATCTTTGGATGCTCCAAATGCACTAAACGGCACCAAAGCTACTTTTGCTTCTTTCAACAGATAATCCGTGATGTCCGAAACCGAATTCAAAAGAGTTCCGTCTGACCTTTGTTTTCCGATCAAATCAAATTTCACGGTCAGATAAAGCGCAGCTTCAGGCTCAATCACATCCACCGGAAATCCTTCCGATTTTAATTCGGAAAATCCTTTGTAAAATTCGTCCAGACGATAAGACAATTCCGATTTTATATTTTTTAAATATTTCTCGACTTCATCCGATTTTTCGAGATATTTTGCCGTTGCAACCTGCTCTGGTTTGGGTGCCCAGGCGCCGATGTGTCCCAGAATGTCTTTCATTTTGTGGATGATATCGGCCGGCCCAAATGCCCATCCGACACGTACGCCGGTCGAAGCAAATGCTTTGGAAATTCCATCGATGAAAATCGTATAATCTCGCATTTCCGGATTTGATGAAACCGGATTATAATGTCGGGTTTCTCCATAAGTCAATTGCCAATAAATCTGATCATACAACAAATACAAAGGTTTGACATCCAATTCGTTTCTGCGTTTATTTTCTTTAACGATCAAATCGCATATCTTTTCCAATTCGGCTTTTTCAAAGGTTGTTCCCGTCGGATTTAAAGGCGAACAAACCGCAATCAAATTGGCTTGTTGAATGTAAGGTTTGATTTCTTCTGCCGTCGGCATAAATTTATTGTCCGGTTGGGCTTCAATCACAATTTCTTTATTTCGGGACAGATAAGTATAAGCATCATTGTTCCAAGACGGAGTCGGATAAAAAACCGTATCATCCAAATCCAAAATGGTCTGATAAACCGCATAAATTAATGGTCTTGCACCACCTGAAATGAGGATTTCGTTTTCGGAATATTCCAGTCCCAGGTTTTCGTTCAGATAATTCGAAACCGATTTCCGAAGCACGGCTTCGCCGTTGCCCATCGGATAATTCGTGAAATCCTTTTGATAAGCTTCCACGATCAATGATTTCAATTCATCGGGAATAGGAAAAATTTTGGAATCGAAATCACCAATGGTGAGATTGTAAATCTTTTCACCTTGCGCTTGCAAAGCTTTTACTTCACCCGCCAATTTGATGATGGCCGATCCTTTCAGATTTTCAGAGAGTTGTGATGTTTTCATATTTTTTCGTTTTGCGAGGTTCGAAGTTCGAAGCTCGCTCTTTATGATTAATTTATTTTTTGATGAATTTTATCTGGCGAATTTCGGATTTCGCAACTCGAATTTCGAACATTAAGCTAAATTAGGCGACAGCCATTTTTCTGCCAACTCTAAATCCATATTTTTTCTTCTGGCAAAATCCTCCAATTGATCTCTTTTTATTTTTCCTACTCCGAAATATTTTGCTTCCGGATTCCCGAAATAATAGCCCGAAACCGAGGAAACCGGATACATCGCCAATGATTCCGTCAGCTCCACTCCTATTTTTTCATCGGCTTTCAGCAATTCCCAAATTTTTAATTTTTCCAAATGATCGGGGCAAGCCGGATAACCCGGTGCCGGACGAATTCCTTTATAAGCTTCCTTGATCAAATCTTCATTGTCCAAATTTTCATCGGCACTGTAACCCCAGAATTCTTTCCGCACTTTTTCGTGAAGAAATTCTGCATAAGCCTCTGCCAGACGGTCAGCCAAAGCTTTGACCATAATCGAATTATAATCATCGTTTTTCTGCTCAAATTCTTTCGCAAAATCCGAAATTTCCTGTCCGGAAGTCACTACAAAACAACCCACATAATCCCCTATTCCGGATTCTTTGGGAGCCACAAAATCGGCCAATGAAAAGTTCGGCAGGTTTTTGGATTTTTTGGTTTGTTGGCGAAGCGAAATGAATTGATTGATTTTCAAACCGTTTTCATCATAAATCTCAATTGTATCATCTTCTACCGTGTTGGCTTTGAACAATCCATAAACCGCTTTGGGTTTGGCAATGTTTTCATTTTCAATCCTTTCCAACATTTTTAGCGTTTCCTCGTACAATTTTTTCGCTTCGGCTCCAATCAGTTCATCTTCCAGTAAATAAGGAAATTTTCCGTGCAATTCCCAAGTTTTGAAATAAGGCGTCCAGTCAATGTAATTTCTTAATTCTGAAACACTTACTTCATGTACAAAAACACCTAATTGATTGGGTTTTTGCGGTTTATTTTGTTCGAAATCGATTTTAAATTTATTTTTTCTTGCTTCTTCAATCGTTAGATATTCCTTTTTAACCGATCTCGACAAAAATCCTTCCCGAATTTTATCATAGTCTTTATGCGTTTCGACCAATAATTCATTTTGATTTTCACTTACCAATTTCGAAGCAATCGGAACCGAACGCGAAGCATCCAAAATGTGAATCGCCGATTTATATTCAGGGGCGATTTTGACGGCCGTATGCGCTTTGGAAGTTGTGGCACCGCCAATCAACAATGGCAAATTCATCTCGCGTCTTTTCATTTCTTTGGCCACATGCACCATTTCGTCGAGCGATGGCGTAATCAGTCCACTCAAACCAATCAAATCGACTTTTTCTTCAATTGCTGTTTCTAAAATTTTTTCGGCCGGAACCATCACGCCTAAATCTATGATTTCAAACCCATTACAACTTAAAACTACAGAAACGATGTTTTTCCCTATGTCGTGGACATCGCCTTTCACCGTAGCCATCAGCACCTTTGCCGGTTCTTTATCCGACTTGTTTTTTCGTTTTTCTTCTTCCAAATAAGGCGTGAGATAAGCCACTGCTTTTTTCATTACCCGTGCCGATTTCACCACTTGCGGCAAAAACATTTTACCGCTTCCAAACAAGTCCCCGACGACATTCATTCCGTCCATCAAAGGGCCTTCGATGACTTTCAAGGGAGATTCGATTTTGGCCAAAGCTTCGGCTGTATCCACTTCAATGAATTCGGTAATACCTTTTACAAGTGAATGTTCAATTCGTTTTTCCAAAGAAAAATTTCGCCATTCCTCATCTTTCTTTTTGGATTTAGCTTCGCCTTTTACATTTTCCGCAAATTCAATCAAACGCTCAGTGGCATCTTCTCTTTTATTCAATACAACATCCTCTACCAATTCGAGCAAATCTTTGGGAATATTGTCATAAATCTCCAGCATTTCCGGATTCACGATTCCCATGTCCATTCCATGGCGGATTCCATGGTACAAAAACACCGAATGAATGGCTTCGCGAACGAGATTATTTCCACGAAACGAAAAAGAAGCATTGCTCACACCGCCGCTCACCAAAGCTCCCGGCAGATTTTCTTTGATCCATTGGGTGGCTTCAAAAAAATCGAGCGCATTTCGGCGATGTTCTTCCATTCCGGTTGCTAAAGGGAAAATATTGACATCGAAAATGATATCATTTTTTGGAAAACCAATTTGATTGACCAAAATATCATAAGAACGTTTACAGATTTCAATTCTTCGTTCCAAATTATCGGCTTGACCGTCTTCGTCAAACGCCATAACAATCGCTGCTGCCCCATATCGACGGATTTTTTTGGCATGTTGAATGAATTCCGCTTCGCCTTCTTTCAGACTGATGGAATTCACAATCGCTTTTCCCTGCACATTTTTCAATCCGGCTTCCAGAATTTCCCATTTCGAAGAATCAATCATGATGGGAACTTTTGAAATATCGGGTTCAGCAGCAATCAAACGAAGAAAACGAACCATCGCTTCTTTGCCATCGAGCATTCCTTCGTCCATATTGATGTCGATGATTTGGGCGCCTCCGTCCACTTGGTCACGGGCAATTTGCAAAGCCGCTTCAAAATCGTTGGCTTTTATTAAGTTGAGAAACTTTTTGGAACCCGTCACATTGGTTCGTTCGCCCACGTTGATGAAGTTCGAATTGTCTCGTATGTAGAGCGGTTCAAGTCCGCTGAGTGTTAGTTTTAAATTCATTTTTTTTAATTTACTTCTCGGCTCGAAGTGACAAAAGTAGGGTCAGTTCGAGCGGAGTCGAGAACTTTTTATACCAATTCCGGCAATTTTCTCGGTTCAAAATCTTTTGTAAAATCTGCAATGGCTTTGATGTGCTCGGGTGTGGTTCCGCAACATCCGCCAATGATATTTACCCAGCCGTTTTCAATCATCGGTTTGAGATTTTCCAACATGATTTCAGGCGATTCATCATATCCGCCAAAAGCATTGGGCAATCCGGCATTCGGATAAATACTTACATAAAAAGGTGCGTTTTCCGATAAAATTTCGACATAAGGAATCATATCGGTTGCGCCCAAAGCGCAATTCAAACCAATGCTCAACAATGGAATATGCGAAAGTGAAATCAGAAATGCTTCGGTGGTTTGTCCCGATAAAGTACGGCCGCTTTTGTCGGTGATCGTGCCGGAAGCCATCAGCGGAACCTGAATTCCCGTTTCGTCCATCGCTTCCATTATTCCAAAAAAAGCAGCTTTTGCGTTTAAAGTATCGAAAATCGTTTCGACCAAAATCGCATGGACGCCGGTTTTCAAAAGAGAAGTCGTTTGTTGTTTATAGGTTTCCACCAATTCGTCATAATCGATGTTCCGAAAAGCCGGGTCATTGACATCGGGGGAAATCGAAGCTGTACGATTGGTCGGGCCTAAGGAACCTGCTACAAACCGGGGTTTATCGGGAGTTTGTTTGGTAAATTCTTCCGCAGCTTCCAAGGCTAATTTCGCGGAAGCAACGTTTAATTCGTCCACTAAATCGACCATGTCATAATCGATCATAGAAATCCGGTTGGCGTTAAAAGTATTGGTTTCGATGATATCGGCTCCGGCTTTCAGATAATCCAAATGGATTTCTTTGATGATTTCCGGTTGAGTGATGGAAAGCAGGTCATTGTTTCCTTTCAGCGACTGATGAAAATCTTTGAAGCGCTCTCCTCTATAATTCTCTTCGGAAAGCTGATGGCGCTGAATCATGGTACCCATGGCGCCGTCGAGAATGAGGATTCTGTTTTGAATGATTTGAATTAAATCTGTCATTTGGTTTCATGTTTAAGGTTTAAAGTTCCCAATTGGAATCTCCAAACAATTAAAAATACAATCTACCTTATGAAAGAAATATGCGAAGTAATTCTTCCCTTATCTTTTCCCGGCTTCGCCAAGATAGGATGTAGCACCCGACTCAACGGGTTGCTAAGGTTTCACAGGGCCTAATCCCTCCACCTTTCTCAATAAGGAAGAACAAATGTATTGATTAAATTTTGAATTAAACAAAAAATATTTATCTACTATATTAAAATTCAATTTGAAAAATTAGGTTTCCCGTTTTACTTATAATGATTCGATTGAAATTTATTTTATGTCAGTTTTTAATTTCTTCCTGTTTTAAGAATTTTCCATTTTTTCTAACAAAAAAATAGACTCCAGCAGGTAATGAAACCCTACGAATTACAAAACTCACAAAACCAAGAGTTCTACCAATCAAAAGCTAAATAAAATATTTCTTTTTTTTCCAAATTCTAACTTCCAAAATTAATCCCGAACCCTTACTTTTACAATCAAATAAAAACCAATGGCCTCAGGAATATTTGCAGTTCTGGACGATATCGCTGCCTTAATGGACGATGTAGCCGTAGCGAGTAAAATTGCAACCAAAAAAACAGCCGGAATTCTCGGTGATGACCTTGCTGTAAATGCTGAAAAAGCAACCGGATTTCTTTCTTCACGCGAAATCCCGGTTCTCTGGGCCATCACAAAAGGTTCTTTCGTCAATAAACTCATCATCGTTCCCATTGTTTTATTGCTCAATGTTTTTCTTCCCGTTGCCACCAAAATTGCACTGATTATCGGTGGATTTTATTTGGCTTACGAAGGGATAGAAAAAATCATCCATTATTTTACACATCGTGAAAAAAAGGGCGAAGAAGTCATTGATGAAAATACCGAAGACAACCACGAAGCCGAAAAAACAAAAATCCGTTCGGCCATTGTGACCGACTTTATTTTGTCGGTCGAAATTGTGATTATCGCACTCAGTACGGTTTTGGAAGCACCTTTGGCAACGCAAATCCTAACGGTTTCGGTAGTTGCTATTCTGGCAACGATCGGGGTTTATGGAATTGTGGCACTTATTGTGCGGATGGACGATGCAGGATATAAACTCATCAAAAGATCGGGCGAAAAAGGATTTTTCAATGCTTTGGGAAGTTTTTTGGTAAAAGCACTTCCAGTTGTAATCAAAGCCTTGGGGATTATCGGAACCATCGCTTTGATTTTGGTTTCTGGCGGAATTTTCGTTCATCAGATTGATTATTTCCATCATCTTTTGCCTGGTTTGCCGTCCATCGTAAAAGAAATTGCATTCGGATTGATTGCAGGGCTTTTGACTTTCTTTTTGGTTTCAGGTGGAAAGAAAGTTCTGAGTGCTGTCAGGAATTAACTTTTCATAACTGACTAAAAACAAATGATTTAAAATTTAAATTTGTTTTTCTAAATTCTTTTTTTAGATATTTGCAAACTCAAAAGGAAAGTTTAACAACAAAAAAACGAAGAAAAAATGTTTGAATTAATTAAAAATCAGCTAAGCGAAACACCTCAATACGGTGTAGCTTTTCTTCGTGCTTTCAATTTTTATTGATTAAAATTCATCAAAATATGCAAAGCCCGAAGAAATAAAATCTCCGGGCTTTTTTCTTGAAAAGCATTTCAAAAAAAATTTCCCGGATTGATTAAAGCGATGACCAAGAAAATATTTCGTCATCCTAAAAATTCATTTAAAAATTAAACAATGGGAAATAAAATATCCGGAAAAGACCTGATTAAATTAGGCTTTCCGAAAACAAATGCAATCAATATTGCCCTCGGTCAAATCAGCCGATACCGAAAAAAGGACAAAAAAGCCAGTCTTCTGAACGAAGCCAAAGATGTACTTCTAAATCCTGTAAAATACAGTCAGGATGGGGTTTGGGGAAAATTAGCCGAAAGTCTGATCCGTCCTGTGGAAGTCAAACGCCACGAACTTTCAGCCACAAGAGCGCCTTTTGCTATATTCGGTGAAAATGAAATCGACGAAGCCAGTAAATTTCAATTATTTGATGCGCTGAAACTTCCGGTTGCAGTCGGTGGCGCTTTGATGCCCGATGCGCATTATGGTTACGGACTTCCGATCGGCGGTGTACTTGCTACGGACAATGCGGTTATTCCTTATGGTGTAGGCGTGGACATTGGCTGCCGAATGAGCCTTTCGGTTTTCGATTTGCCTTCCGGATTTCTGAATGGAAAATCGGATAAACTTGAAAAAATTCTGAGTGAACATACCAAATTCGGAATGAAAGAAGTTCATAAAGAAAAAGCAGATCATGAAATTTTCAGCCGATCTGAATTTCGAGAAATTCCTTTGCTGAAAGGTTTACTTGACAAAGCTTATACACAGCTTGGAACATCGGGTGGCGGAAATCATTTTGTAGAATTTGGCGTAGTGGAACTGAACGAAGTTCGTCCGGAATGGAAATTATACCCGGGAAAATACGTGGCGGTTTTATCACACAGCGGATCCCGCGGTTTGGGTGCCAATATTGCAAAACATTATACGCAATTGGCATCTCGGCAAACACCGCTTCCGAAACAAGTTCAACATTTGGCTTGGCTAGATTTGGATACGCACGACGGTCAGGAATATTGGCGGGCAATGAATTTGGCGGGCGAATATGCGAAAGCCTGTCACGATGATATACACCGTAGAATTGCGAAAGCACTCGGACACAGAGCCGTTTTCAATATTGAAAACCATCATAATTTTGCTTGGAAAGAAACCTGGAACGGACGCGAAGTAATCGTCCACAGAAAAGGCGCAACTCCGGCTGCCAAAGGTGTTTTGGGAATTATTCCCGGTTCAATGGTTGCGCCCGGATACATCGTAGAAGGATTGGGAAATGCAGAAAGTCTGAATTCAGCTTCACATGGCGCCGGAAGATTGTATTCGAGAACTAAAAGTAAACAGAAATTTACTCGGAAGGATATTCAAAATGTTTTGAAACAGCACAATGTATCCCTGATCGGTGGAAATGTAGATGAAGCACCGATGGCTTATAAAGACATCCGAAAAGTGATGAGTTCCCAACAGGAACTGGTGCGTGTTTTAGGAACTTTCTTACCCAAAGTGGTACGAATGGATCGTTAAATTAAAATTAGAAAAATGACTAAGATACTTCAGATAACGGCCGGAAGAGGTCCGGAAGAATGCACTTGGGTGGTGGCTCAGGTGTTAAAAATTCTTCTTGATGAAGCACAGCAAAAAGGATTAAATCCGGTTGTGCTTCATCGGGAACCGGGCAATCACAACGGAACGGTTCTATCGGCAAGCGTAATTTTGGAAGGCGAAACCGTACAGGAATTTGTGGATTCCTGGAAAGGTACAATTCAGTGGATTGGACAAAGTCAGTTTCGGAAATTACACAAAAGAAAAAATTGGTTCATCGGAATTTTTGAAGTGGAAGATTTTCAACCGGTGATTTACAATGAAAAAGATTTTGAATTTCAGGCGATGCGAAGTTCCGGTTCGGGCGGACAAAATGTAAACAAAGTCAATACGGCAGTTCGGGCAATCCATAAACCAACCGGAATTGCTGTGGTGGCAATGGACAGTCGTTCGCAACATCAGAACAAAAAACTGGCAACCGAACGTTTGCTTGCAAAACTAAATGAAGAAAACCTGAAAGGAATTCAGGAACAAATGGAGTCGGAATGGAACAATCAGACTGAAATTAAAAGAGGAAATCCGACACGTACATTTAAAGGTTCGGATTTTAAAAAACCAAAAAAAGAGGAAAAAAATTACAAATCGGAACGCCAAAAACTGAAACGGGATTTGGGTAAAGATTTGGAGTAAGAATAAAAAAAATGAAAACTATCGATAAACATTTACTGAATGCTTTGGATAATTATCCATATTCATTAATGGCAACAATGGAGTCGCTGGAATATGCCCTTTCGTACAATGAAAAAAACACAATGGCAATTTGCTTGCTGGGAAGGATTTATGCCGAGCAATTAATGGATTATGAAACGGCAAAAGAATATTTCGAGGAAGCTATTTCTTACAATCTTCATGCATTGGAAATTTATCCCTACTACATCGAAACCTTGATACTAAACGAAGATTTTGATGAAGCAGAAAAATTGATTTCGTTTGCTTTGACCTTGAAAGGAATGGATAAAGTGAAAATTTTATTTAAAAAAGTTTGGTTAAAAGAAGTCTTGCGCGATTTTAAAATGGCTAAAAAAATTCTAAAAGAAATCAAATCGATGAATTGTCACGATAGCAATAATTCGATTTTAGAGGAATTTCATAAACGAATTGATTCCAAAACAGAAAAGAAAAAGAAGAAAAAATCCAAGTAAAAGAAAATCCCAGAAACCAATATATTTTGGGTTTTTTATTACACCAATTCCTTAATTTTGAATACAAAAAATCAAAAATTGAGACTCAAGAAAATTCACCACATCGCCATTATTTGTTCGGATTATGAAGTTTCGAAACAGTTTTATACAGAAATTTTAGGATTGAAAATCATACGTGAAGTTTTCAGAGAAGAACGAAATTCCTACAAATTGGATTTGGCATTGAATGGGAATTATATCATAGAATTGTTTTCCTTTCCCAATCCACCCAAAAGAATTAGCCAACCTGAAGCCAGAGGACTTCGTCATTTGGCGTTTGAAGTGGATAATTTGGAGGAATGCATCGAAAGTTTAATTCAAAAAGGAGTTACAGTAGAAGAAATTCGAGTAGATGAATTTACCGGCAAACGTTTTAGTTTCTTTTCCGATCCCGATGGATTGCCCATTGAATTGTACGAGGTTGAATGAGTGAGTGATGAAAATAATCTTTCTTTCACTAATTCATTTATTCAAAATTATTACCCCAAAAGCACATCCAAACTCATCATTACCACAAATCCAGCGACAAAACCCAAAGTTGCAATATCTGTATTTCCGCTTTGTTGGGTTTCGGGAACGACTTCTTCAATCACCACATAAATCATCGCCGCCGCCGCAAAAGCCAATGCATATGGTAGAATAGGTGTGAAAAAAGTTACTGCCAAAGCGCCCAAAACGCCGAAAATCGGTTCCACGATAGCGGATGCTTGTCCGTACAAAAAACTTTTCCGGCGCGAAAGTCCCATTCGGCGAAGCGGCATGGCGACTGCAATTCCTTCGGGAAAATTCTGAATTCCAATTCCGATGGCCAAAGTCAAAGCGCCAGCAATGGTCGCTTCGGGAATTCCGGCAGCTACACCACCAAACAAAACGCCGACTGCCAGACCTTCGGGAATATTGTGCAATGTAATCGCCAAAGTGAGTAAAGTCGTACGTTGCCAAGGCGTTTTCACACCTTCCGCTTGTTTGAAATTGATATGTAAATGTGGCAAAAGTTTGTCCAACCCAAAAAGAAAAAGCGCTCCTAAAATAAATCCAAAAGCAACCGGGAAAATTCTCATCACGCCTTCGCCTGTACTCATTTCAACGGCAGGCGCCAGCAAACTCCAATAACTCGCGGCAATCATCACACCACCGGTAAAGCCGAGCATTCCGTCAAGTACTACGCGATTCATCGTTTTGAATAGGAAAACAAAAGAAGCACCCAAAGCGGTCAATCCCCATGTAAATAAAGTTGCACACAAAGCGGCCAATACAGGGGAAATGCTTTCAAAATATTCAACTAAGTTTTGGAACATTCATTAAATTTATGCAAATCTACAAAATTGTTAGCTTAGACTAACAATTATTTTTGAGCGAATTTTATTCTGATATATGAATCGGATTAATTAGCTTTGGAAAAAAGATAGAATATCATGAGCAAAGCAGCATCGGAATTGGTTTTAAATCCGGACGGAAGTGTTTATCACTGCAATATTTTACCTGAGCAATTAGCCGATTTGGTCATAACGGTAGGTGATCCTGATCGTGTAGAAAAAGTTTCCCAATATTTTGATGAAATCGAATTCAAAACCCAAAAGCGAGAAATCGTAACTCATACAGGAAGTCTGAACGGCAAACGAATTACGGTGATTTCGACCGGAATGGGAACGGATAATATCGACATCGTTTTCAGTGAATTGGATGCTTTGGCTAATATCGATTTGAAAACCGGTGAAATCAAGGAAGATTTCCGAGCGTTACAATTCGTTCGTTTGGGAACTTCGGGGGCTTTGCATGCCGATATTCCGGTGGATTCCTATGTATTGAGTTCTCATGGTTTGGGGTTTGACGGTTTACTACATTTTTATGAAGATTCGTTGATGGTGCGTGATTTAGATATGGAAGAAGCTTTTTATGAACAAACGGATTGGGACGATTCTAAGGCCGTTCCTTATATTGTCAAAGGTTCCACAGAATTGATGGAACAGCTTTCCTCGGACGAAACCAAATCTGGGATTACGGCGACGGCCAATGGTTTTTATGGACCGCAAGGAAGGTTTTTACGTTTACGGCCAAATCCGTTTGATATCAACGAAAAGTTAGCTGCGTTTGAGTTCAAAGGTCATCGCATTACGAATTTCGAAATGGAAACTTCGGGAATTTATGGACTATCGGCCATGATGGGACACGAAGCACTTTCGCTGAATTGTGTGGTTGCCAATCGGGCTTTGGGCGAATTCAGTAAAGACTCTTACAAAAGTATTGATAAGATGATACAGTTTGCTTTGGAAAGGCTTTCAAAGTAATATGATAATTTTCATAAAATATCCTATTTTAATTTTTTGATATTTGGGGAAAATTTAACCCATGAAAAAAATCACTCTCCTATTTATTCTTCTTACCGGCTTTTGTTTTGCACAACAATTAGAAGTAGGCGTTTTTGGAGGATATTCTTTTCACAACATTACAAATACCAAAATTTCGGAAGGCAAGGCAGTAATTGGTGACCCGGTTTGGGATCTAAACAAGGGAGTAATTTTGAGTTATTATTTCAAAAATGATGCGGGAGCCAAAATTTCCGCACTTTATTCCAACATTGACAAAGGATCAAAAAGCGAAAGAAATTCGGATGCCGATTTCCGTTATAATACAAATATGATGGGTTTGTTGATTGGGTATGGTGGAAATATCGGCAATCAATTCAGAATGTATGCAGACATTGGTTTGGGTTATACAAGTCTGGACACCAACCACGGATACAATAGTTTGACACCTCAAACAGAAGCTTTTAATAATTTAGAAGCTGATCTTGAAATGAGATCTTCCGAATATAATTTTTTGTTTGATATGGGTGTGGAATATATTTTCGCCAAAAATTTCAAATTATTTTTGGAAATGTACACAGACCCGGCAGTTTATCGGTTCAACACTTCAGCAGGAAAATATCAAAACCAGGGAATCGGATTTAATTTAGGGATAAAATATTTTATCAACTTTAAAAATCAGCTCAAAACCGAATAAAAATCCTCAATAACTCCCAGTTCGGTGTGGAAAGCATGCATTTTATCGGCAAATTTCTCTATTGACTTTTGTTGAAGTTGTTGTGCGAAATTTTTCTGATAATCCTCCAGATCATGGCGCGAATGACAAGTGTATTGAGCCGAATAATTGGCGCCTCCCTCCTCTTTGTGAGAAGTCAGTTTTGAAAACCTGCAGGAAATAAATTTTCCGGTGTTCATCACTTCAGGAATATGGATTTTTTTCATCCCATTTCTCAGTTTTTGCCGTTCAAGTTTACTTAAAAAGTTTTAATTCTACGATGGACTTCAGGGAAAACCCCTAGTCTAAATTTCAGTAATTGTCCCGAAACATGCTGTCGTCAGTCCGCCTAATTTTGTTCAATGATTATAAAACTTTAACTCAAAATAAGTATAACCCTAAAAAAATAAAACAATGAAAATTTTTAAACCCATAAACAGATTTGCTATTTCTGCTTTTGCTGCATTTGCATTTATCTCGTGTAACAGTGACGATGATGCGCCAGATGAACCAATTGTGGAAGTAATTCCACCCATTATTTTGGATTGTGGTTATTTCAATGAAAATTTCAACATCCATCTAACCGATGACCCAAATGCACCTGTAGATTTCATTATAAACTGTGACCCAAAGATTAACGGAGATCTCATTATAGATGCAGGCGTTGTGATAGCATTTGAAAGTAATGCCGGATTGATTTTGGGCAAAGAAGCAAATGGTAAAATACAAATGAACGGAACTGCCGAAAATCCAATTATTCTCACCGGAACGCAACAGGATAAAGGATCTTGGAGAGGCATCCAGATTTCCAGCGATAATCCTGCGAACCAAATGAATTATGTAACTGTGGAATATGCCGGACAAGGAGGCCGCGGGGGCTGGGCACTTCAAGGCTCTGTAATTGGAGCCGCCGGAGGTGTTATGAAAATGGATCATTGTACCGTTCAGGAAGGACATCTCATTGGACTGCATTGGGTAGGCACGACACTCAATGCAGGGAAGCTAACGCTTTCCAACAGTACCTTTACCGGCAATGACATTCCAATTCAAACCTCTGTAAATCACATCAATACCATCGATGGAACCAGTACCTACACAGGCAACGTAAACGATTATATAAAATTGACTCAGACCGATACTCATCAAGATGTTACCTTTCATAAAACCGATGTTCCGTTTCTTTCTGCCGGATTCAAGCCCGACAATGAAATGAGTCGCAAATTTACATTTAAACCGGGTGCAACATTATTGATGGAAGCCGGAAGCAAAATCAGATTTCAAAATGCTTTTCATTATGACCATGAAGTAGTGATGGTAGGAACAGCGAACGAACCTATTACTATTAAAGGAAAAGAAGACGTACCGGGATATTGGGAAGGCATTCAGATTGATTACACTACTAATCCGCTAAATGAAATTGGGTTTTTAAACATTGCCAATGCAGGAAAAACAAATGGATATCCAAACGGGGCTATACTTTTGGGAAGCAATGATTTATTTCTAAAAATGCACGATGTGAATTTCATTGATTGTTTTGAATACGCAGTAAGTGTGCAAAGTGCTAGCAGCATCAATTTCAGTTACGACAATCTTATTTTGGTCAACACACCCAAAATGTTCTCAGATTTTAGTGGAAATGAAATTACAATTCCTTAAGACTTTACGACTTTCATACTTAAATTATGCAGGAGTAGTGCCTAACAGCATACTCCTGCTATTTTTCAAATATCTGAGCTAGAAATTAAATGTTCAGCTCCAATAAAACGTCCAGTATTTTTAAAATAATATTATGAAAAAAGCAATATATCTTTTAGTTATGTCCCATATTATTATGGCTTGTTCCAGTTCAAATTCTACCGAAACTGAACTCAAAATGACGTCCAATTCCATTAGTTCATGTCTGGAGTCCAAAAACTATAAATACGAAACTTTACTGACCAAAGCCGATCTCGAGAAATATGTAAATATCGATGAATCCTCGTTCAAACAAGAAATTTCGACCACAAAAGGCAAATATGGCTCTTGTGTTTATAGTTGGAAAAGCGACCGACCCGATAAGGAAATTGTGTCCAAAGTAACCGGCGCAACTTTCAAACGTCCCGATATGAATCAGGTTACGATAAAGATGCTGGATTTTTATACAGATGAAGATTTGTCAACTCATAAACAGGAAACGGCTGTGGATTTATTTGACAGAGGATATAAAAAATTATCCCAAACTGAATACGAAGAATTATTGGCAAATTTCGAAAAGGAACTCGGTGAAAAACCCAAAGAGCTTGCTCAAGCCAAAAAAATCTTGGAAAGCCGGATGAAATTCGAATACAAAGCCGTTGATAATTTGGGCGATCGCGCCTATCAAAAATGGACAGATTACGGCATAGAACTGGTTGTGCTAACTGGGAATGCCAGGTTTACAATTCTAAATAAAACCAGCGAATCTCCTGAAACATCTCTTAATGATGCTGTTAATTTTGCTCGTGAAGTTTTGGAAAAATGTAGAGATTAATTGTAAAAAGCTCAGTTACCTGATAAAAATCCACTAAATTCATCATCTATAGAATTAAAATAGTTATGATGAAGATCTTACTCGCAGACGATCATTTTTTGGTTTTAGATGGATTAGAGGTGCTTTTATCCACATTTGAATTTGTAGAAAAAACTGAAAGTGTATTGAATTACATAGAATTAAAAGAAATTCTAAAAGAAGAAAGTTATGATATTTTGTTACTTGATATTCATTTCGGTAAACACGATGGAAGAAAAATAATCGGAGAAATTAAGCAGATAGCACCCGAAATGAAAATCATTGCCTTAACCAGTCATGCGGATTCCGTAACGATCAAATCTTCCATTAACGCAGGTTTTGACGGTTATTTATTAAAGATTGACAGTCGGGAAGAAATAGAAAAAGCACTCAAAGTTGTGACAAATGACGGGCAATATTTCAGTCCCAAAACCCAACAAGCATTTTTTGAAATGAACGCTTCAAGAAAAAAAATAGAACTCACCGAAAGGGAAAAAGAAATCTTGCAATTAATCGTACAAGAAAAAACCACCAAAGAAATCGCAGAAGAACTATTCTTATCAGAAAAAACCATAGAAACGCACCGTTCCAACATTATGCAGAAACTCGATGTAAAAAACATTGCCGGAATGGTCAAAAAAGCCATTATGCAGGGATTGGTTAACATTTAAAAAATACATTAATTATGAGAATACTATTGTTCATTACCTTTTTTCTGCTATCCATTCTTGCAAATGCGCAGAACCGTGATACAGATATTAATGTTGGTCCTGAGTTTATGGCGCTATTCAATAAGTTAAGTGTCTGTATTGAAAATAAAGAGCAAGATTGTGTGGAGATAATAAATGAGATTATTGAAAAAGGGAAGCGAGAAAATGTTGCTTTTTTAGACTATTTGTATGCAAATAAAGCCTTCTATTTCTGGAATCTTCAGGAGATGGACTCTACCATGCTGTACAGTCAATTGGCTATTGAAAATCCGCATCCAATCGAAAAACAGCGAAGTGATTTAGATGCCTACAATCTTCTGGCCAACGCTTATTACCATAAAGATGATTTGGATAGCGCTATCAAATATTACCTTAAGGTTGCGGCCATTCTGGAAGACGGAGGGAATCCAGTACATTTGGGATATTTATATGTCAATATAGGTACCTTACTTAGCTCGACTGAAAATTATGATAAACAGATTGAGTATTTATTAAAGTCTTATAACCTACTGGATGAGCATAACGATGAGAAGTTTATAGCGACTGCTGCTAGCAATCTTGGTCTCGGGTATTATAATTTAAATGATACAATAAATGCCATTAAATGGTCCGAGAAAGCCTTGGATTTGTCCGATATCTCCAATGATTTGGAGGCAAAAACACTGTCGTTTCTAACATTGTCCTTAATCGAGAAAGATCTCAATAAATCATTGAAATATGCTAAAAAAGCTGTAGAATACGCCGTTGAACTCGAAAATAAAATCCATCTGACATCGACTCATTATACATATGCTGATCTTTTATACAAAACCGGCTCAAATAAAGAAGCTTTGAAATACGCAGAACAGGCTATAAATTTTGCAAAAGAAGTTGGTGACAACAGTATTTTAACAAAGGCATCTCTTACGGCCGCATCTATTTATTACAACTCGGGATTGAAAGAGAAAGCCGCCGATTTTTATCACACCTATGCAACCTTCAAAGATTCTATTTCATCAGCTGAAAATGCAAGAGAAATCAATGAAATCAATACCAAATACGAAACCGAAAAGAAAGAAAAGCAGATTGTACAACAAGAATTTAAAATCCAAAAGCAACAATCCAATTTACTTTTGGCGATTTTGGGTGGAGCTTTGTTGATTTCAATTTTGGGCGGAGCAATCTTCTATAACAAAAAGAAACAAGAATCAAGACTCAAACAATTGCAAAAGGACAAAGAAAATGCCATTCTGAATTCCTTTATTTTGGGCGAAGAACGAGAAAGAAAAAGGATTTCTCACGAATTGCACGACGGCGTTGCCGCCATGATTGGCGCAGCCAAAATGAGTTTGGAATCCATCCCCCATCTTCCGCAGGAAAAAAGAATGGAACAACTGGCAAAAGTCCAACGAATATTAGAAAGATCACATGCCGACACTCGACATATCGCACACAACCTGCTCCCAACCGTATTGGAACAAGATGGTTTAGTAAAGGCAACCGAACACTTTGTTTCAGAAATAAACGAAACCAAACTTATCAAAATATCGGTAACGGATAACCATGAAAATACACACAAACTTTCGCAACAATTACAACTGATGATATTTAGGGTGATTCAAGAATTGGTAAACAATATCATCAAACATTCTGAAGCAGCAAATGCAGAAATCAAGTTTAGTAATAATTCAAATGGTTTACAGATTGAAATAACAGATGATGGCATTGGTTATGAAGACTCTGAAGAAGCTGGAAATCAAGGTCTATACAGTATTTCCCAGCGTTTAAAATCAATTGGCGGTAATTTTGAAATTACAAAAAGAAAATCCGGAGGCACTCAAGCAAAAGTAGCGGTGACGGTTTGATCTTTCAATTGATTGTTCAGCTCAAAACCGAATAAAAATCTTCAATGACTTCTAGTTCGGTACGGAAAGAATGCATTTTATCGGCAAATTTCTCCAAGGATTTTTGCTGAAGCTGTTGTGCGAAATTTTTCTGATAATCTTCCAAATCATGACGGGAATGACAAGTGTATTGAGCCGAATAATTCGCGCTTCCCTCCTCTTTGTGAGAAGTCAGTTTGGAAAACCTGCATGAGATAAATTTACCAGTATTCATCACATCGGGAATATGGATTTTTTTCATCCATTGCACCCATTCCGTTTCCACTGTTTCATCAATGTTGATCGTCACGCTGTAAATTATCATAATCAAAAATTCTTAAGCGAATATAGGGTTTAATTTGAAAAATATTTTGTTTAATGCTTTAAATCAAAAAAATCATATTTCTAAACTCTGACTACTCAACTCAAATTTCTTACATTAGCTTTTTATTCAAATTTCAATTTATAATGGACGAAACACAAAGGTTTATAACCGAAAATAAACAAAGATTTTTAGATGAATTAATCGAATTACTTAAAATTCCGTCTGTCAGCGCAGATCCAGCTTACAATCAGGATGTACTGAACACAGCGGAAAAAGTAGCCGAATTTTTAAATTCTGCTGGCGCCGACAACGTAGAAGTCTGTGAGACTAATGGTTACCCGGTTGTATATGGCGAAAAAATCATTGATCCTTCTCTTCCAACCGTTTTGGTTTATGGCCATTATGATGTTCAACCGGCTGACCCACTGGAACTTTGGGAGTCCGGCCCTTTTGAGCCGGTCATCAAAAAAACGGAAATTCATCCCGAAGGAGCGATTTTCGCACGTGGTTCTGCCGATGACAAAGGTCAATTCTTTATGCACGTAAAAGCTTTTGAAGCGATGAATAAATCGGGACAACTTCCGTGCAATATCAAATTTATGATCGAAGGCGAAGAAGAAGTCGGTTCCAATAGCCTTGGTGAATTTGTCCGAAACAATAAAGAAAAACTGAAAAATGATATCATTTTAATTTCCGATACGGAAATCATTTCCAACGATCAACCTTCGATTTCGGTTGGTTTGAGAGGTTTGAGTTATGTGGAAGTTGAAGTAAAAGGTGCAGATTTGGATATGCATTCCGGGGTTTACGGAGGTGCTGTTCCAAATCCAATCAACGTTTTGTCGAGAATGATTGCCAAATTGCATGACGATGACGGCAAAATTACCATTCCCGGGTTTTATGATGATGTGGAAGAACTTTCTGAAACCGATCGTGCTGAAATGGCGAAAATCCCATTCAGTTTGGAGAATTATAAAAAATCAATCGGGATTGCGGATATTCAGGGAGAAAAAGGATATTCGACCATCGAACGCGCATCCATTCGTCCGACACTTGATGTAAACGGAATCTGGGGTGGCTATACCGGAAAAGGTGCAAAAACAGTAATTGCTTCGCATGCCTACGCCAAAATTTCAATGCGATTGGTTCCACATCAAGATCCGGAAAAAATCACGCAATTATTTGTGGATTATTTCCCTACGCTTGCTCCTTCTTCAGTTGAAGTTACCGTAAAACCGCACCACGGTGGCCATGGATATGTTTTACCGACTTCTGACAAAGGATTTCAAGCGGCTAAAAAAGCGATGACCCATACATTTGGAAAAGAAGCTTTGCCAACAAGAGGTGGTGGAAGTATTCCGATTGTAGCTTTGTTTGAAAAGGAATTGGGTTCTAAATCGGTTTTAATGGGCTTCGGTCTGAATTCCGATGTGATCCATTCGCCAAACGAAAACTTCGGATTGTTTAATTTCTACAAAGGAATTGAAACGATTCCGTACTTTTTTAAATATTATGTGGAAGGATAAATTGTTGAGGATAGATATTGGATGTTTTTAAAACACACAAAATAAATAGTAAGGAGCGGATTTTCGCTCCTTTTTTATTGATTAATTACTTCTTTTTACTTCGTAAACATCTTTTCTTCGGTCTTTCAGGTTTTTCACACTTCCGAATTCGTGGAGCTCGGTGAGCAAATCCAAATCGACATCTGAAATCAGGATCATTTCGGTATTGGGTGTGGCTTCTGCTTTCACACCGTCCATCGGAAAAGCAAAATCACATGGCGTAAAAACCATGGATTGTGCATACTGAATGTCCATATTGTGAACGTTGGGTAGATTTCCTACGCTTCCGGCAATGGCTACGTAACATTCGTTTTCAATGGCTCTTGCTTTTGCGCAATTTTTCACACGTGAAAAACCATTTTGGGTATCTGTAAGAAAGGGGACGAATAATATATTCATTCCATCATCGGCCAATAAACGACCTAATTCCGGGAATTCCACATCGTAGCAAATCAGAATTCCGATTTTACCACAATCGGTATCGAAAATTTTGAGTTCTTTTCCTACCTGCATTCCCCAGACTTTTGCTTCGTCTGGTGTTACATGAATTTTCTCGTAACGTTCAATGGATCCATCTCGACGACACAGATATCCGACGTTAAAAAGCTTTCCGTCCACTACTTCGGGCATACTGCCCGAAATAATATTGATGTTATACGAAATGGCGTAACGTGAGAAATTTTTGACAATTTCTTCGGTAAATTCGGCGAGTTTACGAATAGCATCTGGTTCTGACAGATGATTGTATTTGGCCATCAGCGGCGCATTGAAAAATTCAGGGAACAAAGCAAAGTCCGAACGATAACCGGAAAGTGTGTCCACAAAATATTCTGCCTGTTGCAGTAATTGGGAAACATCTTGGTAAGGACGCATCTGCCATTGAACCAATCCAAGACGCACAACACGTTTGGTTGCTACAGTCTGTGTAGAAGGTTTTTCATAATAAATATTGTCCCACTCGAGAAGAACGGCATATTCGCTCGAAGCTTTATCGCCTTCCAAATAACCTTTCAACACACGGATGGGATGAAAATCATTGGACAGCTGAAAGTTCAGAACGGGATCGTCGATTTCCTTGCTTCTTACTTTTTCAATGTATTGTTTGGGTGATAATTCGTTGGCATATTTGTGATAGAACGGAATTCGTCCGCCAAACACAATGCTTTGGAGATTTAGTTTTTCACAAAGTTCTTTTCTGTAATCATATAATCTTCTACCTAATCTGAGTCCGCGGAATTCGGGTTTAATGAAAATATCGATTCCGTAGAGAATATCGCCGTTTGGTGAATGAGAAGAAAAAGTATAATTGCCCGTAATCTCTTTGTAGGTGTGAGCGCGAGAAATCTTGTCGGAATTTACGATAATGGACAGTGCGCAACCGGCGATTTTTCCGTCTACTTTGATAACCACTTGTCCGTCTGGAAATTTTTGCAGTAAATTATTGATCTGACCTTTATCCCAATAGGCATCGGGCATAGACTGATAAGAAGAGATCATGGCATTTTTGAGTTCTGCATAATCGTCGATGGAGAGAAAGGTAATTTCTATATTTTCGATTTCGTCGTGGTTCATTTTAATTTATGTAAGGTATAAATTTAGGAAAGAAAATGACAAAATACCGGAAAATTTCCAGCTTCAATTCTTCCCGAAAAATTCAGGCATAAAAAAAGCAGCCAAATCGGCTGCTTTAGTATTTTGAAAGTTCTAATTAATCTTTCTTTTCTTCTGTTCCTTCTTCGGCAGAAGCTTCGGGAGTTTCAGGAGTTTCTGCTTTTGGTTCTTCAACAGTTTCTTCTGTTGCAGTTTCCTCTGCTTTTACTTCTTCCACTACTTCATCTTTGGTTTCAACTTCAGCAACTGGAGTTTCTTCTTTTTTAGAAGTTCCTCTTCTGCTTCTTCTTGTTTTCTTCTCCGGCTTAGCAGAAGTATACAATTCGTTGAAGTCAACCAATTCGATCATCGCCATATCAGCACTATCTCCCTGACGGAATCCAGTTTTTATGATACGGGTATATCCACCCGGGCGATCTGCGATTTTAGGAGCTACTTCACGGAACAATTCAGCAACTGCTTCTTTGTCCTGCAAATATTTAAATACTACACGACGATTGTTTGTATCGTCGGTCTTTGATTTTGTAATCAAAGGTTCAATGTAACGTTGCAATGCTTTTGCTTTTGCAACTGTGGTATTGATTCTTTTATGTGTAATCAATGAGGAAGCCATGTTGGAAAGCATCGCATTTCTGTGCGAGGCTGTTCTTCCTAAGTGATTGATTTTTTTACCGTGTCTCATTTTAATAAAATTATTCTACGTCTAACTTATACTTGGAAATATCCATTCCGAAACTTAATCCTTTATTGTCCACCAATTCTTCCAATTCGGTCAATGATTTTTTACCGAAGTTTCTGAATTTCATCAGATCAGATTTGTTGTAAGAAACCAATTCACCAAGGGTTTCTACTTCTGCAGCTTTCAAGCAGTTCAAAGCACGAACTGAAAGGTCCATATCAACCAGTTTTGTTTTCAAAAGCTGTCTCATGTGCAAAGCTTCTTCGTCATAAGTTTCGCCGTAAGCTACTTCTTCTGCTTCCAAAGTAATGCGTTCGTCAGAGAACAACATGAAGTGATGGATAAGGATTTTTGCTGTTTCGGTCAAGGCGTCTTGCGGACTGATTGAACCATCTGTTGTGATTTCCAAAATCAACTTTTCATAGTCGGTTTTTTGTTCCACACGATAGTTTTCAACGCTGTATTTTACGTTTTTAATAGGCGTATAAATAGCGTCGATGGCAATTGTTCCGATAGCAGCGTTTGACTTTTTGTTGTCGTCCGCCGGAACGTATCCGCGTCCTTTCTCAATGGTAAAAGTGAAGTCTAATTTCACTTTTTTGTCCATGTTTGCAATTACGAAGTCGGGATTTAAGATTTGGAAACCTGAAATAAATTTCCCTAAATCACCTGCTGTTAATTGCTCTTGGCCTGAGATAGACACAGTTACGGTTTCTGAATCAGATTCGCTGATTTGTCTTTTGAATCTTACTTTTTTAAGATTCAAGATAATTTCGGTCATGTCTTCTACTACCCCCGAAATGGTAGAAAATTCATGGTCAACACCTTCAATTTTCACAGAAGTGATTGCATAACCTTCAAGAGAAGATAGCAATACTCTGCGCAAAGCGTTCCCGATGGTCAATCCGTATCCTGGTTCCAGAGGACGGAATTCGAATTGTCCAAAATTACTGTCTGATTCAATTAAGACTACTTTGTCCGGTTTTATAAAGTTTAAAATTGTCATCTTTTTTTATAAGATTTTTTGGTTTAACCGAAACCCGAAGGTTTCTCCACTTACTATAAAATTCTAGTACTCTAAAATTATTTAGAATATAACTCGACGATCAATTGTTCTTTGATGTCTTCCGGAATCTGAATTCTTTCAGGAACGGAGTTAAATGTACCTGACATTTGCTCGTCGTTCCAGATCAGCCAGTCATACGTAGATCTGGATTTCAATGAATCTGTAATTGCGCTCAGTGTTTTTGATTTCTCACGAACAGCTACTACATCACCTGCTTTTAATTGGTAAGAAGGAATGTTTACAACCTCACCGTTTACAGTGATATGTTTGTGTGTAACAAACTGTCTTGCAGCACTACGGCTCGGAGCAATTCCGAAACGGTACACTACGTTGTCCAGACGTGATTCACAAAGTTGTAACAAAATCTCACCTGTAATCCCTGGTTTTGCGTTTGCTTTTTTGTACATGTTTGCAAACTGACGCTCAAGAATTCCGTAGGTATATTTTGCTTTTTGCTTTTCTTCTAACTGAACTGCATATTCAGATTTTTTCCCTCTTCTTTTGTTCGGGCCGTGCATTCCCGGAGGATATTTTTTCTTTTCGAAGCTTTTATCGTCACCAAAGATAGGCTGTCCGAATTTTCTAGCGATTTTTGTTTTTGGTCCTGTATATCTTGCCATTTTTAATCTAATTTTGAATTTTGAATTTTGAATTTTGAATGAATTGTTTCATCTTAATTCTCTTTTCAATTGTTACACTCTTCTGCGTTTTGGTGGACGACAACCGTTGTGTGGCAATGGTGTAACGTCAATGATTTCGCTTACTTCGATACCTCCGTTGTGAATAGTACGGATTGCAGATTCACGACCTTGTCCAGGTCCTTTTACATACACTTTCACTCTTCTTAAACCTGCTTCCAAAGCTTGAGCTGTAGCGTCCTGAGCAGCTACCTGAGCAGCATAAGGTGTATTCTTTTTAGATCCTCTGAAGCCCATTTTCCCGGCAGATGACCAGGAGATAACTTCACCGTTTTTATTTGTCAAAGTGATGATCACGTTGTTAAAAGAAGCCTGGATATGTGCTTGTCCTGTAGCTTCAACTATGACCTTTCTTTTCTTTACTGTTTTTTGATTCTTTGCCATGATTACTACTTATTATTTAGTGGCTTTTTTCTTGTTAGCAACTGTTTTCTTTCTACCTTTTCTCGTACGAGAATTGTTTTTAGTTCGCTGACCTCTCAGAGGTAATCCAAGACGGTGACGGATTCCGCGCTGACATCCGATGTCCATCATACGTTTGATGTTCAACTGGACTTCTGAACGAAGTTCACCTTCCACTTTGTAGTTCTCAGTAATTGCCAAACGGATTGCGTTGATTTCATCATCGTTCCATTCGTTTACTTTTTTGTCTTTGTCAACATTAGCGTCAGCTAATATCTTTTGTGCTGTGCTTTTACCAATTCCGTAGATATAGGTCAAACCTATTTCTCCTCTTTTGTTTTTTGGTAAGTCTACTCCTGAAATACGTGCCATATCTTAACCTTGTCTTTGTTTAAATTTAGGATTCTTCTTATTGATCACGTACAGTACGCCCTTTCTGCGTACAATCTTGCACTCAGCACTTCTTTTTTTGATAGATGCTCTAATTTTCATTTTAGTTCTTTTTTAAATGCTCCGGCTTTATGCCTCCTGTCGTTATTATCAAATTTTTATAAAATCAAAAAAATGACGAAAATTAAAATTTAAAATTCATCATTTTTAATTCCTTAATATCTATACGTAATTCTACCTTTGGTCAAATCATAAGGAGACATTTCGATTTTCACCTTGTCGCCCGGTAATAATTTGATGTAGTGCATACGCATTTTTCCCGAAATATGGGATGTCACAATGTGACCGTTTTCTAATTCTACTCTGAACATGGCGTTGGACAATGCTTCGATTATCGTTCCGTCTTGTTCTATGTGTTTTTGTTTTGCCATAAATTTTATCTTCCCCTTGTCAGAAAGTTTGCAAATGTACAATTAATTAATGACTTACGCAACGTTTTTCGTTCGGCCGGTTGACATCAACCCGTCATAGTGGTGATTCAACAAATAAGTGTTGATCTGCTGAACAGTGTCCAGAATAACCGCCACCATAATCAAAAGTGATGTACCTCCATAAAACATAGCCAGACTCTGGTCTACTCCGAACAAGTGAACGACAGCCGGAAGGACCGCAATCAATACCAGGAAAATAGATCCCGGGAAAGTGATTTTCGACAAAATATCGTCCAGATAATCGGCAGTATCTTTACCAGGCTTGATACCCGGAATGATTCCACCGTTTCTTTTCAGGTCATCTGCCATTTGGTTAACCGGAATGGTAATAGCCGTATAGAAAAACGTAAATACAATAATTAATATTGCAAAAATCACACTATGTTGCCATGAGAACGGATCTGAAACTTTAGCAAGGAACATCATCATCGGTGAGTCACCATCTGAAACCATTCCGACCAAAGTTGCAGGAAGGAACATAATTGCCTGCGCAAAGATGATAGGCATTACCCCTGCTGCGTTTACTTTCAAAGGAATATAAGAACGTACTGAATCTGTCATCGAACGGATGTAGCTGCTGCTTCCTGCTTGCGCTCTTCTTACATACTGTACCGGAACTTTTCTCACGGCTTGTACCAGAAGCACACAAAGTAAAATAACAACCAATAATCCTATGATTTCAAGCAAGAACATAATTCCTCCTGTTGTATCCAACTCAAATGCATTGATAAGCGCTCTTGGAAGATCGGCCAAAATTCCCACCATAATAAGGATTGAGATACCGTTTCCAATTCCTCGGTCTGTAATCTTCTCTCCCATCCACATTGTAAAAATCGTACCTGTTACCAGGATGATAGTAGAAGGAAAAATGAACCAGAATGTTCCCGGATCGATCAGATAAGCAGACTGGAATCCGCCGCTGTAAGGCAATAACTGAGTTTGCAATAAAGTCAGGTAAGCAGGCGCCTGAACCAAACAGATGGCGATGGTTAACCAACGTGTAATCTGAGTGATTTTTTTACGTCCGCTGTCTCCGTCTTTCTGTAATTTCTGCAAATAAGGAACTGCCAATCCCATCAACTGAACCACAATCGATGCAGAGATATAAGGCATAATCCCCAAAGCTAAAATGGAAGCCCGGTTAAACGAACCTCCTGTAAAAGAGTTTAATAGTCCTAAAAGTCCACGTTGGTCTTCTGACTGTGCAGCCAACAAACGCGTTACTTCATTTACATCAATACCCGGAAGCGGAATGTAAGAACCAAACCGGTAGATAATAAGGAAAAAGAACGTGACCATTAGTTTTTCTCTCAGTTCTTTTATGCTCCAAATATTTTTTATCGTTTGTATAAACCCTTTCATGTGTTCATTTAAATTTTAATATAGGCCACATAAAACTTAGTTCCATGTGTTTACTAATTTTTTAAACCGAACAAATGGAACCTTTTCGGGTTCCATTATCCGGTCTTACTTATTTTATTTTCCTTTCAGTTCAGCTTTTCCGCCGGCTTTCTCAATCGCCTCTTGAGCTGTTTTGGTAAATTTATCGGCCGTGATATTCACAGTCGCTTTTAATTCACCGCGACCCAAAATTTTGATCAAATCGTTTTTGTGAGCCAATCCGTGCTGTACCAGAACTTCTTTTGAAAGTGTATCGGTAATTTTTTTGTCATCAACCAATTTCTGGATTACGTCTAAATTGATTCCGTTGTACTCAACGCGGTTGATGTTTTTGAAACCAAATTTAGGAACACGTCTTTGCAAAGGCATCTGACCACCTTCAAATCCGATTTTCTTGGAGTAACCTGAACGGGATTTTTGTCCCTTGTGTCCACGACCGGAAGTCCCGCCGTTTCCGCTGGCTTCTCCTCTACCTTTACGGAATTTATTTTTTACTGAACCTGCAGCAGGTTTTAGTGTATTTAATTTCATCTTGTTAATCTTAAGCTTTTTCTACTTCAACTAAATGTTGTACTTTCTTGATCATACCTTCGATCTGAGGTGTAGTTTCATGTTCTACTACCTGGTTCAATTTTCTCAATCCCAACGCAATCAAAGTTGCTTTTTGAGATTTATCGCGATTGATTGCGCTACGTACTTGTTTTACTTTTACTTTACTCATCTTATCGCTTATTTTCCGTTGAACACTTTACCTACCGAAATACCTCTCTGACGTGCTACTACGTTTGCACTTCTCAAATCCAACAAAGCTTTGAAAGTAGCTTTTACCACGTTGTGCGGGTTGGAAGAACCTTTGGATTTTGACAATACGTCATGAATACCAACTGACTCAAGTACCGCACGAACAGCACCACCAGCGATCAAACCTGTACCGTGAGAAGCAGGTCTCAAGAATACATGTCCTCCACCATATCGCGCTTCAATCTCATGTGGGATTGTATGTCCGTCCAACGGGATTCTTACAAGATTTTTCTTTGCATCTTCTACTGCTTTGGCAATCGCAGAAGCAACTTCTTTTGATTTACCCAATCCGTAACCCACAACGCCTTTTCCATCACCTACAACTACGATTGCAGAGAAACCGAATGCACGTCCACCTTTGGTTACTTTTGTCACACGTTGTACGCCTACCAAACGGTCAGTTAATTCAATACCGGCTGGTTTTACTTTTTCTATGTTTTTATATCCTAACATATCTTTTCTTTCTTAGAATTTTAAACCTCCTTCTCTTGCTCCGTCTGCCAATGCTTTGATTCTGCCATGGTATACGAAACCGTTTCGGTCAAATACAACTGTTTCTACTCCTTTTGATTTTGCTTTTTCGGCAATTAATTTTCCTACTGAAGCTGATTGTTCAGTTTTTGTTCCGTTTGCTTTGGCTTCTCTTGAAGATGCTGAAGCAATGGTTACACCTGAATTATCGTCAACCAATTGTGCGTAAATTTCTTTGTTGGAACGGTAAACTGAAAGACGTGGTCTTTCTGCTGTCCCAAAGATATTACGACGAACACGTCTTTTTATCTTTTGTCTTTTTTCTGTTTTTGATAGTGCCATTGTTCGATTATAAATATTATGCAGATTTACCTGCTTTTCTTCTGATGATTTCTCCTACGAATTTGATACCTTTTCCTTTGTAAGGCTCCGGCTTACGGAATGAACGGATTTTTGCCGCTACCATTCCCAAAAGCTGATTGTCGTGAGATGTTAAAACTATAGTTGGGTTTTTACCTTTTTCTGCGGTTGTTTCCACTTTCACTTCTTTTGGAAGTTCCATAACGATGTTGTGTGAAAAACCTAAAGATAAATCCAATCTTTGTCCTTGACTTGATGCTCTGTAACCAACCCCAACGAGTTCCATTTCTTTTTTGAAACCTTCGGTAACTCCTGTTACCATGTTGTTGATAAGCGATCTGTATAAACCGTGAAGTGCTTTATCTTCTTTTGATTCAGAAGGTCTCACCACAGTTAATTGTCCGTCTTCAATTTTCAACTCAAATCCTTCTTTTAAAGATTGAGTCATTTCCCCGTTTTTACCTTTTACAGTAACCACTCCGTCTTTTATCTCAACGGTAGTTCCGGCTGGAATTGTAATGATTGCGTTTCCTATTCTAGACATTTTCTTTTTCTTTTAATCATTAATAAACCAAACACAATACTTCACCTCCAACTTTCTCCTGACGAGCTTGTTTGTCGGTCATTACTCCTTTTGAAGTTGAAACAATAGCAACTCCTAATCCGTTCAATACTCTTGGAAGTTCGCCAGAACCTTTGTACTGACGTAATCCCGGACGAGAAACTCTCTTTAGCTTTTTGATTACCGGTTCTTTGGTCACTTTGTCATATTTCAAAGCGATTTTGATAGAACCCTGGTGAGAATTGTCTTCGAACTTGTAGTTCAAAATATAACCTTGGTCAAAAAGGATTTTAGTGATCTCTTTTTTAAGGTTAGATGCAGGAATCTCCACTACTTTGTGGCCTGCTGACATCGCATTTCTAATGCGCGTCAGATAATCTGAAATTGGATCTGTTAACATAAATTTTGTTTATTTTACAGTATAGAACGGAACAGACCGTTCTACTTTTAAACTTAAACTTGCCCAAATGAAACCAATACGTTGGTATACATTTAGGCGTGCAAATGTAGGAAGTTTTTTTTATTTGACAAATTAAAGGGGAATTCTTTTTATTTTTTAATTGTGATTTATTATAAATGTAAATCAGAAGTATATATATTATTAAACTTAATAAAAAACGGATATCTTTTCAGCCATCCGTTTTGTTATTATTTTTTTTTAATCATAATTTGCTGCTAAACCAAATTAGGCCTCACGATCGTCAGTGTAGCTAATTTGAATTCATTTATTTCCTTTGGCATGATCTGCAAGAAACTGCGCCAGTCCAATGTCAGTCAATGGATGTTTCAATAAACCCATGATGGAAGACAATGGCCCGGTCATCACGTCGGCACCGATTTTTGCACAATTTACGATGTGCATAGTGTGGCGAACCGATGCAGCAAGAATTTGCGTGTCGTACAAATAATTATCATACACCAAACGGATTTCTTCGATCAGGTTCAAACCATCAGTAGAAATATCGTCCAATCTGCCCAAAAACGGCGAAACATAAGTTGCTCCGGCCTTTGCAGCCAATAAAGCTTGTCCGACAGAAAAAACCAAAGTGACATTGGTTCGGATTCCGTTTTCAGTAAAGTATTTGCAAGCTTTCACTCCGTCTTTTGTCATCGGGATTTTCACTACAATCTGATCGTTGAGTTTTGCTAATTCTTTCCCTTCTTTGATCATTCCGTCAAAGTCCGTGGCAATTACTTCAGCACTCACATCGCCATCTACAATTTTGCAGATTTCTTTGTAGTGATTTAAAATATTCTTCTTTCCGGTGATGCCTTCCTTGGCCATCAGGGAAGGATTGGTTGTTACGCCATCCAAAACGCCTAAATCCTGCGCTTCTTTGATTTCGTTCAGGTTGGCAGTGTCAATAAAAAATTTCATTTCGCTGTTTGTTTTGAGTGAATTTATCTTTGCCGTAAAAATACATTGATTTCAAATCTTCAGAAAATTAATTCGCCTGAATTATCAACAATTATTTGAAGATTTAATTCAAAAAATCTCTTTCCGTTTCTAAACCTCAATTGATTATATTTGATTTAATTTAGAAAACACATGAAAAGCTTGGTTTTAAGTTTAGCACTGATTTGTTTTGGAAATATCTATGCTCAGAGTATAAGCGATTTCAAATACGTATTAATTCCTGAAGAACTGACGGATTTTGATGAAAATCAATATCGGATGAAAACGCATCTGCAAAGATTTTTGGAGTCAAAAAAGTACGTTGTACTGAATTCAAATCCGACTGAATGGCCAGAGGAAGTACGTCAAAATCCTTGCCTCGCCGTGACCGCCGACATCCGGAAAGTCAGAAAAGTGCTGAAAAATAAAGTCGCCGTTGAATTTAAAGATTGTACCAAAAAACAGATTTTGGTTTTGGAAGGCGAATCTAACATAAAAGAGCTTAACACCGGATATCCCGATGCATTGAAAAAAAGCTTTCAGCTATTACGTGCTTCCCATCCAAAGGATTTATCTTATGAAAATACACCCACAACCATTACCACCCAAGAAATTCAGGCCGTGAAAGTTCAGGGAAATATATCCGAAAATAGTTGGCTTGAAAGCGGAATTGAATTTAAAAACGGCTCAGAAACCGTAATTCTAACCGGGCTGAAGAATGGTTCTTATATCCTGATTCGCAAAGAAAATTCAGAAGTGATGGCACAGCTTAAACCTTCTTCACGCGAAGGAATTTATCACACAACAGTCATCAGTCCGGATGGAAATTATACGACAATCGGATTTTATGATGAGAAAACAATCGGAATAGAATTCAAAAATAATTCGAATGAATTCATCCTTACAGAATTTAAAAAGATAAACTAACACATTATATGAAAACAATCATTCCCGCAGTGCTTTGCACTTTGAGTACATTTGCATTTCTAAATGCACAAACTATGCAGGCGCCACAAGCGAAAAAAATTAAAAAAACACTGGAAAAACACGGTGACCTACGCGTCGATAATTATTATTGGCTGAACGAACGCGAAAATCCGGAAGTCATCAGCTATCTCAATGCTGAGAATGCTTATACCGATGCGATGCTGAAAGACACGGAAGAATTTCAGAAGGATTTATTTGAAGAAATCAAAGCAAGAATCAAAGAAGACGATGCTTCAGTTCCTTTTAAATTCAATGGTTACTGGTACATCACCCGATTTGAAAAAGGCGGAGAGTATCCCATTCACACGCGAAAAAAAGAAAGTCTCGATGCTCCGGAAGAAATTATGTTCAATGTCAATGAACTCGCCAAACCTTATAGTTATTACAATTTAAACGGCGTAAATATTTCGGAAAACAATGAATTGGCTGCATTTGGTCAGGATACGCTTTCCAGAAGAATTTATACCATTCAGGTAAAAAATCTGAAAACCGGCGAAATCCTTCCCGATAAACTGGAAAATACAACCGGCGGTTCGGTTTGGGCAGCGGACAATAAAACCCTTTTCTACACGAGAAAAGACGAAACTTTGCGTGCCTATCAAATCTGGAAACATACGTTGGGAACGCCGCAAAGTGAAGATGTTCTGATTTTTGAAGAAAAAGACGATACTTTCGGCACTTATGTTTACAAAACCAAATCCAGAAAATACATCATCATCGGAAGTTCCAGTACGGTTTCAAACGAATATCGATTCATTCCGGCTGATCAGCCCAACGCCGAATGGACAGTTTTACAACCGCGCGAACGGGATTTGGAATACAGCATTGAACATTATGGAAACGATTTTTACATTCTGACCAATAAAGACAAAGCGACAAATTTCAAACTGATGAAAACACCGGTCAATAAAACTTCGAAAGAAAACTGGACCGATGTCATTCCACACAGAAACGAAGTTTATCTGGAGAATTTTGAAATTTTCAATAATTACCTTGTGCTGGAAGAACGCATCAACGGACTGACCCAAATGAAAATCAGTAGCTGGGACGGTAAAGTCAATTATCATCTACCTTTCAAAGAAGAAGTTTATACCGCATACATTTCATATAATCCTGAATTTGACTCCGAAGTGCTGCGATATGGTTATACTTCGATGACAACGCCGAATTCGACCATCGATTTCAATATGAAAACCAAAGCTTCTGAAGTCAAAAAGGAGCAAACGGTTTTGGGCGATTTCAAAAAGGAAAATTATGAAACCAAACGCATTTGGGTTACAGCTCGTGATGGTGTCAAAGTCCCGGTTTCCATCGTTTACAGAAAAGACACCGAAATCAATTCAGACACTCCGCTTTTGCTGTATGCCTATGGTTCTTATGGCGCGAGTATGGACGTTTATTTCAGTACGAGCCGATTGAGTTTGCTGGATCGTGGATTTATTTATGCGATTGCACACATTCGCGGCGGACAGGAATTAGGTCGTCCTTGGTACGATGACGGAAAAATGTTGAAAAAGAAAAACACATTCAACGATTTTGTGGATGTTTCTAAATATTTAATTCAAAACAATTATACTTCGCCCCAACATCTTTACGCAATGGGCGGTTCGGCAGGCGGACTTTTGATGGGCGCTGTCATCAATCAGGCACCGGAACTTTATAACGGTGTGGTAGCGCAGGTTCCTTTTGTGGATGTAGTGACGACGATGCTTGACGATTCCATTCCATTAACAACTGGTGAATATGATGAATGGGGAAATCCAAATGACAAAGTGTATTACGACTACATCAAATCTTATTCGCCTTACGACAATATCGAGAAGAAAAATTATCCGAATATGTTGGCTACAACCGGATTGCACGATTCGCAGGTTCAATATTGGGAGCCGGCGAAATGGGTGGCTAAACTTCGTGAAATGAAAACCGACGATAATTTATTGTTGCTCAAAACCGATATGGAAACCGGACACGGAGGTGCTTCCGGGCGTTTTGAAGCATTGAAAGAAGTCGCACTCGAATATGCGTTTATCTTTAAACTGGAAGGAATTACGGAATAATATTTTAGTATATTCTTATAAAGGTTGAATTAAATATCTATTTATTTCAACCTTTTTTTATTCATAAACTTTTGTACTTTGGTAAATTTATGTGAGTTCTTTTTGGTTTTCGCCTTAAGTATGCTCTAATTCACAATTAACTATATTTGAATATTGAAGTTTTCAAATAAACATGCATTCCTTTAATTAACAAATGAGTATTTTTTCATATCATCTTGTCAAGTTGTCTTTAAGGTCATCATTAGGGTTGTATTTAAATTCTCCTGAAGTACAAAACATTCCAGGACTAATACATTTGGAATGGATGTCAATGATGACATTGGGCTCACCTGTTTTTTCACCTTCTCGTATTTTATTTCGGAAGGTTGTTGTATTTGCACAATGGGAAAATGAGGAATCCTTAGATCTTTTTTTAGAGAAAAATTCTTTGGGAAAACAATTATCACAAGGTTGGCATCTACGACTTAAATATTTGAGACAATGGGGAAAAATTAATGGATTTGATATTCCAAAGACAGAGTATGATTACGATCCAAATAAACCCGTAGTCGCGGTTACAATTGCACGTATGCGTTTATCCCAGGTTCCTCGTTTTATTCGCTGGGGCCGACCCACTGAAATGTTAGTTCGGGATCATCCCGGAACTTTAATGTCGCTCGCAAGCATCCGATTTCCCCGCACAGTATCCACATTTTCTATTTGGAAATCTCAAAAGGAAATGACAGATATGGTACATGGACGAAGTAATGTACCACAACCCAAACGTCATGCAGTTGCAATGAAAGAACGAAACAGAAAAGATTTTCATTACCAATTCACTACGCTTAGATTTAAGCCCCTTTCCGAATATGGATCGTGGAACGATAAAACCAATATAATTCCTTTTTAAATGAAATTCGCTCTCCGAAAACAAAATTTTCAGGATTGGTTTACTCAACAATGGGCAATTCTTTGGGGAAGAAGAATTGACACGGAATCAAATGAGTGGCTTTTAGATCCCTTCGGAAAACCCGGGATGACTGGGCAAGAATTTATAGGTCAAATTATAAAAGATGAGAATTTATTCATTGATAAAACGAAAGAGATTGAGGGTTTAATTCCATCATTTAACGATTTAAACCTGTCTGATCAAAGTAAACTTTCCAAAGCAATTAGTGACTTTTACGAAAGGACCGAACTTTACGAATTGCATTTGACCATTCAATGGAATCCTTTGTTTAAGATTTTAGGGAAACTAGTAAACACTTGGTTCAGCACCAGAATTGGTCAATTGAACATACCCACTAAAAACATCAAGAACCCTCAACCATTAAAAAGTGAAATAATTACACTTTCTGACGAAAAGACAAATCAAATTAAATATACTATCTGGTACAGAACAATTCTTGCTAGTGGAAGCACTATGTTTTCAGGGATATATTCGACCTGTATTTTACCTTCAGGAGAAACTTGTATCAAAGCTTCCTTTCCATTACCCAATGGAAATGCTACCGTTATTCTGAAACCTGAAATAGATATGAATGGACAGTTTATCCTAAATGCATCAGGGAGGAAATTCGGTGATCCGGGATTTTATTTCGTATTAAAGGACTCAAAAGGAAGTTTGCATTCTCAATATGTTCGTTCATTTCGAAATAAATTATCATTTGAGATTAGTGAAGAAAAAATCAGTGCAAAGCAAATCCTTACTTTATGGAATTTGAAAGTTTTGGAGTTTAGTTATTTTATCAGCAAGAAATAGTTTACAATCCGATTATAGCACTATATAAAACAAAAAATCCAACCTCTTTCGAGATTGGATTTATTATTTAGAATATCTTTAAATCCTTCGTATAGCTGAGGATTTTGAGATATCTTACCAGCTTGCTTTCTTCACACCCGGGATAAGTCCTTGGTTGGCCATTTCACGGAAAGTTACACGTGAAAGTCCGAAAGTTCTCATATATCCTCTTGGGCGGCCGGTCAGCTTACAACGGTTGTGCAGACGCACTGGTGAAGCATTTTTTGGTAATTTCTGAAGTGCTTCATAATCACCTGCTTCTTTCAATGCCTTACGCTTTTCCGCATATTTAGCGACCATAGCTTCTCTTTTGCGCTCACGCGCTTTCATTGATTCTTTAGCCATTATTTTGTATCTTTTTTAAATGGTAAACCGAATTTCTCTAACAAAGCTTTCGCTTCTTTATCTGTGTTGGCAGACGTTACAAAGGTAATATCCATACCCTGGATCTTCTTCACTTTATCAATGTTGATTTCTGGGAAAATGATCTGTTCTGTGATACCCAAGTTATAGTTTCCTCTTCCGTCAAAACCTTTTGCGCTGATTCCGTTAAAATCACGAATACGTGGCAATGAGGAAGAAACCAAACGGTCAAGGAATTCATACATCTGAGTTCCTCTCAGGGTAACTTTTGCCCCGATTGGCATTCCTTTACGCAATTTGAAAGCTGCTTCGTCTTTTTTGGAAATAGTTCCTACTGCTTTTTGTCCAGTAATCAAAGTCATTTCTTCCACTGCATAGTCAACGATTTTCTTGTCAGCCGTTGCAGCTCCTAAACCTTGAGACAAAACGATTTTCTCTAATTTAGGCACCTGCATTACTGAAGAATAAGAAAATTCTTCTTTCAATGCCGGAACGATTTCTTCTTTGTATTTTACTTGCGGACGCGGTTTGTATGTACTTGTACTCATGATTAAATTTCTTTACCGGTTTTCTTAGCAATTCTCACTTTTTTACCATCTTTCACTTCATAACCCACACGAGTCGGGTTTCCGTTTGAATCCACCAAAGCCAATTTGCTTACGTAAATAGGTGCTTCAGTTTCTACGATTCCTCCTTGAGGGTTTTCTGCGTTCGGTTTAGTGTGTTTCTTAATTTTGTTCACACCTTCGACTATAGCTTTTGCTTTGTCTGGAAATACTTTCAAAACAGAACCTTTGGTTCCTTTTGAAGATCCTGACAATACTACTACTTTGTCGCCTTTTTTAATTTTCAATTTTGTCATTGTAATTAAATTTTAAAGCACCTCAGGAGCCAGTGATACGATTTTCATATATTCCTTGTCACGAAGTTCTCTCGCAACAGGTCCAAACACACGTGTTCCTCTCATCTCACCTTGAGCATTAAGTAATACACACGCATTGTCATCAAAGCGGATATAAGATCCGTCTTTTCTTCTAACTTCTTTTTTGGTACGTACTACGACTGCCTTTGAAACGGTTCCTTTTTTCGCGTTTCCTGCAGGAGTTGCTTCTTTGATGGAAACAACGATCTTGTCTCCTACAGAAGCATAACGTCTTTTAGTACCACCTAAAACACGGATAACCAGCGCTTCACGAGCTCCTGTGTTATCTGCCACCTTTAATCTTGATTCTTGCTGTAACATATTACTTAGCTCTTTCTATGATTTCTACTAATCTCCAACGCTTGTTTTTACTCAACGGTCGCGTCTCAGAGATACGAACTGTGTCACCTTCATTGCACTCGTTGTTTTCATCGTGTGCAGTGTATTTCTTCGTTTTCTTAACGAATTTCCCGTAGAACGGGTGCTTTTGCTTGTAGGTTTCAGAAACTACAATGGTTTTTTCCATTTTGTTGCTGGAAACTACACCGATTCTTTCTTTTCTTAAATTTCTTTCCATCTTGAGACGTTTTTACTGTTGAGCTAATTTTTGGTTCAACACGGTTGACAATCTCGCGATAGTTTTGCGAGACGCACGGATCGACAAAGGATTTTCTAACTGAGAAACTTTGTGGCTCACCTTCAATTTCGCATAGGCAGCTTTCTGCTCAGCAATCTGTACTTTGATGTCTTCTATGCTCATTTCTTTGATATCTGATATTTTCATAACAAATCTTTTTTAATTAAGCCGAGTAATCTCTGGCTACGATGAACTTTGTCTTAACCGGAAGTTTCTGAGCAGCTAAACGCAATGCTTCTGTTGCAACTTCCTGAGGTACCCCTCCTACTTCAAAAATAATTCTTCCAGGCTGTACGGGTGCAACCCAATATTCCGGTGCTCCTTTACCTTTACCCATACGAACCTCTGCAGGTTTTTTGGTAATAGGTTTGTCTGGAAATATTTTAATCCACAATTGTCCTTCACGTTTCATAAAACGTGTAGCGGCAATACGGGCAGCTTCTATCTGACGCGCAGTGATGAATGCTTCGTCTAACGATTTGATACCGAATGTCCCATAGGCTAGTTCTGCACCACGTTTGGTGTTCCCTTTCATTTTGCCTTTCTGGGTTTTTCTAAATTTTACTCTTCTCGGTGATAACATTTTTTAATCTTTAATCAGTTAAACCAAATTAACGCGGTTGTCTTTTACGATCTCTATCGCCACCTCTACCTTCCGGTTTCTTTTTGCCTTGCTTTTTCTGCAAACCAACAAGTGGAGACAATTCGCGTTTACCATAAACTTCTCCTTTCATAATCCAAACTTTGATTCCCATACGACCATAAGTTGTATGTGCTTCACCAATGTGATAATCAATGTCTGCTCTGAAAGTTGACAAAGGAATACGTCCGTCTTTGTAAGACTCCGAACGTGCCATCTCAGCTCCGTTCAAACGTCCAGAAATCTGAACTTTGATTCCTTCTGCATTCATTCTCATAGCTGCTGCAATCGCCATTTTAATCGCTCTTCTGTAAGAAATACGATTTTCAATCTGACGTGCTATGCTGTCCGCCACCAAAACTGCGTCTAACTCAGGTCGTTTGATTTCAAAGATGTTGATCTGAACCTCCTTTCCGGTGATTTTTTTCAACTCTTCTTTCAATTTATCAACTTCCTGTCCGCCTTTTCCGATAATAATTCCGGGACGAGCTGTCGTAACGGTAACGGTAATCAGTTTCAAAGTACGTTCGATGTAAATTCTGGACACACCCGCTTTTGAAAGACGTGCTTTCAAATACTCACGGATTTTTGCGTCTTCTGCAATTTTATCACCGTAGTCTTTTCCTCCGTACCAGTTTGAGTCCCATCCTCTGATGATCCCTAAACGATTTCCGATTGGATTAGTCTTCTGTCCCATATTATTTATTATCTTCTGCTTTAACTTTATCTTCCTTTGTTCCCAAAACGATTGTTACGTGATTGGAACGTTTTCTGATTCTGTGCGCTCTACCTTGTGGAGCCGTACGGATTCTTTTTAACTGACGTGCGCTGTCAACTGTGATGCTTTTCACGAAAAGTCCTGCTTCTTCAACATCGGCTTCTTCGTTTTTTACCTGCCAGTTGGCGATGGCACTCAATAATAGTTTCTCCAAACGGTCAGAAGCGTGCTGTTTTGAATATTTCAAAATCGCCAATGCTTTCTGAACTTCTTCTCCGCGGATGATGTCTGCTACCAATCTCATTTTACGAGGTGAAGTAGGGACATTGTTCAATTTCGCGAAAGCTATGCTTTTGTTAGCCTCCTGAATTTTTTCGTTGCTGATTCTTTTTCTAGATCCCATCGCCTACTTATTTTTTACCTTTGTTTTTCGCACCTGCGTGCCCTCTGAATGTACGAGTTGGAGCAAATTCGCCCAATTTATGTCCTACCATATTCTCAGTTACATACACAGGAATAAATTGTTTCCCGTTATGAACCGCAATTGTCTGTCCTACGAAGTCCGGCGAAATCATGGAAGCTCTTGACCAGGTTTTGATCACGTTTTTCTTTCCTGACTCTACGTTTGCCTGAACTTTTCTGTCTAATTTATAATGGATAAAAGGTCCTTTCTTTAATGAACGTGCCATAGATTATTTCTTTCTTCTTTCAACAATATATTTGTTAGATGCCTTTTTCTTAGAACGGGTTTTGTAACCTTTTGAAGGCATACCGTTTCTAGAACGAGGAATACCACCCGTCGCACGGCCTTCACCACCACCCATCGGGTGATCAACCGGGTTCATCACCATCGGTCTTGTACGAGGACGACGTCCTTTCCATCTGCTTCTACCAGCTTTACCGGATACTTCCAACTGATGATCTGAGTTGGAAACCACACCGATTGTCGCTTTACATTCCGTCAAAATCATACGGCTTTCTCCACTTGGAAGTTTGATGGTAACGTATTTACCTTCTCTTGCAACCAATTGTGCATAAGAACCGGCACTTCTCGCCATCAAAGCTCCCTGACCAGGTCTTAACTCGATGCATGAAATAACAGTACCCAATGGGATGTTTTTCAATTTCATCGTGTTTCCTACTTCAGGAGCAACCGAGTCACCCGCTTCAATAGTCTGACCTTTTTTCAATCCATTCTGAGCAATCACATATCGTTTTTCTCCGTCTTCATAAGAGATAAGTGCGATGAAAGCTGTTCTGTTTGGGTCATACTGAATTGACTCAACAGTTGCAACTCCATCACGATCTCTTTTGAAGTCGATGATACGATAGCTTTGCTTGTGTCCACCCCCTATGTAACGCATGGTCATTTTACCGGAATGGTTACGACCACCGCTCTTTTTCTTTCCAACCGTAAGAGTTTTCTCCGGTTTCACTGACTCAACCTGATCAAAATTGTTCACAATTCTGAATCGCTGAGCGGGAGTGATAGGTTTTAATTTTCTAACTGACATTTAATTCTAATTTTGAATTATTTATTTAACTAAACAAATCTATTTCCTGTCCTTCTGCTACGTGGATAATCGCTTTTTTCATTTTGTTTGATTTCCCCACCTGAATTCCTGTTTTGGTAAAACGGGTTTTCACTTGTGGAGACGAAATAAGCGTACTCACTTTTGTAACAGTTACTCCATAAGCTTTTTCAACTGCTTCTTTGATCTGCAATTTATTGGCTTTCGGATTTACATAAAACGAATACTGGCTCAAAACTTCACTTGAGTTTGTGGCCTTTTCTGAGATTACGGGTCTGATTAAAACTGACATATCTTTTCGTTTTATTTATTTAAATTTTCTTGAACTTTTGCAAGTGAACCTTCTAAGAAAACTACTTCAGAAGCATTGATCAAATCATATACATTTAATTCTGAATTGTTAACTACTTTGGTTTTTTGCAAATTACGGGAAGACAAATAAACGTTTTCATTTGCTTCACCTAACACAAACAACGATTTCTTTGTATCAAGACCCAAGGCTTTCAATACTTCGATGAAATCTTTTGTTTTGGGTGCTTCAAAGTTGAAGTCTTCCAATACTTTAATTTCGTTGTCTTTCAATTTCTGGCTCAAAACTGATTTTTTGGCCAATCTTTTCTGCGCTTTGTTCAATTTGAAATCGTAGTTTCTCGGTCTTGGACCAAAAACTCTACCACCACCTCTGAAAACAGGAGATTTAGCAGAACCTGCACGAGCAGTACCTGTGCCTTTCTGTTTTTTGATTTTACGTGTAGATTTCGCGATTTCTGCGCGTTCTTTTGCTTTATGCGTTCCCTGACGCTGAGCTGCCAGGTATTGTTTCACTTCCAAATAAACAGTATGCTCACTTGGCTCGATTCCAAAAATTGAATCGTCTAAAGAAACTTTCTTTCCGGTTTCTTTACCTTGTATATTTAGTACTGTTAATTCCATTTTCTGATGATTACGTATGAATTTTTAGGACCCGGAACTGCACCTTTCACGATCAAAAGGTTCTCTTCGTTGTCTATTTTAACCACATTCAAATTCTGAACGGTAACGTTTTTACCACCCATTCTTCCCGCCATACGCATTCCTTTGAATACTCTTGAAGGGTCTGAACCCGCACCGATGGATCCCGGCGCTCTCAAACGGTTGTGCTGACCGTGGGTAGCTTGTCCTACTCCACCAAATCCGTGGCGTTTTACAACACCCTGGAAACCTTTACCTTTTGAAACTCCTGTAATGTCCACGTATTCACCTTCTTTGAAGATGTCTACGGTAACTTCTTTCCCCAATTCCAATTCGTCAACAAATGCTCCGTAAAATTCCACCAATTTTCTTTTTGGTGTAGTTCCTGCTTTTTTGAAATGACCTTTCAAAGCAGCAGAAGTGTTCTTCTCTTTTGCGTCATCGAAACCAAGCTGAACGGATTTGTATCCGTCTTTCTCCTCGGTTCTGACCTGTGTTACGACGCAGGGACCGGCCTGGATGATGGTACACGGGATGTTTTTCCCGTTCTCATCGAACAAGCTCGTCATGGCAATTTTCTTTCCAATGATTCCTGACATTTTTTACTAATTTGATTTTTAAATTTCCTTGTCTTTATAAGGGTTTGCTGATAACTATCTGTGAAATAGGCACAATCCACCCCTAAAAAAGAGTGTGCAAATGTAGGAATTTATTTACACAACACAAATTTTATCTAAGTATTTTTTAGAGAATGAGTTGAGTATATTATTTATAGAGGTACAATAAAAACGTAGTTAGCTGATTTTTAAAAAATTATAAATAAGGATATGTGTAATGAGTTTCCCATTCCTTCCCATCATATACAAAATAAACTGATTTGCCATTTATTATTTCCATAGTAATCATCCATTGTTTTTTAGAATAAATATTATTAAAAACAAAACCAATATTAATAAAACTTTTTAGGTTTAACTTTTTCTTTTTATTCTTGCGAGAAAAATAATAGACTTCTTTTCCATTAATTAGTGTTTCAGGTAATGAAATAATTAGTTTCCCTAAATATAAATAGTAAGGTGGTTTAAAATAATTTCTATAGATGGAATCTAAATGAAAAATTCCAACTTCTTTATAATTTTGAAATTCTCTAAAAGCGGGAAAAATATTTTTATCTATTTTACTCAAGCCATTCACAAATTCCGGCTGATAATAAAATTTGTTCAAAAAAAGAGAATTTGATTGAGAATTTTCATTTATATAATAGGGGCAATCTTCCGGGCCAAAACTAAAATCTGTACCAAACGGTGTCCATCCAACAATTATATTTACATTATCTTCTTTGAATAATTTAATTTCTGCAGAGATCAATTCATATAATGGACTTAAATCCATTTCTTCCAATTGATTTTTAAGTTCTGCGATTCTTTTTACTTTTTCATCATAACTGTAGCAAGCACAGCCATTATATTCAATCTGTCCATAAGTATTAGGACAGTCATCTACATCATCCAATACCCCATCACCATCTGTATCCAATTGAGCAAAGCTATAAGTAGATAAAAAGAAGATTAAAATATAGTAAGATATTCTCATTTATTTATGTATTTGGAAACCACAAATTATCTCCCCCCCGCTTCCGCACGATTACATCGTGTGGCTTTAAATCCAAAATTAATAATTCCTGAATATATGACCAACCCAACGATCAAATTACAAAATGAAATCGGAAAAAGACCTCCAAGGTTTTCAAAACCTTGGAGGTCTTACTTGGTTAAAAATTCAAACAAAAAAATCCGCCCTTTTGAGGCGGATTCTATATTTTGAAACTATAATTTCAAATGTTTGTTGAAATCTAAATTTCCACGATTGAAATCTTTTCAACCCCACGATTGAAATCGCGGGCTAGATTAGACTTTGATTTCTACTTCTACCCCACTTGGAAGTTCCAATTTCATCAAGGCATCAACTGTTTTGGATGATGAACTGTAAATGTCCAACAATCTTTTGTGAGCACTCAATTGAAACTGCTCGCGCGCTTTTTTGTTTACGTGCGGAGATCTCAATACTGTAAAGATTCTTTTGTTGGTTGGCAACGGAATAGGTCCATTTACTACCGCTCCTGTAGATTTTACAGTTTTCACGATTTTCTCGGCAGATTTATCTACCAAATTGTGATCGTATGATTTTAGTTTTATTCTGATTTTTTGACTCATTTTCCTAAAGATTAAACAGTTGTACCTTTTGCTTTTGCAATTACATCCTCTGCGATGTTTGTTGGGGCCGCTTCGTAGTGATCAAATTCCATTGTTGAAGTTGCTCTACCTGAAGTAAGCGTACGCAACGAAGTCACGTATCCGAACATTTCTGAAAGCGGAACAAAAGCTTTTACAACTTTGGATCCCGCACGGTCATCCATTCCGGTTACCGTACCTCTTCTTCTGTTCAAGTCACCTACTACGTCACCCATGTTTTCTTCCGGAGTTAATACTTCCAATTTCATGATTGGCTCAAGGATTACAGCTTTTGCAGCACGTGCAGCTTCTTTGTAACCTAATTTAGCAGCCAATTCGAACGACAACTGGTCAGAGTCCACAGGGTGGAAAGATCCGTCTTTCAAGACAACTTTCATTGCATCCATTTCGTATCCGGCCAAAGGTCCGTTTTTCATAGCGGCTTTGAATCCTTTTTCAATCGAAGGGATGTATTCTTTTGGAACGTTACCACCTTTGATTTCTGAAATGAATTCCAATCCAACTTTTCCTTCTTCTGCAGGGCCGATTTCAAATACGATGTCGGCAAATTTACCACGACCACCGGTTTGTTTCTTATAAACTTCACGGTGAGTTGCATTTAGGGTAAATGCTTCTTTGTATTCAACTTGAGGTTGCCCCTGGTTTACTTCCACTTTGAACTCGCGACGCATACGGTCAACGATGATATCCAAGTGAAGTTCACCCATTCCGGAAATGATAGTTTGTCCTGAAGCTTCGTCTGTTCTAACTTGGAAAGTTGGATCTTCTTCAGCTAATTTAGCCAAAGCCATACCCATTTTGTCCATGTCAGCCTTTGTTTTAGGCTCAACAGCGATACCGATTACCGGATCAGGGAAGTTCATACTTTCCAATACGATCGGATGTTTTTCATCACAAAGCGTATCTCCTGTTTTGATATCTTTAAATCCTACTGCTGCTCCGATGTCTCCTGCTTCAATTCTTTCAATAGGCTCTTGTTTATTTGCGTGCATCTGGAAAATACGTGAAATACGTTCTTTGTTTCCAGAACGAGTATTCAAAACGTAAGATCCTGCATCCAATCCTCCTGAATAAGCACGGAAGAATGCCAAACGACCTACGAATGGGTCTGTAGCAATCTTAAATGCCAAAGCTGCAAATGGTTCAGAAACAGAAGGTTTTCTCAATACAGGTTCTTCCGTATCAGGATTTGTTCCTTCAATAGCTTCTTTGTCCATTGGAGATGGCAAATAACGACATACAGCGTCCAGCATAAACTGAACTCCTTTGTTTTTGAATGAAGAACCACAAGTCATTGGGATGATACTCATATCCAAAGTTGCAGCGCGTAATGCTGTATGGATTTCTTCTTCCGTCAAAGACTCTTCGTCTTCCATGTATTTTTCCAAAAGACCTTCGTCATAAGCTGCAATTTCTTCGATCAACTGACCACGATATTGCTTCACTTCGTCTTTCATTGATTCCGGAATGTCAATAATATCAAAAGTAGAACCGTAGTTTTCGTCATGCCAAACAATAGCTCTATTTTTAATCAAATCCACCACTCCTTTGAAATCTGCTTCATCACCGATTGGCAATACGATAGGCACAGCGTTTGAACCCAACATATCTTTTACTTGTTGACAAACTTTTAGGAAGTCCGCACCTTGACGGTCCATTTTGTTTACAAATCCCATACGTGGAACTTTGTAATTGTCCGCCAAACGCCAGTTTGTTTCAGATTGTGGCTCAACACCGTCCACCGCTGAAAACAAGAAAACCAATCCATCCAATACTCGAAGTGAACGGTTTACCTCAACGGTAAAGTCCACGTGACCCGGAGTATCGATGATGTTGAAATGATAATCTTTTGCATCTGGAAGCGGTTTCCCTTGTTCAGTTGGGAATTTCCAGTCAACAGTTACGGCAGCAGAAGTAATGGTAATACCTCTTTCTGCTTCTTGCTCCATCCAGTCAGTTGTAGCTGAACCTTCGTGGGTTTCACCCAATTTGTGGTTCTTACCTGAATAGAACAAAATACGTTCTGTTGTAGTAGTCTTACCTGCGTCAATGTGAGCAGCAATACCTATATTTCTTGTATATTTTAAATCTCTTGCCATCTTAATTATACTCTAAAGTGTGAGAATGCTTTATTGGCTTCTGCCATTTTATGGGTATCCTGACGCTTTTTAACGGCAGCTCCTTCTTCTTTTGCAGCAGCGATGATTTCACCGGCTAATTTCTGAGCCATTGATTTTTCATTACGTCTTCTTGCATAAAGAATCAACCACTTCATTGCAGTTGCAATTTTTCTGTCCGGACGGATTTCCATAGGAATCTGGAAGGTAGCACCACCTACACGACGGGAACGAACCTCTACGTGTGGCATAACGTTAGTTAAAGCTTCTTTCCATATATCCAATGAAGATTTCTCAGCATCTTCTTTTCTTTTATCAACGATGTCCATTGCTTCATAAAAAATATTGAAAGCAACACTTTTCTTCCCATCGTACATCATATTGTTCACAAAACGTGTTACCAATTGATCATTAAACTTTGGATCTGGAAGTAACGGTCTTTTTTTAGCTTTTGTCTTTCTCATTTCTCAAAGTTTTTATTTTTTAGCTTCTTTTGGGCGTTTTGCACCATACTTACTTCTACGCTGAGTTCTCTTGTTAACTCCGGCCGTATCCAACGCACCACGAACGATGTGGTAACGTACACCAGGTAAATCTTTTACCCTTCCTCCTCTAACCAATACTATCGAGTGCTCCTGCAAGTTGTGACCTTCACCACCGATGTATGCGTTGACTTCTTTACCGTTTGAAAGTCTAACACGCGCTACTTTACGCATCGCTGAGTTAGGTTTCTTTGGCGTAGTCGTGTACACACGTGTACATACACCGCGACGTTGAGGACAAGACTCCAAAGCAGCCGATTTACTCTTCTTGGCTAGTTTTGTTCTTCCTTTTCTTACTAATTGTTGTATTGTTGGCATACTATAAAAATATGTTTAACCCCATTTTTTGGGATTGCAAAAGTACAATTAATTTATTTACAAACAAACGAATGGCTATTATTTTTGAATATACATTTTTCTTATTAAAATCTCACAACTTCTCTTCAGACAAATTCCAAACAAAAAATAACTTTAATTCTCTAAGTAACTCATCGAAGTATTTAATTGAAATCCGTCCGTAAACTCTTTACTAAACAAGCATAATTTGTATATTGACAATGAAAATATTATCAAAATCATAAAATCTGACTTTTTTTAACATAACTATTATTTGATTTCATATATTTGAAAACTAATAAACTACCGATAATACCTTCCAGACCTATGACTTACCTTCTACTAAAACTATGTCATGGCGTTTAACTTTTCAATAATTGTGTATTTGTCATTTGGAATAATGATTCTGAATGCGCAAAATTTCACTTCACAACAATTGATTGATAAATGGAATACCGAAGGCATCAATCAAACCATCATAGCGGAAGAAACCTATTCTGATCTTAAGTATAATTATGATTCAGTTATTTATCAGAGAGTCGTTTCAGAAATTGGAGAGTATTTGAAGAAAAATAAAAATCCCCGTTTGGAAGTTCGCTTCAAAATCTATCAGATTTTAAAATCCCTTCAATCCAAAGAAAAATTAAGTCCGAAAACCGAAACCGAATTAGTTAATCTTTTTCAAAAAGCAATTACCCTTAAAGATCAGCAGCTTCTTTCAGAACTTTATTCTCTCTATGCAGAAAACGGCAAACGCTCTTTTGAAGACAATCTTTTCTACATCATTAAAAGCATTGAAATTCAAGAAGAAATCGGCACAGAATATTTTCCGAAATTCTATATGCGGATGTTCTTTGCCGGATCAAGCTATCACAATCTTTCGATGTACAGAGAAAGTATTCATTTCATAAATAAAAGCCTGAAAAATCTCGAAAAACCCGAAAATAATCTCGGGATTTATGTTCTGAATATGGACTTACTCGGTTCTTCCTATTACCGACTAAACAAAATCGACAGTGGAATGTACTGTTACAGACAGATTTACAACCAATTAAGAGATTACAATATAAATTATAAAAACTACAAAGAAGGATTTCAAAATTATAATTCACCCTTTTTCAATGTTTGGGTTGGTATTTCTCAGGGCGGAATTGCAAAAGGACTGGTGATGCAGGAAAAGTATGACGAAGCCCTGCCCTATCTGGAATATAATGTGGTTCAAAGTCAAAAGTATAATCAACCCAACGATGTGGCAAAAGCTCAAAATCTTATGGCTGAAATTTATTTTAATAGAAATAATACACCAAAAGCTCTGGAATTGAGACATTCTGCATTGAAGAATGCATTGAAAAAAAATACGCTTCGCGAAGCCATTTTCGCATCCAGAGGACTCGAAGACATCTTCAAACAACAGGGGCGTTTTGACAGTGCATACTTCTACAATGAAAAAAAGCATTTCTTTGAAAAAGAAATGTCTCAGGCGATTAACCAGAGTAAATTTCTGTCTGTAACAAACCGGTTACAACATGAAAAAATGCAGAATACATTAGAGCAGGCAGAACATCAGATTACCCGACAAACCAATACCCGAAATCTTATCCTCTTGTGCAGTTCTGTAATTCTAGGTTCAATCTTAATCCTATATTATCGCTACCGACAAAAACAACAGTTAAAATTTATAAAACTCAATCAAAAAAAGGAAATTGCAGAAAAGAATTATCAAGTCACTCAACAAACACTTCTGGCCGCCAATCAGGAGTTGATGCTTTTCAGGAAAAAACTGCAGCAAAATAACCTGCTGATGGAAAGCATGAAAAGCGACACAAAGAAAACACCTAATTATTCCGAACTGCAGACCGCAACCATTCTGACCAAAGAAGACTGGCTCAATTTTATGAAACAATTCAATCAGGTTTATCCCAATTATATCTATTCATTGCGAGAAGTTTTCCCACACCTTTCACAAGCAGAAATCAGATATTTATGTTTGGTCAAACTCAATTTACGGCAAAATGAAATTGCATCTGCACTAGGAATTTCAGATTCTTCAATCAGAGTCACATGGCACCGTATGCGAAAAAAACTGGAACCAGAAAACCCATCTTCCCCTGAAGAGTTTCTGAGAAATTTTGAAAAAAAGTTACAATTCAATTATTAATAATTAAATACAAATGGCTAGATAACAATACATTATCTATTGTAACGATTTTGTAACTCTATTTTAACACCTAAAAAAAGCATATTCAATACATTTGTTTTGAAGTATTAAAAGCACTATGGTTTTTTCAATTACATATCCAACATCAAAATTTCAAAAATCAATGGTTTTTGAATCTGAATTTGGTAATGGGTTGAAAAGTAATTTTAATTTTTTAACGGATTTATTATCTGACTTTAAACCTTTGATTCTTAGAATTAAACTTTTTCAAATAATTCTCCCCCTTTTTAATATAGAATTTGATTTTTTGAAAAAAAGTCAGCTGCAAAAGGGAACCCTCTCTCAAAAACTAAGAACTCATGAATTACTAACCTTTAAATTGAACAAAGTACCTCTTTGCACTCATTTACTAAACTACTCTGTCTACACACCTGAATCAGAAAACCAAACCTTTCGAAAAACTGACTATAGTGCTTGTCTTTGCTAACCTTAATTACCAGATGTTTTAATCCTAACCAGATTAAACAGAATAGTGTGTAAAGAGTAAAAACCACCTAAACCCGAGAGACCGATTGAAAAACCGGTCTCTTTTTATTTCGGTAAATAATTCTTTTTTAACCTTCAGCTTCGCCCGAATTCCTATATTTGTTTGATACATTAACTGAACGATTATGCCGGGATTTGAAGTCTTTGGAGAAGAAGAAAAAAAACATATAAATGACGTATTGGAATCAGGGATTCTGATGCGTTACAACTTTGATAATCAGCGCAACAAACACTGGAAAGCAAAGGAATTTGAAGAAGCCATTTCCGCAAAAATACAGACAAAACATACACACCTTGTCAGCAGTGGAACCACCGCCTTGATTACCGCCATCAAAGCACTCGGAATCGGTGCCGGAGACGAGATTATTTTGCCGGCATTTACCTTTGTAGCCAGTTTCGAAGCGGTTTTATTTACCGGAGCAATTCCTGTTTTGGCCGATATAGACGATACCCTTACCCTTTCGCCCGAAGCGGTAAAAAAAGCCATCAGTCCTCGAACAAAAGCCATCATGCCCGTTCACATGTGTGGTGCAATGGCCGATTTGGATGCACTCATGGAAATCGCTAGGGAAAACAATCTTTTCCTCATTGAAGATGCCTGCCAGGCCATCGGTGGAAAATACAAAGGAAAATATCTAGGGACAATCGGTCACATTGGCTGTTTTTCTTTTGATTTTGTCAAAACAATAACTTGTGGCGAAGGTGGTGCAATTCTGACAAATGATTCTCAACTCTATGAATTCTGTCATCAGTTTTCAGACCATGGACATGATCATTTAGGAAATGACCGTGGCGCAGAACAACACCCGACCATCGGATTAAACTTCCGCATTTCGGAATTACATGCAGCTGTTGGCCTCGGACAATGGCAAAAACTAGACGAAATTCTGAATCGTCAAAAAGAAATTAAAGCATTGATTAAAAACATTTTAAATCAAAACTCAAATCTAAATTTCAGAAGAATTCCCGATGAAACCGGCGATAACTCTTCCTTCCTTTCCCTATTTTTACAAAATGAAAATCAGGCAAGAGAACTAGCTACCCAACTGAAATCCGAAGGAATTCCCTCTGCTTATTGGTTTGACAACAACTGGCATTATGCACGCAAATGGGATCATTTCAAAGAATTAAAAAATGACACTTCACTTTCCGAAGAACAAAGAAAACTGCTACCCGATTGGAATACACTTGATTTATCTGATTCTGATGAAGTTCTCAAAAAAACAATTACAATTCCTCTTTCTTTAAAATGGACAAACGAAAAAGCAGTTGAAATCGCCCATAAAACCCTTGAAATACTTGACAATCTAAAAAGCTAATTATGAAAAAATTAATACTTTTCAGGCACGCTAAAAGCCGGTGGGATTTAGGTGTAAATGACCGAGAAAGAGATCTGGAAGATGTGGGAATCGAACGCACCGCCAAGTCTGCCAAAAAATTGAAATCCATCCTCGATTTTGAAATCGATGCTTGGTATGCAAGTCCTGCTGTCCGGGCTAAAAGAACTGCTGGACTCGTGGCAAGTCATTTCGAGAAACAACCTAAAATTCAATCCATTGAAAATCTATATACTTTTTCTTTTTTTGAATTGCTGAAAGAAGTTAAAAAATTTGATGATGCCATCAATTCCGCCATTATATTTGGCCATAATGAAGCTTTTACAGAATTTGTCAATCGGATGGGAAATGAATATCTCTACAACCTTCCTACTTCGGGCGTCGCCATCATTGAATTTGTAGCAAATAATTGGAAAGACATTGAAAGAGGTCAGACATTAACCATTATCAAACCCAAAAAATTGTAATGACAAAATATATAAACAGAGAAATCAGCTGGCTGCATTTCAACGGTAGAGTTTTACAGGAAGTGAAAGACCCGCAGGTACCTTTACTGGAACGGCTGCGGTTTCTTGGCATTTATTCCAATAATCTGGACGAGTTTTATTCAGTGAGATATTCTGCCGTTTTACGTTCCATTCAGCTTAAAAATAAAGTTTACCGAAATATTTTGGAAGATCAGACCGATGAAGAACTCATCGAGCAAATCACGGAACTTGTTGCTGTTCAGCGCGAAGATTATGATTCACTTTACGACAGCATTCTCATGGAACTGGAAGAACAAGGAATTTATTTCATCGACGATAAAAACATTCCCGAAGATCATTTGGATTTCGTTTCAAATTATTTTAATTCAGAACTGAGCCACTCCATCGGGGTTTATGTTTTGCAGGACAACCTTCGTTCGCCCGCCATCCGTGACGGCGCTTTTTATCTCGCAGTCAAATTTTCCGATCATCAAAATGTAAATTATGCCTTGATTGATCTTCCGACGCATATTTTTCCGAGGTTCATTTTACTTCCTAAAATTGATGACAAACAATATGTAATGTACCTGGAAGATATCATTCGCTACCATCTCAACGATATCTTCAAAGTCTTTCGCTATCAAACCATTGAAGCACATTCGATTAAAATCACCAGAGATTCCGAACTGGATTTTGACAATGATATTGAGTTCAGCCTGTTGGAAAAAGTTTCAAAAAGTCTGGAAGGTCGTCGGAAAGGCGAACCGGTACGAATCGTTTACGACCGTGAACTCGCTCCCGATACTTTGGAATTCCTCGTCAAAAAACTTAGTATTGATGATTATGACAGTATCAATCCCGGTGGGAAATACCACAACAAAAGGGATTTGATGAAATTCCCGAATCTGGGAAGAAAGGATTTGACTTACGAAAAAATAAGTCCAATTATTCCGTACAGCATTCAAAAATTCGACAATCATTTCGAAGCCATAACAAAAGAGGATCATCTGCTCTTCGTTCCGTATCATGATTATTCGGTTTTCCTAAGATTTTTAAGAGAAGCAGCTATTGATCCAAAAGTTTCAAAAATCAAAATCACGATTTATCGTGTTGCAGCCGAATCACAAGTGATGAGCGCACTGATCAATGCTGCAAGAAACGGAAAAGAAGTGACGGCCGTTCTGGAACTTCGGGCGAGATTTGACGAAGCCAACAACGTAAAATGGTCCAAACGCCTCCAAGAAGCAGGTGTAAAAGTGATTTTTGGCGTTCCCGGACTTAAGGTTCATTCAAAAGTCGGATATATCGAAAGAAATGAGGAAGAGGGTTATGCGTCACGTTATGCCTTTATCAGCACCGGAAATTTCCACGCCGGCACAGCAAAACTTTATACCGATTATACGCTTTTAACTTCCAACCCAGAGATTTGTGAAGAAATCTCTCAGATTTTTAAATTTTTCGATGCCAATTATTTGGTTCAATCCTACAAACATTTGTTGGTTTCGCCCCAATCTACCCGAAAGAAACTTATTAAATTCATCAAAAAAGAAATTAAAAATCATAAAAAAGGATTGCCGTCGGGCATCAATTTAAAGCTAAACAGTCTTAGCGATAAAGAAATAATTGACAAACTTTACGAAGCCTCATCGGCCGGAGTAAAAATCCGACTGGTGGTAAGAGGTCTTCATTGTCTGATTCCGGGAATCGAAGGACTTTCAGAAAATATCGAATCGGTAAGTATTGTAGATAAATTTCTGGAACATCCACGGATTTATTGGTTTGTAAATGGTGGTGAGGACAGAGTTTTCATTTCATCGGCCGATGTTATGGAAAGAAACTTGGATTTTCGGGTAGAAGTTGCTTGTCCAATTTATGATGAAAAGCTCAAAAAAATGGTTCAGGATACTTTTGAAATCAGCTTTCACGACAATGTCAAAGCACGATATCACGACGCCCATCAAAGCATGACTTACAGAAGAAATCACCTGCCGGCCATTCGTTCACAGTTTGCCACTTATGATTATCTCTACGAAATGAACATTGCCGAAGAAGTATTTGACGAACTGAATGAATCCGAATCAGAAAATCAGAATTAAATGAAAATCAGAAAATTAGCAGCGATAGATATAGGATCAAACGCGATGAGATTACTCATCAATTATGTATATGAAATTCCCGGTTCACAACCGGTTTTCAATAAAACAAGCATCGTACGGATGCCGATTCGGCTTGGAGAAGATGTTTTTACAAACAAAAAGATTTCGGAGAAAAATACCGCACGACTTGTGGACGCCATGAAAGCCTACAAACTGATGATGGATATTTATGGCGTGGAAGATTACTTGGCTTATGCCACTTCGGCCATGCGCGAATCCGAAAACGGAAAAGAAGTGGTCAGTAAAATTAAAAAGCAGTCCGGAATCGGGATTGAAATCATTGACGGCAATACCGAAGCCCAACTCATTTTTGCAACCGAACTTCAGAGTTTTGTGCTGGACGGAAACAATTATCTCTATGTGGATGTAGGCGGTGGAAGCACTGAACTTACATTTATTTCCAACGGAGAAGTGCAATTTTCACAATCTTTCCCGGTGGGAACCGTTCGTTTACTGGAAGGAAAAGTAGAACAGAACGTTTACCCTGAGATGAAAAAATGGATCGAAGAGAACATCCGTAAACACGATGTGGATTTGATTGGTTCGGGTGGAAACATCAACCACGTTTATAAATATTCAGGTGTAAAATTAGGCAAACCGCTTGCTGGTTCTTATTTGCGTTCGCGCTATAAAAAAGTTCGGGAAATGTCGTATGAAGATCGATTACAAGAACTTAATATGAAACCCGACCGCGCCGATGTAGTGGAATATGCTCTTGAAATTTATACCAAAGTGATGAAATGGTCACGTGCCAAAAAGATTTATGTTCCGAAAATCGGGATTTCTGACGGGATGATCCGGTCGTTGTATGAGGATGTTAAAAAATCTTGATTTATTCGGACAAATTAACTCAACCCATTCAAAACCGTCCCCGATTTCAGTTCGGTTTCTTCCCATTCTTTTTCAGGTTGGCTGTCGGCTGTAATTCCGCCGCCTACATAAATCCAGACTTTGTCACGGAAGAATTGTGCGCAACGCAGGTTGACGAAATATTCCTTTGAATTTCCGGTTTCGATTCCTAAGTATCCCGCATAAAAGCCCCGATCGTAACCTTCATTTTTAAGAATAAAGTCAAAAGCTTCTTTTTTGGGAAGTCCGCAAACTGCCGGTGTCGGATGAATCTTCTCCAACAATTCTTCCAAATCGAAGTTCTCCCCTTTTTCGGCTGTAATATAAGTTTTCAAATGTTGGAATTTCCCTGCCTGAATCGTTTCGGGACCATTAACTCTTAGGTTTTGAGTTCCTGTAAAATTATCCACTATGAAGTCCGTTACGATTTGTTGTTCTTCAAATTCTTTTTCGGTCCATTCCACCAAAGGTTGTTTCGTTCCCGCAAGGGAAACCGTTTGAAGCTGATTTTCTTCTAAACGCAATAAAAGTTCGGGCGTGGCACCCATCCAGGTTTCTGCTCCCGGATTATGCCAGAGATAAACCCATGCCGAAGGATGGCTTTCCAATAAGTTTTTATAGGATTTCAGTAAATTATAATTCTGATTTTCAACTTGTTTCAAACGACTGATAACAATTTTTCTGATTTCGGAATTTTTAATTTCAGAAATTGTCTGGCGGATTAATTCTTCATATTCCGATTGGGTTTTGGGCTGAAACTGAGGTGCAGAATTCAGATTTAATTCGAAATCAAATTCAAATGCTTCCGAAGGAATAAAAACCGGATTTTCATCGGAAATGGATTTTTTAATTTTGGAATCAAATGAATGCATCAAAAATCGGTTGGAATCAGAATGATCCTGCACATAAAGAAAAACTTCCTTTTCGCCCGGTTTTCTGAACAAAACAAACGGAATTTCCTTTTCTACAGCGGATTTTAATTTAATTGAAAATTCTGATTTCATTTTTGAGTATCAAGATTTAAGTATTATGTAAACTTTGTCAAAGTACATTTTGACTGAAGAAAACTTTGACAAAGTAATCTCAATATTATTAATTAAACATAATCATTCGGCACAATGGAAGTCGTAAGGTGGCAATAGCAAACCATCTGTCCTTCTTCGTCGCGGATTTCGATTTTTATCAGATGAACTCTGCTTCCTTTTCGTACGAATTCGGCACGGGCCGTTACCACTCCTTCTCTTTTCGGACGTAAATGATTGGAAGTCATCTGCATTCCCACCGATTTAAATTTTTGAGTATCAATCGAAGTGGCCGATAAAACGCTTCCCACGGTTTCGGCAAGTGCAATGCTTGCGCCGCCGTGAAGGATTCCATAAGGCTGATGAACTTTGGGCGAAACCGGCATCGTAGCTTCCATAAAATCTTCCCCGAAATCGGAAAATTGGATTTCAAGCGTTTCCATCAGCGTGTTAGCACTCATTTGGTTCAGTTTTTCGAGTTTGGCTTGTTTGTCCATCAGAATATTTTTGGGTTATAGTTTTCCGGATGTTTTCCTTTGATGTTCAAGTAAAAATCCTGGATTTCGGTCAGCACTTCTTCTTTGGATTTATTTTCCAAATGAATTACTTTCCCGATTCCGGCTATTTTCTTTTCATAATCACAATAAGCCAGTAAAATCGGAACTTCGGCTTTCTGCGCCATATAATAAAATCCGGTTTTCCACTTTTCGGCACGGGAACGTGAGCCTTCGGGCGTATTGAGCATATAAAGACGATTTGAATTTTTAAGCAGTTCTGCAGCATAATCCACCCTATTGGCGCGTTGTGATCGGTCAATCCCGATTCCGCCCAAGGATTCAATGATGAATCCATACCAAGGTTTGGTCCAAGAATCTTTGATGAAGAATTTCATAGGAATTTCCATTGCCCAAAAGGAAATAATTGTATAGAAAAAATCCCAGTTAGTTGTATGCGGAGCCGCGACCAATACGCATTTGGGAACATTGTGAACTGGAACTGAAATATCAAGTTTCCAGCCAATCAGTTTCAAAATATTTCTGCCAAGAATTTTTTTCATTTAGTAAATTTCGAATCTAAGCAAAGATACATTTTAAGGCAGAAAAAAACCGGAATATAACATCCGGTTTTAATTTTACACTTATTCAGTGAGGTCTGAGTCTTTATCAGCTGATGAATGATACGATTAAATCAATTACCAGAGATGTCAATGTTAACAGAATCTGTACCATCTGAAATGTTTATTTTGTTCTTGTTAATAATTACTTTTTCGTCACCGTCCTGAATGTGCACGCCATCTTTTGTGATGCGCACTTTCGCACTGTCTGAATCAAATTCGGTATGGATTGAATCTTCGGAAGAATTCCATCCGCAATTCAGACATTCGTACTGATTGTTTACAAATTTATAAAATTTGTTGGTTCCGTCTTCATAATCTCTGTCATTTTCAAATTCATCATAAAAAATCAAGTCATCAACATTTTTTGCATAAATCGTTTTTCCTTTCGGAACATAAACCACGATTGAAACCAGTTGGTCACGGAATTTGGAATTTTCGGGCAGTGACAGATAATTATCAAAAATGATTTCGCCCTTTGAATTTACTTTGTAATTATAAGTAATCATATCGGCATTTTTACGGGCATCATCCATACTGCTTCCTTTTGAATAATAAAGTATTTCAACTGAAACCTGATCATTTGGAGAAGTTTTGATTTCGATGTCATCATAAATCTTTCTGTGCAATTTCCCATCGAAATGAACAAATCCGCCCATATCGTTGTCAATTGTCCATTTGATTTTCCGCTTTCCAAAATCTTTGTATTCTTCAAACGAAAGCGTCAAAGTGTCAGCAGCAATTGTGTAAGCTTTTTTATCGGTAAATTCAATGTCCTGCGTAAAGTTTTTGAACAAAGTTCCGACAAGGACAGCCGAAGCGATTAATGCAATAAACCAAAGAACGACTGCGCTCAAGACAAAAGTTTTATTGGTTTTCACACGGCTTGATATAAGTCTTGCGCCTAAGATGATCAAAAGAATTGCGGGAATTGTCATAAGAATTAAGATCAATGCTTTGGCCCCCCAATCCTGCCATTCATAATCCACTACATATCCGAAAAACTGAACTGGTAATTCGCTGCTTGCAGTAATCAAAAGGGCGATGGCTCCGATGATCAATCCGATTCCGGTACAAATCAACATAATTCCTATAAAAATCAGAATGATTTTACCCAATACACTGAACAGGTTTCCCAATGTAGAGGAGGCATCGCGAGCCACGCCTTTCATTTCAGATGCTGCCTGGCTGGCATTTTTTTTTATGGTTTCGAAATCACCTGCCTGACCATACATCTCATATTTCTGGGTTGCCGTTTCTGCCTTTGGCAAAATAATCCAAAGGACAATGTAACTAATGATGGTAAGCGAAGCACCGGAAATGAACACATCTGAAAAGAAAATCACAATCCACAGTAATCTTGTCACCCAGGTTTCAACTCCTAAATAATGTGCCAGTCCTGAAAGAACACCTGCAATGATTTTGTCGTTCGGGTCGCGGTAAAGTTTCCTTTTTACTTTCTCGCCCGAAGCAGTTTGTTTATAGCTGCTTCCTGATTTATAGGAAGTTGTTTCTTCCAAATCTTCATCTACATATTGTTCTGGTCTTCCCATTACTTCTATGATGTGGTCCACATCCTGCTCGTTTACCACTTCTCTTGCACCTAATTTTTCCTTGAAAATTTCGGCAATTCTGACTTCCACATCAGCAATGATATCTTCTGTTCCTTCCATTCCCTGAAGCGAACGTCTGATGTCGTCCAAATAATTCTTTAGTTTAAAGAAAGCGCGGTCGTCCACTATGAACGAGAAACCGCCTAAACTGATTGATATCGTCTTATCCATGTTGATTTGTATCTAAGGTTACTTTATTTACTGCATCTTGTAATTGTTTCCAGGTTTCTGCCAATTCGCTTAGAAACGAAATACCGTCTTCGGTAAGGGTGTAATATTTTCTTGGCGGACCGGATGTGGATTCTTCCCAACGGTAATTGAGAAGATTTTCGTTCTTTAGTCTCGTCAAAAGCGGATAAAGCGTGCCTTCCACTATAATCATTTCCGACTTTTTCAGTTCGTCAATGATATCGGACGCATAGGCATCGCCACCTCTTTTGATGATGCTGAGAATGCAATACTCGAGTATGCCTTTTCTCATTTGCGTTTTTGTTTTTTCTATATCCATCTCACAATCTGTATTTGTATTGCAAATATATAAACAAAAGATAGTATTATGCAAAACAAAGTACTGTATTTTTATAAATTATTTTTTAATTAATTATTAAATAATTAATTATCAGTATATTATATGATTTGTTGATGTTTAAAAAAATTGGTGAAAATCTTTTAAAAACAAAAAAATCACCCCGATTGAGGTGATTTTGTATTTAGAATTAAAAAATAATTTTATCTGAAATCCGGATTAAAAGGATTGGCAAAGTCATAACCCAAACTGAATAGGATTCCGTTTCCGGCTTCTTTTGCAATGTCAGAAAGACCTATGTCATACGCCATCCCTATTTTCAATCCACCTATTTTCATTTTCATAATCGGAGAAATACTCAATCCTTGTGAACCGTTTTTGTCAATATCCTGACGGTAAGAAACCCCTAAATCCAATCCTTGTTCTCTATCACCAAAAGAAATGTGCGACATTAAATTCAAATCAAACTGACGTTCTGAATTGGAATTAAGATTCATCACAACAGAAGGCTCCAAACGGAAAGCATCACCAAGATAAACATGGTAACCCAAAAGGAAATAATACCAGGTAGGCAGTGGTTCTATTCCGTTGGCAATGGCTTCGTTTTGCGTCAAAGGAATATCCAAAACCGACACGCCTCCAAATGCACCGGCATATTTAAATGAAACCCCGAGGTTGAAATAATTCAGATTATAATTCGGATCATTTAAAACTGGATCGCTTGGGTCATTGACAATTACTTTGTCAAGATCCAGACGCTGTTGGAAAAAATTATATGACAAACCAAATGAAAATAAATCTTCAGTTTCATTGTCTCGGTAATCTCTTTGTGAATTAATCGGAATATGGTAAGCTGCCGAAAGATTAACTCCTCGCAGACTTGAAAGTCCATTCTGGTCATTGAAAACATAAAGTCCAAATGCAAGACGATCCACAACCGTTGAATGCACACTCAATGTCTGAGTATTGGGACTTTCAGGCAAATCTGCCCACTGGTTTCTATATGTTCCTGCTACACTTAAAACTTCAGGATTTGCTCCCGCATAAGACGGGTTAATCAAATACTTGTCGCTTACCAAATAATGTTTGTAAAAAGGTAATCCTTCCTGACCCATTGCCTGAAAGGATATTATTACAAAAATAGCCGTAAAAAAAATTTTTCTCATGTGTGTTCCTATCTGTTCCTAACGCTAATATGTCCAATATATTTCATTTCAACCATATCCTCATCTCGGGTTGTAATGATGTACCAATAATCACCGGAAGGAACTGTTTCGCCTTTATACTTACCATCCCAATTAAAATTATCGGATATTTGAAATCCCGAATCTACAAAGATTTTTCCATACCGGTCAAATATTTTAACACTACATTCTGCAGAATTATTCAAACCCCTTATGATCCAAGTATCATTTTTCCCGTCTCCATTGGGCGATATGAAATTGGAAATAAACAAAATACTGAATGTTTTGCTTACCGGATCGCATCCGCTTTCCCTTACAAACACGGTGTATTCTTCGCCCGGGATAAGGTTGTCAAATCTTGGGCTAGTTTGCCAGAAAACACCGTCCAAAGAGAATTCCAGAGCAGTACTGTTACCTGAAGTTTCTACAATTATATAAGTATCGCCAATTTGAATATTTAAAATAACCGGTGGTTCCGGCTGTGAGATTTCAAGAGTAAATGTTTCAGAACAACCTTCCTCTGTAGTTATAGTCAAATGATAAGTTCCCGGTTGGTCAATGTTCAGTTCAGAACCGGTCGTCGAACCTCCCTCCCAGTTCCATTCATAATTTTCATCCGGATATTCCCCACCTGCATCCAACAGAAGTTCATTTCCCGGACAAAGTGTAGGCAAACTGTCAAAGGGATTTACCGGCATTAATGATCTTTCAAAACTGAAAGGCAAAACTACCGGACAAAAATCTGTAAGCTCCAGACGCACATAGAGCGTACCGGAGTTTGAAGCAGGATTATAAGCTGTATAATTCACAATCGGATTCTGATTCAGAACAGCATCATTTTCAGTTTCGAAATAATTTACAACAACCGAACTGTCTGATGTGATTTGTATAATAATTTCTGACAAATCGAGTGTCTGATCCTCACACATTCCGCTTAAACCATAGGGTTCAGGCTGATGAGGCACCTCTTCTCCCTGCTGATAAATCAGCAATACAATTTCCGGACAAAATCCGTCTTTTTCAAGTCTCACGTAAACCATACCATCTGAATTTACAGGAAACTGAGCGGGATTGATTATAAAATCATTTCCACCGGACTCAGCTGAATTTATATCGGTATAATAATAAAAATGTATACCGGTTTCATTTGAGATTTCTGTTTCAAGTTGAGTTAAATCCAATACATTGGAGCAAAAAGGTTCTAATTGGAATTCAGAAGCATTTACCGGAATTTTTTCGCCTATTTCATATTCCACATACCTGATTTCCCGGCATCCTGCCTCATTTTTTATTACCACCCAAATAATAGTCGGACTATCTGTAACAGGATAATTCAAATAATTTGTAATGGGATTGGTTTCGTTTTCAGCATCTGTCTGGCTCATAAAATAGCTGAATTGAATTCCGAGATCGGAAAGAATCAGTTCATCATGCCACTCCGTCAGATCAACAGTAATAAATTCGTCAAAGTCTTCATCACAAAGCATTTTAGGTTCTAATTCGGTCTGATTGGTCACATTCTGCACAGATTCATTGGCAATTAAAATAATTGTGGAAAAACTACGACAAACTCCATCTGAAATAACTACCCAATAAGTCTGTGTAGAACCCGTTGCAATGTTTACTAAAGGATTCTGAGGGTTGTTCCCTGATTCTGCATCGGACTGGTTTAAATAAAAAGTATAATTCAGATTTCCGGGTTGAGAGGGCACTAATAAAGGTATGGCATCTTCCAAATTAAATTCTACCCATCCATCTCCGTCTTCATCACATTCAGGTCCGAGGCTTACAGGATTTTCTGCTACTGGAGCTGTGTTAAGGTTCAATTCAAGTTCCAGCACAGTATCGCAAAAATGATTTTTCACAAGTCTTACATACAAAGTCTGCGATTCGTTGACAATGTATGAGGTCGGATTTGGAATAAAATTATTATTACCCGCATCGGCATCAGCCTGGTTTTGATAATAGAAGAAACTCACGCCCAATTCATCTGAAAACAACGTATTGTACTGCGTCAAATCAATTATATTTTCATTGTCACAAACTTCAGTTGAAATCAATTCTTCCAGAACCGGGATCTGTTCGTTATTGTAATGCACAGTTAATTCGGCTTCACAAAAACCGTTTGACCATGTATAATGATAATCTCCCGACAAAATAAATCCTGAAATAGTCGGTGTATTGGAAATCGGATCATCAATGATGGTCGGAGATGGATTTCCGGGATCAATCGTCCAGCTGCCTGAACCAATCGAAACAATCCCTGTGGCAACATTGTCTTCGCAAGAAAGAGAAATTTCAGGTGCCGAAGCAAGTCCAAAATTGGAAGTAAATTCAATTGCATCCAGAAAATTACCTACTGTATTATCAAAAGAAGCTGTACTTACCGCCCGGAATTCAAATCGGGTAACCGTCTGTCCTGCAGGCACTGTATAAGTTCCGGTATAAACCTGCCAGCCTGTCCAGACTTCACTTGAATACTGGCCAAGTTCAATCAGCGGGCCACCCGGCGGGCCGGCATAGACTCCTACCACATCAAATCCGCTTGTAGCCAGGTTTCTGGCACTGTGCGCAAAACTGTAGTTGAAAACAATTCCTGCCATAGGTGTGGCAAAATCCTGATAAACGCCTGAAGAATAATTGGCATTGAGCTCTATGTACTGACTACCTGAATAAGCAGCAATCCCGCCACCGTTATTGGAATTCGGCCAGATTTCAATCTGATTATCGGGAGCTGTGGTACTCCAACCAGGTACCTGAGAAGCATCCATGAAAGTAGGCCAACCGCTTTGCGCAATCACCGGCTCTTCAAAATCCGGATTTATGGTATTGATTTCACAATCCTGCTGCGCATAAACCATTAGCCCAAAAAATAATCCGGTTAATAATGCAATATATTTCATGTGTCAGTAAAAAGGGACTGCCTTTTTCAAGACAGTCCCTCAAATTTAATTATAATTCTGGAAAAATTTTAATTGGCAATCCATATTCTACTGATTTCTTACCGAGATATGTCCCACAAATTTTCGTTCTGCAAGGATACCGTCCGAGGGTATGTGCAGGATGTACCAGTAATCACCCGATGGTACATTGTTTCCTAAATATTTACCATTCCATTCATAATTTCCTTCGAAATTGGTATCGACAAATATTTTACCATAACGGTCAAATATTTTAATGGTAGCGCCAGGTGTTGCCTCGATTCCGCGAATGGTCCAGGTATCGTTTTTACCGTCATTGTTTGGTGAAATCAGATTCGGAACGCTCAAGAGTGTCAGGTCATATTTTTCAATCATACATCCGCGCGATCTTACCCATATTGTATAAGTTTCACCCGGAATCAAATTGTTGAACTGAGGCGTACTCTGCCATAAAACACCATCTAACGAATATTCCAGTGGTCCTTCACTGTTGTTGGTAGCACTGACAATGACAAAATTATTACCCATTTCAATTCCGGTAATCACAGGAGTAGATGGTAAACTCACAGTCAATGTTCTTTCTTCGCTTATACATCCGTCTGCACTGAAAGCCACAATGGTGTAAGTACCGATCTGGTCAATGGTCTGAACCGGACCTGTCATAACTGTCCCGTCATCAAAAGTCCATTGAAAAGTGGCATCGGGATCATCGCTTGTGGCCGTAGCTTCAAAACTGTCTCCTTCACATAAAATCATGGAAGATTCTGAAATCTGCAAGGTTGGCGTTGGTAAACGCTCTAGCAAAATTTCCACAAATGCCGGACAATAATCCGCCATATTCAGTCTGACGAAAACAGATGTCTGTGTTGTCCCCGGTGTAAAAGTAGCCGGATTATTGATTTGATTTGTCTGATTTCTGGCGTCATTCAAAGTATTGTAATAATTATAATCAGCTCCTCCGCCGCCAATGTTACCTGTAAATTGTGTCAGATCAACTGTGTCTTCCGGACAATATTCGATCGGACCAAAAGGACCTGAATTATGCGGTACTATATCCTGAGCCAGGAACTGAACTGGAATTTCTGCAGAACGGCATCCTTCTCCGCTTTGCCCTACTACATAAATTGTAGCAGGAAGTGACGTAAACTGATAATTGTTCAATTGACCTGCAGGAATCGGGTTATCATTGTTAAAATCTGCAAGTGAACCATAATAAATATAGGTAATTCCGGTGCCTCCTCCTAGTGCAACGTTCAAATCTGTAAGGTCCGTTTCATAAACACCATCGAAATCATCGTCACATATTTCCTGAATCGCGACTGGATTTAATTCTGGGTTCGGATAAATTTCTATCACAAAAGGAGTTTCAAGTGCACATTGCCCATCATCCGGATAAAAAGTATAAGTCGAAGTCCCTAAAGTGTTGGTATCAATAATTGCAGGAATCCAATGGCCGATTACACCGTTATCTAAAACAGTTGGTAGATTGTCCGGAGCACTTCCTTCACAATAGGTGTTGGGAAGGTTAATATCAACTGCTTGCTCTTCACTGATTGTAATAATTATGGTTAAAGGTGTGGCACATTCTCCTTCATCAGGTGTAAATACGTATTCGTACTCTCCCGGATCAACATTTGTATCAATGACAGCCGGCAACCAGGTACCCGGAATTCCATTATTGGAAGTAAGATTTAATGCAGGCGGTGTCGTATTTTGACAAATCGGTTCGATTTCTGTAAATGCAGGAATCAATCTTTCATTAATAGTAATTTCTATTTCGAAAGTTTCTACACATACATCATCAGGTGTAAATGTATAAGTAAATACGCCAAATTCCGATGTGTTGATTTCGGCTGGAAACCAGGTTCCCGCATACCCTTGATTTGAAATCAACGGTAATGTATCGGCCTCATCATCCTGACAATATTCTTGATTGATTGTGAAATCTGTCTGCAACAGTTCGGTAATTGTAACTTCGATTTCGTAGATTGATCCACATTCATCGCTATCAGGAGTAAAAGTATAAATGGTTGGACCTCCTACAACGGAAGTGTCGATCACTGCGGGGCTCCAAGTTCCCTGAACACCATTGGCAGACACAGATGGTAGTGGCTCGGGCGTAGCATTTTGGCAATATTCCGTCTGAATTTCTTCAAATTCAGTTTCCACTCCTTCCACTATTATTTCAACCTCATGTACAAATTCACAACCGTACTCATCAGTGACATTAAATGAATAAACATAAGTTCCTGCCTGATTAAACGGTCCTACTGTAATTGTATTTGATAACTGATTTCCTGTACAGTCTGCTTCACCCGGACAAGGATCCATACCTGTTGGAAGAATAGGCTCATTTGCTACTGTTTGTGAAGTAGGTACAGCAGGACCTGCTCCTGTATGAGTCCAAAGTCCTCCGTCAAGAATTGGTGTTTCTGTTTCAAGATCTGAATAACAATCTCCTGGGAAACTAATTGACCAGCTGCTGATAAATCCGTCATCAATCGCCCATTCATCAGAAATTTTTAATACCCACACACCATTAAGTTCCGCTCCTACTAAACTATTAAAGGAGCCTGAAGAATTGAATGTAGCTCCTTGAAGGAAATATTGCCCTGACTCACATGGCCCAGGATATACATCACAAGTTTGAGTTGTATTTGTATAACCCTCTGCTGCGCCCCAGTTTATTCCTCCTGAAGAAACAATATGATAAGGCGCCACACAACCGGGCTGAAGATTGTCCGCACCATTTACACACCATCCGAATTTTTGTCCCCCAAATGGTCCATACCCGTTGAAGAGCCTTACTTCTTCACCCGTGGGGGCAATAAGGTCAATCCATAAGTCACCCGCAAATGAATGTTCAAGCTCAATCATTATTTCGGGAAAACAAGATGCGGAAAGTGTAGCTCCCGGTGGAAAATAACCTGTCAGATCCAAATAAGAATAATAACTTACACCGTCTCCATCTGGTAAAGAAATTTCACTTCCTACATTTGGTGGTGGCTCCTGGGTAATTATCTGAGATCCGGCAATTCCGGTTAATTCGACTGTATCACCACAGGATATAGTTATCGGACCTTCTGTAGAGCCTTCGAAATTTGGTGGTGGCAAAACCATAACAAGCTTGACTGCTGTATTGGAACTCAGACATCCCAGAGGATCTGTTCCTGTGTTATTGGTTCTTACTTTCAGCGTTACAGTATAGATTCCGGGATCATCGGGAAAAGTATGAGTTGTTACAGGAGTTGTGGTAACAGATGTGGTTCCATCTCCCCAGTTCCACTCATAAGAAGAAATTGTATAACTATCATTACTGTATGAACCTGAAGCGTCAAAATTTACCGTTAAATCTCCTGGGGCTACTGCGCTGGATGCACAAATCTCCTCTGTCGCGGTATCGGCTAAAACTGCTGTTGGAGCTACACATGGTTCTACACATGAAATGTCTGCAACCCATCCCGGTCGGTTGACTCCATAATCTGAATTAAATCTGAATGTCACACATCCACCCGGCTGATTGGATATGAAAACAAATGCCCCTAAATTACCTGATAATGTCTGTGCCGGCATACCGGTAGCGGTCGGTCCATTGAAGATTTCTAAAATATCATAATTTGCTTCCGTATTGAACGAAGTGAAATTAAAACGGAGCAGTTCACCAGGATTGGCCGTACAAAATGTTAATGTTCGATTAGTGATGTTATTGGAATAATTTGCTCCTGCTCCTCCATCATCTGTAAAAGTTCCTGTACAGGTTACAATGGTTTGTCCGTTATTGGCTGAGCTCATTGGATATGTCTGAGCTCCCACCTGATAAAAAATTACAAACAAAAATAGTCCTAAAATCTTTTTCATAAATCTTTTTATTTTATTGTTTGTAAACGTTGTTTTAATTCCTGATCAAATGCATAGACATACCACAATTCCGGCAAGGAATATATATCTCTTATCTTTCGTGAAAGCCCGTTCACGAATTCATTCATTTCTTTAATATACTGCTGGTATTCAGGAGAGGTCTGGTTTAATTCTTCTGATGAAACTTCCTTGAGGAACTTTAATTTATCAACTGAAACTTCGTAGTCATAATTCCCTTCTAATTTATGAGATAAATCAAAAATATGTTTTTGGGTATCAAGGTAATAACCCGGGGGTAAATTGTATGATTTTTGTTGACTGAATGCAATCGAAGATATCACCAAAGCAATTGGTAATATGAATTTACGTAATCTCATTTCCTCTTTTGTGTTAATTGTTATTTGTAAAAATTAAAAATCCGGCCTCAAAGATTTATGTTGGTTAACTCCTACAAACTCTCAAAAGTAACTATTTTTTTTCATTAATTTAAAATTTAACAAACACTATAAAAAAATCCGACAAAAAATTGCCGGATTTTCATTTATTCTATTTTCATTTATCAACCTCTTCTCGGTCCTCCCTGCGGACTTTCTTCAAGGTCTGTGTTGAAAACTTTAACTTGATCTCCTTTTTTCAATCCGCTTTTGACTTCGGTATAAACACCATCTGAAATTCCGGTTTCCAATATTTTTTTCTGGTAAACCGGCTGGTCATATTTTTCGGTCCCCGGTTTCAAAACTTCAACATACGCTTGTCCTTTATCATCGTACTGAATATGAGCCGATTCCAAAGTCACTACATTTTTGGCTTCGGACAAAATCACTTCTGCATTGGCACTGTAATTGGCACGAAGGAAAATGTCTTGTTTCAGATTCACATCAGCCTTGATTTCAAACTGCACAATTCCACTTGTATCCACACCCGAAGGCGAAATATAATTCAAAACACCTTCAAATTGTTCGTCAGGCAAAGCCCCGATGGTGATGGTCAATTTCATTCCTTCTTTTAGTTTTCCCACATCGGCTTCGTCCACATTTCCTTCAAAAATCATTTGGTTCACATCGGCCATGGTTGCAATGGTTGTTCCCACAGAGAAATTATTGATTTCCTGAACCGTATTCCCGATTTCGACCGGAATTGATAAAATCATCCCCGAAATCGTTGCTCGGATTTGAATTGTGGCATATTGCTCCAATCCCGGCGCAATCCCGGTTTGGGCAATTTTATAATCGCTTTGAGCAGCTTTCAGGTTTTGTTGCGCCATCTGATAAGTTGCCAGTGCATTGTCGTACTCTTGTTTTGGCAATACGCCCTGATCATACAGAGATTTGGTTCGGTTGAATTGAATCTGTTCATTGTTCAAAGTAATTCTGGCAGAATTAATTTGTTGTTGCGCCGCATTCAGACTTTGAACGTTTGGAATTACACGAAGCGTCGCAATCAAAGCACCTTTCTCTACCGTTTGCCCTTCTTCCACATGAATTTCGGAAATCACTCCCGAAATATTGGGTTTGATCTCAATTACTTCTCTGGGTTTAACCGCTCCCGTCGCAACCGCTTTGGTTGAAATATCCCGAACCGTTACTTCGGTTGTTTCGTATTTTTCATTGTCTTTGGTACTCGTATTGTACATATAAAACAAAGCCGCGATTACCGCTCCCACAAACAGAACAATCAATAAAATTTTTAAACCTTTTTTCATTCTTATTTTCGTTTGACGAAATTCGTATTTTTTTTATTCTAAATCTAATTTCACTCTCCAACTCTCCAACCCTACAACTCTCCCACTCCAATCACTCGTCTCTCAAAGCATCAATAGGTTTGATTGAAATCGCACGCTGAGCAGGAATCAGTCCGGCGAGCATCGCCATCACTATCATAATAAGTAGTGCAATTCCCAAAGTTGTTACATCTACCGAAGCATTTATAAATGGAAAAGCATCACTGTCCACAGACGAATTTATCAGAAAAAGCACAAAACTAGCCCCTACAATTCCCGAAAGTCCGGCAATCATCGTCAAAACGATGGATTCCAATAAAATCTGCGAACGAATTTGCCCGGGAACAGCTCCCAAAGCCCGCCGAATTCCGAATTCCTTGGTTCGTTCTGAAACGGTAATCAGTAAAATACTCGCAATCGCAATCACACCTGAAAATAACGTCAATGCCCCCACGACAATTGCCAAAAGCTGAAGTCCGTTCATAAAAGAAAACATTTTGTTCATATTCTCTCCAAGATTAAACCCACCAATCGCCTGTGTATCATTAGGATGAACTATTTTTCTTTCTTTCAGGTAATCTTTGATTTGTTTTTCAAATGCCACGATATCCACATTGTCTTTCGCATTGATGATTACATAATTCACCACACCCTGTCGATTGTAAACCCGCTGAAAAGTGGTAAACGGAATATGAATTTCATTATTCCGGCCAAAACCCATCGAACCTTGCTGATACACTCCGACAACCGTGTACATACCTGATCCGATTTGAATCATTTTGCCCATTGGATCTACACCTTCGGGAAAAAGTTCATCGAGAATATCTATCCCAATGACACATACTTTTTTTCCGTATGTGATGTCATCCGGATTTATAAACCTTCCTTGAACAATGGGTTTTTTAAACATTTCGTTTTGCTCGGGATAATCCCCTGAAACGCTATAAGTACTGTATTTAGTTCCAAATTTGACTGTCACGCTCCCTTCCTGACTTCTGGGCGCAATCTTTTGAATCTGAGGAAAGTTTGCTTTGATCGCTTCAATGTCTTCCATCTTCAGTTCCAACATCCGCCCTCTCTGATAACCTTCAAAAGGAATTGCCGTTTGTTGCATCCAGACAAAAAGACTATTGGTCGCTGCATTGGCAAAAATCTTATCAAATCCATTCTGAACTCCCTTGGAGGAACCCAAAAGTGAAACAAACAGAAACATTCCCCAAGCTACACCGATCATGGTAAGCATCGTCCTCAATTTGTTTTTGCGAATCGCCGAATAAACTTCAGACCAGGCGTCTCTGTCAAATATTATGGGTTTCATTTTTAAATTTGTATACTGTATTTTGTATTATTGTATATCTATCTGTTCTATTCTCTATTCTCTAAACCCCTACTTATCATCTCTCAAAGCATCAATTGGTTTGATTTTCGCAGCATATCTTGCCGGAAGAAATCCGGCCAAAAATCCGGCAACAAATAAAATCACACATGCCATCACCAGCGATACGGTACTTACACCCGGATCATAAATAAAATAATCCACCAAACCTTCATTGATATTTTCAACCAAAAGCGTTGCCAATAAAATCCCGATGACGCCAAACAACAAGGTAATCATAACGGCTTCCTGCATAATCAACGTAATGATTTTGTAGGGTGTAGCGCCAAGTGCTTTTCTGATTCCAATTTCTTTGGTTCGTTCCTTCACACTGAATACCATGATATTTCCGATACTTACCACGCCAGCAACCAAACTTCCGCCACCAATGAAAAAAACAATGATGGTCAAAACAAAGAAAAATGCATTGGTATCACTCATTTGTTGAGACGAGTCCCAAATGCGGATTCCGGAAGGATCCGTCGGACTGACTTTGTGACGGGATTTCAAATCACTTCTCAGATCATCTGCAAATTCGCCCAAAGCAGAAGTTGAAAGTCCATCTTTGGGTGCAACGGTTATAGTGGGTAAATCTTTGGTTCCGTAAATAGTTTGTAAAGTCGTCAAGGGAACAAATATCATCCGCTCTTCGCGGTCATCATTGCTTTTGCTAGAAAATATACCGACGATTTCATACATTCCGCTTCCTATGTTGATGTATTTACCAATTGGATCAGCACCTTTCATCAAATCCTCAATTACCATTCGCCCTAAAACCACCGATTTTGTCTGACTTTTTAGGTCATCATCGCTCAGAAATCTTCCTTTGTCCAACTGATTATTGACCATGTGGATATAATCTGAATTAACTCCTTTAACAGAATAAGAACCAGATTCACCACCGAATTTCACCATCAGCTGCTGGTCGTATTCTCCACTTATGTATTTAATCCGGTCAGAATAATTTTCCAGAATATAATTAAGATCTTCATTTTCCAGGATGATGTTTCTACCTTTCTGATAACCGGCATAAGATTCTGAAGTCTGTGTTCCAAAGATGTACATATTCAAAGCACCGGCTTGGAAGAATTCTTTCTGAAAACCGTTCTGCAAACCATTTCCCATTCCGAACAATATGATGAAAACAAACAATGCCAGCGAAATGGTAAATCCCGAAAGGATTGTCCGCAGTTTGTTGCTTGCAATCGAAGCCCATATTTCGCGCCAGCGGTCCAGATCAAACATCTTCCAGATTTGAATTATTCCTATTATTTTCTAAATTCACCTCAGCTCGGACTTGTTGAACCCTGTCATCGCTGATGATCACACCGTCTTTCAAGCGCACAATTCGTTTGCACATATTTGCAATTTCATCTTCGTGCGTTACCATCAAAATGGTTTTTCCTTCGTCATTGATTTCCTGGATCAAACGCATTACCTCCTGCGAAGTTTTGGAATCCAAAGCTCCGGTGGGTTCGTCGGCCAATAAAAGTTTGGGTTTGGCAGCCAAAGCCCGCGCAATGGCAACTCTTTGTTTTTGTCCGCCCGAAAGTTCATTCGGCAAATGATGCGCCCAAGGCTTCAAGCCCACTCTTTCCAAATAACTCATCGCTATTTCGGCGCGTTTGCTTCGACTTACTTTCTGATAATATAGTGGCAAAGCAACGTTTTCCAATACATTTTTGAAATTAATCAGGTTATAAGATTGGAAAATAAATCCAAGAAATTTATTCCGATAATTCGCAGCTTTTGTTTCGGTTAATTTTTCAATTTTAAATCCGTCGAGTTCATACAAACCCGTATCGTGCGTATCCAACATCCCGATGATGTTCAGCAAAGTGGATTTCCCTGAGCCTGAAGCACCCATAATTGCAACAAATTCGCCTTCTTCGACATCCAAATCGATTCCCTTCAAAACATGAAGCGAATTAGCACCCATTTTATATGATTTGTTTAAACCGCGGATTTTTATCATTGTTCACTTTGGTGTTATTTGAATTCCAATTGGAATTCTTTATTCATGCAAAATAACTTTATTATTGGTAGAGAATTCAATTCAAAAGTTACAGTAAGATTTGATTTTCTTCGAATCATTCAAAAAAGGACTACAATTTTATTGTGGATCCACGTCAATTTCAATTCGAACTGAACGAAATGCCTTCACCGTATGCAAAGATTCGATCGCTTTTGAAATCAAATTTTTAACCTTTTGTGGTGAAGCATTTTCAGGAATTTTAATCAATACATTTTTAATGAATAAATTTCGAATTCGACCAATCGAAGGTTCTTCCGGACCCAATAAGTATTTCTCATCGAATTGTGGCTTGAGCAATTTGACAAATTCTTCCGAAACCTTATCGAGTCTGTCTTTTTTTGCATGACGAAAAGTAATCCGAATCAAACGCAAATACGGCGGATAATAAAAAGATTTTCGTTCGTATAAAATATCTCTGGCGGTTTTTTCATAATCATAACGCGTCACATTTTGAAGCACTTCATGGTCGGGATTAAATGTCTGAATCAACACTTTTCCCTGTTCATTTCGTCTGCCGGCTCGTCCTGCGACTTGCGTCAATAATTGAAAAGCCTTTTCGTGCGCCCGAAAATCCGGGAAATTCAACATAGAGTCAGCGCGAATCACACCCACCAATCCCACATTTGAAAAATCCAAACCTTTGGCAATCATCTGCGTCCCCACCAAGATGTCAATCTCCTGTTCTTCAAAAGCTTCCAAAGTTTTTTCGTAGGCATTTTTTCTCCGCATCGCATCAATGTCCATTCTGGCGATTTTGAGTTTCGGGAAAAGCCATTGCAATTGCACTTCAATCTGCTCTGTTCCAATTCCTTTTGTGGTCAACTCCTGACTTTGACAATTGGAACATTTATAAGGCCTTGCCTGTGAATGACCGCAATAATGACACCTGAGTGAATTGGAAAATTTATGAAAAGTCAGCGGCACATCGCAGTTCGGACAGAAAGGCGAATGACCGCATGAAAGACATTCCATCACAGGCGCAAAACCACGTCGGTTCTGGAAAATCAGTACTTGCTTTTTTTCACGAATGGTTTCTTCCATCGCATCGCGCAAACTATGGGAAATATCGCCCGTAATTTCTTTGGTGCGCATCGCCGTGCGTAAATCCACGAGTTCAATTTTCGGCATTTTCACCTCGGTAAAACGTTTAGTCAGTTCCACGTATCCATATTTTCCGGTTTGGGCATTGTGATAGGACTCCAAAGACGGCGTTGCCGAACCGAGAATTACCTTTGCTTTGAAAAAGTTGGCCAAGACCAAAGCCATGTCGCGTGCATGGAAAAAAGGTTTGAAATCAGTTTGTTTATAAACGGTTTCATGTTCTTCATCTACAATTACCAATCCTAAATTCTGAAACGGCAAAAACAAAGCAGAACGTGGCCCCAAAACGATTTTATAGTCATCGTTTAAAGTTTTCTCCCATAATTCTACGCGTTCATTTTGATTGAATTTGGAATGATAAATCCCGACTTTGTCGCCAAAATGTTTACGAATTCTTTGCACCATCTGTGAGCTAAGCGAAATTTCCGGCAATAGAAACAAAGTGGTTTTATCTTCTTCTATAAATTGTTCGATGAGTTTAATATAAATTTCAGTTTTCCCACTGGAAGTCACACCGTGAAGTAAAACAGATTTATCGTTTTGGAAGAATTCCTCAATGGATCTCAGCGCTTGATTTTGTTCCAAATTTAATTGTTCGGAATCTATAATATCCTGCTCTACTTTCTGAATTCTTGAAATTTCAAGGTTGTAGATTTCCACCAATCCTTTTTCTTCCAGCGAACGAAACAGGGAATGATTTCCGCCGTATTTTTTTAGGTAAGCCGATATTTTAATCGGTTTGGGGTTTTGAGCTTCTTCAACAATTAATTGCAATAAAGTTTCGCGCTGTTTGGGTGCGTTTTTTAGTTTATCAATGGATTGATTGAATAATTTCTCATTCGTTTTCAAATCCGGAATTACTTTTACAAAAAGTTCAACTTTGGGTGTGTATTTTTCTTTCAGGACTTCATCGAGCTGAAGAATTCCTTTTTCCCAAAGGGATTTGATGACTTTTATGGCAAATTTTCTTTCGACAATTTTGGCTACTTCGCTCACGGCAAGAATTCCCTTTTTGTCGAGTGCATTCACCACCATCCATTCCTCTTCGGAAAGTTTCTCTTCGATCTTGTTAATGGTTCCGATAAATTTTACAAAAGTTTCACTTTCCCATTTTAGTGCCGTGGGAAAAGCATTCCGATAGACTTCACCCAACGAGCTCATGTAATAATCCGCCATCCATTCCCAAAATTTAATCTGAATTTGGGTCACCAAAGGTTCGCTGTCGAGAATCGTGTCGATTTCTTTGGTTTTGAATAATTCGGGTTTGTTTTGATGAATGGAATACACAATTCCGGTGTAGAGTTTATTGGTTCCAAAAGGAACGGATACCCTTTGCCCGATTTTCAGGTAAGGCAAATCGGCGGGCGAAATTTCATAAGTGAAAGTTCCCGGCAAAGCCAGTGGAAGAATGATTTCTGCAAAGAATTGGTCTGCCATAATTGAAAGGGCAAGTTAGTACAATTGTGGAATTGTACAAAGTCGTTGCCCCATAGTCTAAATGAAGATTAAGCTTGTTTTCTTCTTTTGATTTCTTTCTCAATCAATGAAAGCTCTCGTCCGGTTTGTCCGGCAACGGAAGTATTTTCCTGCGCACGACGAATGAGATACGGCATTACTTCTTTGATCGGTCCGTACGGTAGGTATTTGGCGATATTGTAGCCCATATTTCCCAGTTTGAAACTGATGTTGTCGCTCATTCCGTACAATTGTCCAAACCAGATTTTGTGGATATTGCTCGGAATATTGTATTTGCGCATCAGTTCGGTCAGTAATTCACTGCTGTATTCGTTATGAGTACCGGCAAAAAGTGAAATTCTATAGTTATTTTCCACGATGAATTCCAGTGCCAGATTATAATCCCGATCGGTTGAAGCCTTGTCGGGTTGAATTGGTGAAGGGTAATTTTCAGCTTCAGCTCTCTCCCGCTCTTTTTCCATATAAGCGCCCCGAACTACTTTAAAACCTAAAAGATAATTTTCCTTTTCGGCTTTTTCAAACATTCTTTTCAGATAATCCAATCGGTCGTGGCGGTACATTTGAAGCGTATTGCAAACGATGCATCTTTCTTTGTTGTATTTCTGCATCATCTCATCGGCAAGATCATCGGCCGCGTCCTGCATCCAGCTTTCTTCGGCATCGATCATAATGGTCACATCCTTTTCAAATCCTGATTTGCAGACTTCATCAAAACGATTTCGTATGGCTTGCCATTTTTGCTTTTCTTCATCGGTCATTGGAAGGTTTTTCCCGACTTTTTCATAGATATCTTTTCGTCCAAATCCGGTTGGCTTAAAAACCACAAAAGGAAGTTCATTTGGATTGTCTTTTGCGATTTTAATCAGACGTAAAATTTCATCTTTCACACTGTCAAATTCCGCTTCGGACTCTTGACCTTCTACCGAATAATCCATAATGGAACTTACGCCGTATTTGTAAAGTTCTTTAGCAACATTCAAGCATTCCGTCGTCGTTTCGCCACCTACAAACTGTTTGTAAATGGTATTGCGAATGATGGGTTTCACCAAAGGAATATTGGTAGCAAAAGGAATTTTGAACATCCAGGTTCCCATTTTGGTCAAAGTAGGATTTGCAATCAGCTTAAAAAGCATATGCGCTTTTTTCAAATCTTTATCTGATTTGGACTCAAAAGCTGTTTGGGCGTCGTCAAATAGCGGCATTTACGTATTGTTTTGGTTCGTCAAATTTAGCAATAAAAACTTTCCTTAATTAGTAATTTAACTAAGGAATGCAGTCTTTTGATTTAAAAATATTAGAAGCAGGAGATTAAAAAGGCATATTGTCATCGTCCTCATCATCAAAATCAGAACTAAAATCATCCATTGCCCCAAAAGAATCTTCTGGGTTTCCGACTGGTAAATTAATGGAGCTTCCGATTTCCATGCTTCCCGAGTCTTCTTTGTTCATCGAACTTTGGAATTCAAATCCGCTGAATCCTAAATCTTCTTCCAAATCGGTAAATTTTGCTTGTTCATTTACAAATCTCAGTCGAACATTTTCCAAAGCACCGTTTCTATGTTTTGCAATAATGAATTCGGCCTGACCGGCACAAGGCGTTCCCTGTTCGTCATCCCAAACATCCAATTTGTAGTATTCCGGACGATAAATAAAGGAAACGATGTCCGCATCCTGCTCAATCGCACCCGATTCCCTAAGGTCTGAAAGCAGAGGACGTTTGTTTCCGCCACGGGTTTCAACCGAACGTGAAAGCTGAGAAAGCGCAATCACCGGAATATTGAGTTCTTTTGCGATGGCTTTTAAGTTTCGGGAAATTGTTGAAATTTCCTGTTCACGATTCCCGGTTGACTTTCCGCCACCCAATGTCATCAACTGCAAATAGTCGATGATGATAAGTTTAACATCGTGTTGGGAAACCAGTCGTCTCGCTTTTGCACGCAGGTCAAAAATGGACAAAGCCGGCGTATCGTCAATGAACAAAGGCGCGTCTTCAAGTCCTTTTACTTTATTGTATAATTGTTTCCATTCGTGGTTTTCCAAAGTGGCTTTTCGCAATTTTTCGGAAGAAATTCCTGTTTCACTGGAAATCATACGTGTGATCAATTGAACACTAGACATCTCAAGAGAAAAAATAGCAGTTGGGATCTTCATATCCACCGACATATTTCTTGCCATGGAAAGCACAAAAGCAGTCTTTCCCATCCCAGGACGAGCCGCAAGAATCACTAGATCTGAATCCTGCCATCCGGAAGTAATTTTGTCAATTTGTGTAAATCCGGAAGGAACTCCGCTCATTCCTTCTTTTTCTGACATGGCTTTGATCTTTTCAATCGCTTCATGTACAAGCGTATTGGAATCCGAAAAACTTCTTTTGATTCCGCCTTCAGTGATTTCAAAAAGTTTGCTTTCCGAAAAATCAAGCAGATCAAAAACATCGGTCGTCTCGTCGTAAGATTTATCAATGATATTTGATGAAATTTCAATCAGCTGACGTAATATATATTTCTCAATAATTACACGTGAATGGTATTCTATGTGTGCCGCCGAAGAAACTTTTTGGGTAAGCTGAATCAAATAATAATCTCCACCTACCAAATCAAGTTTACCTTCGTTCCGTAGTTCATTCGAAACAGTCAGTAAGTCAATCGGTTGGGTATTATTGAACAGTTTTCTAATTGCAGCATAAATGGTTTGATGCTGAATTTTATAAAACATTTCAGGCAAAAGTACATCGATGACCTCATCGATCCCTTTCTTGTCAATCATCATCGCTCCGATGACTGCTTCTTCCAAATCTACAGCTTGAGGCGGAAGTTTTCCGCGATCTAAACTTATGACACTCTGTGGCTTAGCCTTATATTTCGTAGTTACATCCAAATTTTCCATAGGACTTGCTAAGGTATAAATTGTGAGTCAACTGAACCTTATTTAGGTAAAATAAAGTTTTGAACATCTCAAATTGTTAAATTTTTAAGATTTGATTAACACGGCATTGAATTTGAAATATGACAAATATCATGATAATGGATTCAGCAAAGTGTTTAGTCCTCAACGGTACCGGTTTGTGTTTAACAATAAAAAAAGATGGAAATGAAAAAAAATCAACATTTATCTTGGAACGATTACCTATTTGAAAATCGTAACAAAGCCTATGGCGCTTATGTACTCAGAACCGGTGAAGGTGAAAACCTTTTGAAGTCTTTATTGATCGGACTTTCTATAATTGGAGTTTTAGTTGCAATCTTTTCTTTTACCAATAAAAACAACGAAACGATAGTGGAAGATGAAATGCCAATTCCTACCGTACATCATTTTAAAAAGATTGTGGATGAAAAACCTCCGTTGCCAGAAAAACCTGCGACCCCCAAAGTTATTCCGGCGGCTACTACACCCGATAAAACGGACAGTCAAATCACACCCAATCCGACTGAAAAACCTGACGTAGAGCAACCTTTGACCATCAACCGTGATTTGGGTAAAGTTACAATGCCAAATATTGGAACGGTCGGAAGTGAAGGAACTATCAAATCTGGTGGAGAAGTAAATGGAACAGTAAATACCAGCGATGGAACTACTGATGCGCCGAGCGCTCCTACTCCGGAAAAAATTTTCACGGTGCGTGACGTGACCAAAATGGCGGTTTTTCCCGGTTGTGAAAATGCCGGTAAAACGAAAAAAGATTTAGAACAATGTATGGCGATGAAATTACAGGAAGAACTTGGTATTCAGTTGGATGATTTCGGCGAAACTGCCGCTGCCAACAACATCGGAATTGCCAAAGCTAAACTTCATTTCGTTGTGGATAAATCCGGGAAAATAGTGGATGTAAAAGCACTAAACGGCGGAAATGAAAAATTCAGCAAAGAAGCACAAGAAGCTTTGAAAAGAATTTCAGACCGATTGTCAAAAAGAGGAAAATATTTACAGCCTGCCGAACTCAGTGACGGAACCGTTGTCAATATGAATTTCACGATTCCAGTTCAGTTTCAATTGCAATAATAATTTGGTTAATTGTAAGGGAAGCTCTGCAAATGTAGGGCTTCTTTTTTTATCGGATTGTTTTAAAATCAAAATTCACAAACACAAAAGGATGTTCTTCATCATTTTTGGAAATGGTAAGTTTTTGAGATTTATTCGAAACAATTTCAGATTCCGTCAGAATCATTGTTTTTAATTCTTCATCCGATTTATCCTGAAGGTCATCGGCATAGAAAATCAAGGAATTTCCCTGGATAGCATCATAAGTCCAAATCTGAAATACGCAGTCAAGTTCTCCGAATTTCATTTGGGAAGACAACAATATTTGCGTATCGTCATCAAGTGGAATGTTTTCAAAATTTCGTGTCATCATTTATTGGTTTTGAATTAAATAATCAGTTACAGATTTCCAGTCCGGGAATTTCGGAGTAAAAATATGGAGGTGTTCGCCTTCAAATTCATCGGCACCGTTATGGAGTCTGTCGTCAATCAGGAAATCACCGTTCAATAGTTCTTTGTTGTGAGTCAGAATCAAGCGTTTGTACATAGAAGGAAGGTGTTTTTCCACCCAAATTCTTTTCTGCATCCAAGCCAATGTATTTTTCCAGGGCGCAGTCGAAAGGATATAAACTTCAAAATATTTTTCTAGTTCGGCAACGGATTTAAGCGCATCTTTTATAGGTTCAGCGTCCAGAAAAACCGTTTCTGAAAAGTCAATCAGGTCGGTTGCTTCTTTATAAGTTCCAGATTCAATTTGAGCGAATTCTACTTCAACTTGTGCAATCAGATCGACAATCACGCCGTCTAAATCAATAAATAATCTTTTCTTTTTATTCATGTCTTTGTTTTAATTACTTAACAAATCTAATCTTTCAAAACGTCATTATGCGTCGTTAAAAAATCAATTTGAAAAATTATATTTTAATTACCTTTGTGGGAAATGATCAGAAACTACATTAACATCGTAATGGGAATCCTCTATGCTGTCATAGGCGGATTTGTCATCATAAGAAATTGGTTTTTAATGGATTTAAGCCCACTCGCTGCCAAAGCGCTGGGTATCTTATTTATAATTTATGGTATTTTCAGAATTTATCGGGCAATCAAAGCCATTCGTGAGCAAAATCTTTAGTGGAATTTTATTTGGGTTTCTGAGTTTCTTCTTTTTCTCTTGTGGAAATCCAAAAGAAGAAGCTTCTCATCAGCGAGGAGAAATGACCATTTACGCCGATCCTTCCAATAAAAGTTTGCTGGAAGCGCTTACACAGATTTATACAATGAAATATCCGGAAGTAAAATTTGAAATTATTTACAAACCGGAAAATCAGGTTTTGAAAGACCTGCAAGATACCATTGCCGCTGCGGCTTTTATAAATCAACCATTGAGCGAACAACAAGCTAAATATATCGCACAACAAACAGATGTTACGCCAAGATCCACGCTTCTGGCGTACGACGCGGCGGTTTTCATTACTTCAATTGAAAATCCTCTAGATTCTATTACAATGGATCAAATCAAAAACGGAATTCTGGAAGGAAACAGTCAGATAATTTTTGATGATGGAAATTCCGGGAATTTCAATACGGTTCGAAATGTTTTGAAACTCGAAATCCCTCAGGGAAGATCAATTCAGGCGGAAGAAAACGCGCAAAAAGTTATTGAATTCGTTCAAAAATCGCCAAAATCGGTCGGTGTAATTGGGATGAACGAAATCAGTGAAAAGGATAATCCGGAAGTTAAATCATTGCTTCAAAAAATTAAAATTTTGAAGGTTGTAGATAAAAACGGTGTCGCTCAGGCACCAGAAGTTCCAAATATTTTGGCATTAAATTATCCGTTTTTCAAAGGCGTTTACTTTATTGTTCGCGAACCTGGATTTGGTATTGGCAGTGGATTTTCAAGATTTGCCGGTTCCAATCAGGGACAGTTGATTGTAAAAAGAGAAGGACTTCAACCTAACTTTCTATATGACCGTGAAGTGCAAATCAATTCTGAAAGCGTCGAATAACTTAATAAAATCAAAAAAACACCATCTTTTGTTTCTACTATTTGTTAAAACATAATGCAATTCTGCATTTTTAGGTATTTTAAACAGAAGTTAATTATCTTTGCCGAATGAGTTTTTCGGTCGTATTACCTGCTTTCATAAGTTTCGAAGAATTGACAGTCATTTTGATTTTGTCAGTAATCATCTTCGGACCTAAAAAAATTCCCGAAGTTGCAAGAGGGCTCGGAGAAGGATTACGTGCGATGAAAAAAGCCACAGACGATATCAAAAGGGAAATCATGACACCCATGGATGACATCAATCCGGTAAAAGATATTCAGGAAACCATACAAAAATCTAAAGACGAAATCACAGAATCTGTTACCGCTTTACCCGACCCCAAAAAAGAAATTGAAGAAACGCTGGACGATGTTATTGGTCCAATAAAACGTAATTAGTGGACGAAATCATTCAGTTAGATAAAGACTTATTTTTGTTTTTAAATACCCTTGGTTCGTCAACTTGGGACGGATTTTGGACATTTCTTTCAGAAAGATCTTATTGGATTCCCTTGTATATCTTTTTACTTTATTTGTTGTTTAAAAATTTCGGATTAAAAAAAACGTTCCTTATTTTAATTCTCACATTGTTGATGGTGCTGTTTACAGATCAGATTACCAATCTTTTCAAAGATGGTTTCCAAAGACCACGACCTTGTTTCACACCAGAATTTGAAGGAATTATGCGGGGAGTTGGTTGTGAAAGACGCGGATTATATGGATTTACTTCAGCCCATGCATCAAATCATTTGGCTATTGCATTGCTGTTGGGACTGGTATTTAAAAAGATGTACAAATGGATGCTTCCACTCTTATTGGTATGGGCCGTATTGATAGCTTACAGCCGAATTTATTTGGGTGTACACTTTCCACTGGACGTGATTTGTGGTGGAGTAATGGGATTAATTCTGGGCTGGACTTTTTATAGATTGTATCAATATCTGATCATTCGTTACGCGAATTATTTCGAAAAATAATCAGTGTTTTTTCTGCTTTTTCTTGTATCGTCTTTTTAGGATTTTAAGCACATCCCTAAGTTTGAAACCACGTGCATGAATCGCCATTAAATAATAAAAGAAAACATCGGCCGCTTCTTCCAGAAAATTTTCATCACTCCCCTGCTCTGAAGCGATAACCATTTCTACTGATTCTTCCCCCATTTTTTTGGCAATCTGAGAGGTTCCGCGCTGATAGTAACGCTTGATTTTTCCTTCAGGAGCATCTGGCCGTTTTCCTTTTTCAAGTTTATCTTCCATTTTCTTTAAGAAAGGAAAATCTTTTACGGTTTCAGGATTTTTAGGTGTTTCCATCTATATTTTCTGAATCGTAAATTTATCAAAAAATTTAATTGAAAAAAGGAATTTTTAGATTTCTTCCCGAATTCTTCTGTCACTTCTTTTTTTATGGATTAAAACCCTTTCATTTGAGGATGTATTCATTTTTTCTTTTGATTCCCATCCGAATATTTTAAACGAATATTCATGTTTGTCCAACAAATAATCATAAGGTCCTTTGGGTGAAATCAATTTGACCAAAACCGGAGCCATTTCGAGTGAAATAAAAACACCCATTATAAATAAGGAAGCAATTCCTAAAATCTCATTGTTTTTGGTCAATTCATTCAAAGCCTGCATTCGCGCGGCAAATCCGGTGTAACCTTCTTCTGTCGGTCTGGCCGCATCAAGTTCTTTCTGTTTGTTTTCACTCAACGCATCAATTTCTTTGTCTAATTCAGAAAGTCGGGGTTGCATCTGTGCCATGTAAGCATCCAATTCTTCCTTTTTTGCATTTTTTAATTCTTCTTTTCGTTTGGCGTTTGGTCCATAACCTACTTTACCTGTGGTGGTTTCCGTAGCGGTTCCAACGACTTCTTTTTCCAATTCGGAAGAGGCCAAATTGTATTCTTCCCTGAGTGAATTGATTCTTGCATAAATTTCATTTCGTTCGTTGGAGAAACTCCCTGTTAATTGAGCATAGCGGATGTTCACCGAATCCTGCAAAGCGGTTTTATTCCGATTGATGATGACGTTTAATTGTTTATCGATTTCCTTTTCAAATATCCTCAATTCCAAAGGTTTTGAAATCACAACCCCCAGCAAAGCTGCGAGGATGATCCGTGGCGTAGCCGCAAAAAACTGTCGGAAAAAATTACCCGATTTTCGCATGGAAGCCACGATGAACCGGTCGAGATTAAAAATCATCAGCCCCCAAAGCAAACCGAATCCGATCGCAGCCCAATAGTTATCAAAAACCGAATACAAGGCATACCCGGAAGACAATGAAGCCAGAATAGCCGTAAATAAAATCACACCGCCAATTCCGGTGTGTTTATTAATTTCAGTAGGAGATTTTTCAAGTAATTTGATATGACTCCCGGAACAAATCAGCAAAAATTTTTCAAACCAATTCATAAGAAGGTACTTTGTTTTGCCAATTAGTATAAAATATCATGCCAAATATCAGTGATTTATTAAATAATTTTAGATTTATTGGATTCATTATGAATGAAAAAATTAAAATGATTCATACTAAGTCATAATTGTTTATAGAAATTATTCAATTTAAAAATTGAATTCATACGATGCAAAAGAAACAAAAAAAAACACACGATGTAATCGTGCGGCAGCGAGGGGGTTTAAAGGTATGTATGACCCTCAAACAAATCCGGGATTGAAGAAGCCCGGAGAAATGTAACCTGGCTTATGAAAAAGATAATTTTATTGATAATGGTTAATTTTTTAATATTCTCGTGCGACAAAAAAGCCGATTATAAATATATAGGAGAGTTTGATTATGTGATCGAAAACCAATCTGATTTTGAGAGGATGTATTTACATGATAGCTTTGGATATGTTATAGGAGATTTAGATATTATTGGTTTAAGAATAACAGGGATAGAAGATTTACCTGATGATAAAGATTATGTAGTTGTGTATAACCATCCTGCGGGAACAATATTAACTAACTCTAAAAGAATTAGAGGAGAAGGGTTAAATATGAAAAGAAAACCTATTGAAGTTGTTGTAAATAAAAGTATTAAAAAAGAGAAAGTATATATTTATCAGTTAGATAAAAAAGATACATATAGGTTGTTATTACCATAATTGAAAACACAAAACCCCGAGCATTGCTCGGGGTTTTGTCATTTATACCCCCGCTGCCGCACGATTAGCATCAGCGTATCGTGTGGCATCTAAAATTTTCTTAAATTAACACCTCCCAATTAAACCAAAATCAAATGAGTAGGAATTTTTAATATTTAGATAAAATTTTAAATTAATTTTACCACACGATGTAATCCTGCGGCAGCGAGGTTACAATTCTTCCATTTCGTAGAATAATTTCAACCAAAACCATTTGAAATTTTCTATCGGAAAACTTAGATAATCCCATAAGTATCAATCTATTCAGATATTAAAATATCCTATGAAAGGATGAAAATAATTTATTGAATTATAAAATTTAAATTTTCAAAATTTGCAAACTTTTTATAAATATAAAATTTACAAATAACTGATAATCATTGTATTAATAAAATAAATTTGCAAACTTTTTGAAAATAAAAATACCCATTGTATATTTATCAATTCATAAAATCTTATACTTACAAATGGAAACATTGACAAAAAATAAGACTTTCTCGTATGAGGAAGCCTACCAATCTTCATTGAACTATTTTGACGGAGACGATCTTGCTGCTAAAGTTTGGGTGAGTAAATATGCCTTAAAGGATTCTGACGGAAATATTTATGAAGAAAATCCGGACGATATGCACAAAAGAATTGCAAAAGAAATCGCCCGAATTGAAGCAAAATATCCCAATCCGATGTCGGAACAAAAGGTTTTTGACCTCATCAAAAAATTCCGCTATATCATTCCGCAAGGAAGCCCTATGACCGGAATCGGAAATCATTTCCAGATCGCTTCGCTTTCCAATTGCTTTGTCATCGGAAATGGTAGAAGTAGTGATTCCTATGGGAGCATTATGAAAATTGACGAAGAACAGGTCCAACTGATGAAAAGACGAGGTGGCGTAGGACATGATTTGTCATACATTCGCCCGAAAGGCTCTGCCGTTAAAAATTCTGCCCTCACTTCCACCGGATTGGTTCCGTTTATGGAGCGTTATTCCAATTCCACACGTGAAGTGGCTCAGGATGGAAGACGGGGTGCTTTGATGCTCTCAGTTTCCATCAACCATCCCGATTCGGAAGATTTTGTGAACGCTAAATTAGAACAAGGAAAAATTACGGGAGCCAATATTTCGGTGCGAATTGATGATGAATTCATGAAAGCAGTTCGGAACGATAAAACTTATACCCAGAAATTTCCGATTTACAGTGAAAACCCAAAATATAAAAAGGAAATCAAAGCCCGTGATCTATGGCAAAAAATTATTCACAATGCCTGGAAATCGGCGGAACCCGGCGTGCTTTTTTGGGACACAATCCTCAACGAATCCCTGCCGGACTGCTATGCCGATTTGGGTTACGAAACCATTTCCACCAATCCTTGTGGAGAAATTCCGCTTTGTCCTTATGATTCCTGCCGTCTTTTGGCGGTCAATCTTTTTTCCTATGTGGAAGATCCTTTTACCAAAAAAGCAAAATTCAATTTTGATTTATTCAAAGAACACGTCGGATATGCCCAACGAATGATGGACGATATCATCGACCTGGAAATTGAAAAAATCGATGCAATTCTGGCCAAAATTGATTCCGATCCGGAAACGGAAGAAGTCAAAGCAACCGAAAGAAATCTTTGGATAAAAATTCGCCAAAAAACCATCGAAGGCAGAAGAACCGGCGTGGGAATTACCGCCGAAGGCGATATGTTGGCTGCTCTGAACATTCGATACGGAAGTAAAGAAGGAAATGAATTCTCAACTTTGGTTCATAAAACTTTGGCGCTTGCAGCTTATCGTTCGTCTGTAGAAATGGCCAAAGAAAGAGATGCATTCAGTATTTTTGATGCGAAAAGAGAAGCTAAAAATCCTTTTATTTTAAGAATAAAAGAAGCCGACCCTGAACTTTACGAAGATTTACAAAAATTTGGTCGTAGAAATATTGCTTTGTTAACAATTGCTCCTACCGGAAGTACTTCATTGATGTCACAAACCACTTCGGGAATTGAACCGGTATTCCTTCCGGTCTATAAAAGACGTCGCAAGGTAAATCCAAACGACAAAGATGTACGTGTGGACTTTGTGGACGAAGTTGGGGATTCCTGGGAAGAATATTTGGTTTTCCATCATCGATTCAAACAATGGATGGAAGCCAATGACATCGACACCACTAAAAATTATTCGCAAGAAGAAATCAATAAAATCATAGAGTTCTCGCCTTACTACAAAGCCACTTCCAACGATGTGGACTGGCTGAGCAAAGTAGAAATGCAGGGTGCTATTCAGAAATGGGTGGACCATTCGATTTCGGTAACCATCAATATTCCGAATGAAGCAACCGAAGAATTGGTAAACGAACTCTACATCAAAGCATGGGAAGTGGGTTGCAAAGGCGTAACGGTTTATCGGGACGGTTCACGGTCGGGTGTTTTGATTTCAAATGATGAGAAAAAAGAAGAAAAAACCGGATTATTGCCTTCGGCATTTCCTACTAAAAGACCTCAGATTCTGGAGGCCGATGTAGTAAAATTCCAAAACAACAAAGAAAAATGGATTGCTTTTGTCGGACTAATTGACGGCAGACCTTATGAGATTTTCACCGGTTTGGCAGACGACGAAGAAGGTATCTTATTACCTCGATGGGTAAACAAAGGGCTTATCATCAAGAACCGTGATGAAGATGGAAATTCAAGATACGATTTCCAATTCACCAATCTTCGGGGTTATAAAACGACGATTGAAGGACTTTCTCATAAGTTCAATCCGGAATTCTGGAATTATGCAAAGCTGATTTCCGGAACCTTACGACACGGAATGCCGATAGAAAATGTGGTAGAACTCATCAATCGTTTGGAACTGGATTCAGAATCCATCAACAACTGGAAAGCCGGAGTAGCACGCGCTTTGAAACGATACATTGCCGACGGCACTCAAGCTTCAGGAACTTGTTCCAGCTGTGGCTCAGACCAAGTCATGTATCAAGAAGGATGTCTGACTTGTAAAAACTGCGGAAGCTCCAAATGCGGTTAAAACTTGACTTGCTTTTTAACATTAGAAAGGTGCTGATTTTAATTCAGCATCTTTTTTTTTAATTCAATTCAAAAAACTCTAAAATCACGGTTCTCCTATTTATTTCGTCTAATTCGTAAGCTTAAAAAACCTAATTTTTATTACATTTGGGCAACAATTAAAATTCTATTATAAATGAGCATCATTACACAAATTCACGCAAGACAAATTTTAGATTCAAGAGGAAACCCAACAGTGGAAGTGGACGTCGTTACAGAATCCGGCATTCTCGGAAGAGCTGCCGTTCCTTCGGGGGCTTCAACAGGCGAATATGAAGCGGTGGAGCTTCGTGATGGCGGAAGCGCTTTTCTGGGAAAAGGTGTACAGAATGCAGTGAAAAATGTAAATGAAATCATAGCAAGAGAATTGATTGGTTACAGCGTTTTTGAACAGGTTTTGATCGACCAAACCATGATTGAATTGGACGGAACCGAAAACAAATCCAAACTTGGCGCAAATGCCATTTTAGGTGTATCTCTTGCGGTAGCTCACGCGGCTGCAAACGAACTAAACCTTCCTTTGTACCGCTATGTAGGCGGAACCAATGCCAAAGTTTTACCGGTTCCGATGATGAATATCGTGAACGGTGGGTCGCATTCCGATGCCCCGATTGCATTTCAGGAATTTATGATTATGCCGGTTGTGGCGGATTCTTTTTCGCAAGCTTTGCAAAAAGGAACGGAAGTTTTTCACAGCCTTAAAAAAATACTTCACGACCGAAATCTTTCGACAGCGGTTGGGGATGAAGGGGGCTTCGCTCCTACTTTTGAAGGAACCGAAGACGCTTTGGACACGATTATGAAAGCAATTGAAATGACCGGATACAAAGCAGGAGAAGAAATCAAAATCGCATTGGATTGTGCTTCATCCGAATTTTACCGTGATGGAAAATATGATTACACCCAATTTGAAGGCGAAAGCGGAGCCATCAGAAGCCGTGAAGAGCAAGTGGCTTATTTAAAAGAATTAACAGAGAAATATCCAATTATTTCCATCGAAGACGGAATGGATGAAAACGATTGGGAAGGTTGGAAAATGTTAACGGACGCAATTGGCGAAAAAGTACAATTGGTCGGTGACGATTTATTGGTAACCAATGTGAAAAAGTTGAAAACGGCTATTGAAACCAATACTTCCAATTCAATTTTGATCAAAGTAAACCAAATCGGAACTTTGACCGAAACCATCGACGCGGTTCAAATGGCACAAAATGCCGGATACACAGCGGTGATGTCGCATCGTTCAGGGGAAACAGAAGATACAACGATTGCTGATTTGGCGGTGGCACTAAATACCGGACAAATCAAAACCGGCTCGGCTTCTCGTTCAGACCGAATGGCCAAATACAATCAATTACTAAGAATTGAAGAAATATTGGGAGACACAGCGGTTTATCCGCAATTCTCTGCTTTTAAAGTGAATAATTAACCCATAGTAAAAATTGATAAATCTCATTTTGAGAATTGAATGAGTTTATTGTATATTGCTATCCAAACTAAATAAAAACAATGTCAGATAAAGCAAAATTTATTCATAACGGATCAGAATTGGAATTTGATGTACCTCAAGGTACGATGAACGAGAAATACGTTGATTTTTCCAACTTCCGTTCCCAGACCGGTGGAATCATCACGCTGGATCCGGGGTATAAAAATACAGGTTCTTGTACGAGTGCCATCACCTATTTAGATGGCGAAGAAGGAGTTCTGATGTACCGTGGTTATCCGATTGAACAATTGGCGGAAAAATCAAACTTCGTGGAAGTTATGTACCTTTTATTGAAAGGAGAACTTCCTACGCAAGAAGAACTTACAAAATTTGAAAACGATGTCATGGATCATGATATGGTTTCAGAAGATGTTACGAAAATTCTTTCCGCTTTCCCAAGCACCGCGCATCCTATGGGCGTTTTGTCCACTTTGACAAGTGCACTTACGGCATTTAACCCGAAAGCTGTCGATGCAAAATCAGAAACGGATATGTACCGTGCAGCAGTTACACTGATGGGTAAATTCCCGGTTTTGGCTTCTTGGACGCTTCGAAAAGTAAAAGGTTGGCCTTTGAATTATTCCGATAATAAATTGGGGTATGTTGAGAATTTCTATCAATTGATGTTCAAACAACCCAACCGTGATTTGGAAATGGATCCGGTAATTATCAATGCTTTGGATAAATTATTAATTCTTCACGCCGACCACGAACAAAACTGTTCTACTTCTACTGTACGATTGGTAGGGTCGGCTCACACAGGACTTTTCGCTTCTATTTCAGCCGGTGTTTCTGCACTTTGGGGACCTCTTCACGGAGGTGCAAATCAAGCCGTCGTAGAAATGCTGGATCAAATCAAAGAAGACGGTGGAAACGTTCAAAAATGGGTGGACAAAGCAAAAGACAAAAATGATGATTTCCGTTTGATGGGCTTTGGTCACCGCGTTTATAAAAACTTTGACCCGAGAGCAAGAATCATTAAAAAGGCAGCCGATCAGGTTTTGGATAAATTAGGTATTCAGGACGAATCATTGGAAATCGCTAAAAAATTGGAACAAGCAGCTTTGGAAGACGAATATTTCATCTCCAGAAAATTATATCCAAACGTGGATTTCTATTCGGGATTGATTTACCGCGCATTTGGAATCCCAACCGAAATGTTTACCGTTATGTTTGCCGTAGGACGTTTACCGGGTTGGATTGCGCAATGGATTGAAATGCGTCAAAACAATGAACCGATTGGTCGTCCGAGACAAATTTATACCGGTGCACCAAAACGCGATTATATCGATATGAACAAAAGATAATTTTTCATATAGAACTTGAAAAGAGGCATTTCCAATCGGATTTGCCTCTTTTTATTGCGTCATAAATTTATGCGCTGGAATGATTTGGATTTGAAATCCTTCTTTTTCAATTTCATCTTCTTGATTTAAAGTCACAATGGTTCCCGATTTTTGGTCAGTATATTCCAAAGCTTCCATCAATCCGCCCAGTTCTCGATTGAAATTCTCATCGTTGATCTGATAACAAACCTGAACGACTTCTTTGACTTTTTCTTTTTCCATCGTGATGAAATCACATTCGCCTTTTCCTTTGAAATAAAATATTTCGCTGTAATTGCGACGCAAATGCAGGAAAATCAGATTTTCCATTCTTCTTCCCCAGTTTTCGGAAGTGGACAAAGAATTTTCCGAATAAATTCCCATATCCATTGCGTAAACTTTCTTGGGATTTCTTGCTTGAACCTTTAAGGAATGATTGAAAACCGGAACAAAATCCAGCAAATAAACATCTTTCAGATAAGAAAAATAATCCAGAAAAGTGGCAGCTGTTTTCACATCAAACATTCCGATTAATCGATTGGCTGAAACCAGATTTCCTATGTTGGTGATGAGATAACTGGTCAGCTGTCTCAAAGAAGAAACATCGCGCACACCGTGTCTTACTACAATGTCTTTCATCAAAATATCATCCACCAGAAAATTTAGAATCGGAGCATAATCAGTTTTTAAATATTCTGGAATTCCACCTTTTTGTAAATATTCCAAAACTGAATCTTCATCGGCTTTCAGATTTTTAAATTTCAAAAATTCAGAATAAGAAAATGGAAATAATTCCATCGAAAGATGGCGTCCCGTCAGGTGAGTTCCCAATTCTTTGCTGAGCATCGAAGCATTGGATCCAGTTAAAACTACATTATAGCCTTCGCGCAAAAGTTGATTGATAAATAGTTCCCATTTTTTTACGATTTGGATTTCGTCGAAAAATATTATTTTGGCTTTTCTGCGTTCGATTTCCCGATGAAGTCTTTGAAAATCATCCGAAGTAAATCCCGAAAGGCGTATATCTTCAAAGTTCAGAAAAACTGACTCCTTCTCATTCTCACGAAGAATCTGTAATAATAATGTACTCTTGCCACATCTTCTCATCCCAGTGATAATGGTTGCAAAAGAATCTATATGAGGAACTTTGTCCAAATCCTCTCTAGCCATTCCTATATTCTTCTCTAAAAAATTATCTTTTTGAGAATCGATAACCAAACTTATTTCTTCTTGTAAAACCATAATACCACTTTATATATTACAAATATATGATTTTATTTATTACTAATATATAACTCCATATATTATAAATATATATTTTCTTATATTACCAATATAAATAATTATATAGTAGTAGGATAAGAAGCATAATGAGGATTTGAAAATTTGATTTAAAAGGGAAGATTAAACCTCAAAAAAATTGTAGATTTGTTATTCAAGCATAATAAATAATGACCATCACCGAATTAAAGGAAAGAACGCAAATTCCTGTCATCACTTCCCCTATGTTCATCGTTTCGGGAACCCAACTTGTGATTGAATCTTGTAAAAACGGAATCATCGGGACTTTTCCCGCACTCAATGGCCGAACAAGCGAAGATTTTGAAAAAATGCTCAAAGAAATCAATTCCGAACTTGAGAAATTTGAAGCCGAAACCGGTAAAAAACCGGCTCCTTATGGTGTAAATTTAATTGTCAACCGCACCAATCCCCGACTGCTCCCTGATTTGGAATTATGTGTGAAATACAAAGTTCCGCTTATCATCACTTCGCTGGGTGCTGTTAAAGAAATCGTAGATGCAATTCATAGTTATGGCGGATTGATTTTCCACGATGTGGTAAAAAAACGTCACGCCGAAAAAGCAGCGGAAGCCGGTGTGGACGGAATCATCTGTGTTTCGGCCGGAGCCGGAGGACATGCAGGAACTGCACATCCCTTTGCTTTAATTAATGAGATCAAAGGATTTTTTGATGGTGCCGTCGTCATGGCGGGAAGCATCAATACCGGACAGGAAGTTTTGGCAGCAGAAATTGCCGGAGCGGATTTCGCTTATATGGGAACCCGTTTCATCGCTACGAAAGAATGTGCCGCTTCGGAAGAATACAAGCAAATGATTGTGGAGTCCGGGATTGATGATGTAATTTATACTGACGGCGTTTCGGGTGTTCCTGCCAATTTCCTGAAGAAAAGTATAGAACTCGCCGGAATTGATGTCAGTGAGAAAAAAGAAGAAGATTTTTCCAAATTGACGGGCGAACATGCAAAAGCCTGGAAAGACATCTGGTCGGCCGGACATGGCGTGGCGGAAATCAAAGATATTCCTTCAGTTTCGGAATTGGTGGAGAGATTGAAATCCGAATATAAATCGGCTTTGGAAAGGACCAAAATTATTCAAGAAAATTTAAAATTTTAGAATGAAAACGGCAAAAGAATTAATCGAACATATAGAATTAAATCAATTAGATAAAACAGTTTTTGAAGGTAGAAGTATAACGGTAGGAAGCCGAACGGTTTTTGGCGGACAGGTACTTGCCCAAGCATTGAACGCAGCCTATCGAACCGTTCCTGAAGAGCGTTTTTGTCATTCGGCGCATGCTTATTTTATTTTGCCGGGCGATCTTCAAAAACCCATTCAGTACAAAGTTCAATTGGTGCGGGACGGCGGAAGTTTCACCACGCGTTATGTATCGGCGGAACAAGACGGACAAGCGATTTTTGTTTTGGCAGCTTCGTTTCAGATCAAAGAAGAAGGTTATGAATTTCAGGAAGAAATGCCAGAAGTCGCAAACCCCGATACCCTTTTTAGCTGGGAAGAAATTTACGATCAGGCGAAGGATTTTCTGCCCGAAAGTTTTGCGCGGTTTCTGAGTTTGGAAAGACCGATTTTTTTTAAACCAACGGTTATCCATAATCCGTTGGAAAAAGTTGATTTGCCACCGAGGCAGGATGTCTGGTTTAAATTCAAGGATGTAAAGGATAAATTGAGCATTCAGCACTTTCATGAAATGCTTGCCTATGCCTCGGACTATAATATTTTGATTACCGCTTTGCAACCGCATGCTTCTTCGGCTCATTTTGGAAATATGTTGTTGGCAAGTCTGGATCATGCGATCTGGTTTCACCATGAACCTGAGGATTATTCCGGCTGGTTTTTATATCATATCGAAGTACCAAATACTTCCAACGCAAGAGGTTTGACTTCTGGAAAAATTTTCAGTCAGGATGGAAAGTTGATCGCTACTGTGGCACAAGAAGGTCTGATGCGGAAACTTATAAAATAATTTTAGTTTCATTTCAATAGAGATTTTTAGTAATTTTAAAGTCTCTATGTACCATGAAATCCTAAATACCCTCATCCTGCTTGGGGCACTTCAGGGCCTTTTCTTTACGGCAATAGCTTTGAGTATGCGTAAATTTAAAAGCAAAAGCACTTTTTTTATCGCGATGCTTATTCTTTGTTTTTCGCTCAACAATATTCAGTATTATTTATGGGAAACAGATATCATAGACCGGGAAATTTTCTTTGGAATCGTTTATTTCCCGTATGCTTCGCTAAGTATGGTTCTTTATTATTTCTATGTAAAGCTTTTCCTATATCCAAAAAATCCGATTAAAAAGAAACAATGGTTATTGTTTTTGCCTTGTTCTTTTTTCTTTCTGCTGACTTCATATTACAAAATCGGAAATGCTTTCGGGGACTTGTCGGGAAAAACAGAAATTTTCTTCTCTTACCTCATTTATGTACATGAAATTTTTAGTGTTTTGTTTTCAATCATCCTTTTGGGATGCATTTATGCATTGATTTTAAATTTCGAAAAAAATCAACTTAAAGGTAAAACACAGATTCCCAAAATTGGAGTTAACTGGCTGAAAATAATTTCACTTATTTCTTTTATCCTTTGTCTGATCTGGATAATTTCAATTTATGATGAACTGACTTATGGAAGTGACAATGTGAGCTTTTATTACATTCTCTGGCTTGGGATGTCTTTTACGATTTATATTCTGGGACATATAGGTTTGTATCGGTTTGGGATTTTGCAGGAACAGAAAAGTATTCAGAAGTTTTCCAATTACAATAAAACGATGATTTCGGTCGAAGCGGTTTATTCGCAAAACGAACATATCGAAGAATTTGAAAAATATATAAAGACAGAAAAGAATTACTTGGATTCTAATCTTTCATTGGAGTCGGTGGCCGAAAAATTAAATATCAACAAAAGTTATTTGTCACGAATCATTAATTCGGAACTGGAGAAAAGCTTTACGGATTACGTAAACGAACTGCGTGTGGAAGAAGCGAAATTTTATATGACCAATCCAGAATTTAAAAATTACACGCTTATTTCAATTGGACTGGAAGCAGGATTTAATTCCAAATCAGCTTTCAATACTGCTTTTAAAAAATTTACCGGCATGACGCCTTCACAATTCAAAAACAGTTTGGTATAGAATGATTTGATTTTTTAATATATTTAAACTCACCAAATCCTCTCTCATGATTATTTCGATTGTACAAGTTCTTATGCTTCTTGGCGCTATTCAGGGATTTATATTTTCGGGATTTGCTTTCTTTGCAAAAAAATATAAAAGTCGCAGCAATTTCTTTCTGGGAATGCTGATTCTGACTTTTTCATATAACATTGTTCAGAATTTTTTAGTTGTTTCTGATTGGATTAGCTCAGATGCTTATTTCAGATTTTTTTACATTCCTTTTACTTCTGTCTTCTTAGTTCTTTTCTATCTGTATGTGCGATCTTTTTTATATCCAAAAAATAAACCGCAAAAAGTACATTATCTTTTATTTCTTCCTTTTTTGATTGTTTTCATTGAATCATTTTTAGAAAAATTGGGTTATGCCAACCACATTTTCACACAAGAGCATACCGTTTATTTTAATAATTTCAGACTGATTCAAGAAATTTTCAATGTGGTCTATTCATTTGTTTTAATTATTTTCAGTTACAAACTGATTTTTAATTATGAAAAAGAACAATTGTCTAAAAAACATAGGAAACTAATTATTCAGTTGAAATGGTTGAAAACTATCACTTTCATTTTGTTTTGTCTTTGTCTATACTGGATTCTTCCGCTTACTTATGAATTTCAATACAAGTTGGATCTTTCCACAAAATATTTCTATGTTTTATGGATAGGTCTGGCTGTAACTATTTATGCTTTAGGTTATATCGGGCTTTATCAGTTTGGTATAGTTCAGGAACAAAAAAGTATTCAAAAGTTTTCTGCTGGTCGTCCGGTTTTGGCAGTTAGTGATATTAACCATTCTAAAAGCAAACAAATTCTGAAATTCGAAGAATTTGTCAAAATCGAGAAAAACTATTTGGATTCCAATCTTTCTCTGGAATCTGTGGCAGATTCTCTGGGACTTAACAAAACTTATCTTTCACGAATCATTAACGCAGAACTTAATAAGAGTTTCACGGATTATGTAAATGAACTCCGTGTGGAAGAAGCAAAAATCTATCTTGAAAATCCTGATTTTCAAAAATATACACTAGTTTCAATCGGTCTGGAAGCCGGATTTAATTCAAAGTCAACTTTTAATTCCACTTTTAAAAGACTTACCGGTCAAACGCCTTCTGAATACAAATCCGGATTGTATGAAAAATGCCCAGTCCCTCGGGAAACCAGGCATTCAGCAGAGGTTTAGGTTATTTATTTTTTGATGATTTTTTTGGTCACTATACCTTCTTTAGTAATTAATTTAAGCAAATAAACACCTTTGGCTGCCGGAAGTTTTACTGAAAAGGTGGAAGATTCAACGATTTCTTTAGCTACCAATTGGCCTGTCATATTAAAAATTTCAACTACGACATGGAAATGTGGTTTATTTATACTGATATAAACATCAGATTTGGTAGGATTCGGATAAATAGAAATATTATTCAGTGTTTGCTCGTCTGTTGCTAGTTCTATATTGCTCAGTTTAAGAATTAAATCTTTGTTTCCATTGGACAAAATCGTATCAAAAGTATAAGTATATCCGTTGTAGGAAGCAGTTACGGGTTCTACCAGATTAAGATTGATAACTCTATCGGTCGTCATGATGGGAAATTCATCTCCTATCGAAGGTGCAAATCCGAGAATCACTTCGATTTTCCCTCCTATATTTGAATCATTCCCGAAATCCCCCTGAAGTATATCAAATTCTGTTAAACTATTGATTTCAAACTCAATGCTTCCGGTTTCACTTTGTTCAAATCTGTCGTATGCTGAGTGCACAATCATTGTTCCCACTCCATCAATGCCAGGTGCAACTTTTCCTTTGTTCAGGAATTTATCAGGCTGACCTGAAAAACTGAATTTATACCCGTGAATTAAACCTGTTTCATGATTGATCAGCTCTGCCCCGTTCGCCAGATAAAAAAGTCCGTTTGTGTGGTTTTCAATTAGTCCGTAATTATTAATATTAAACCCCATCACAACTGAATCGTCATAATAATTTCGGATGGCACCATAGTTATCCAGTGTAGAAGAAGTTTCGTTATCTATCATAAATTTTCCGTGAATCAGGAACTCTCCTTCTTCCCTGTTTATAAAATTTGAATTTATCAGTCGGGTATTGGTATGTGCACCTTCTTCATCAATGATAAAGTCTCCGTTATTTTCAAAAGTCATATTGCGAATTTGTTTGGATCCTGAGCTGTTATATAAAGTAAATTTGGTATTGTTTACAAAAGTTCCCGGTCCTTCCATTGAACCAAATCCCATTTCGATTCCATTACCTTCAATATTGTTATGAAATATTTTTCCTTCCTCTACAAATTTAGGTTTTGAATAAAATTCAAACTTTCCGTTATTGAATCCAGTAGCAGTTCCTTCCCAATAGGATCTTGCCCCATAAACCAGCTGCACGTTCTCTTCTATATTAAAAACAGGATTTATTAATTCATGATGAGAATAGGTAGATTCGAATTGATATCGTGCTCCTGCTGCAAATTCGATGGTTCCGCCTTCATTTCGTAATCCGATGTTTATATATTTAAAAGAATCAGGATGAGTTTCTGTAGCCCTGATTGTACCACGATTAATCAAGTGTATATAATCCACGACTCCATCACCGCCAAGATTGGTTCCGATATTCATAACCCCGCCCGGTTCATTTGTAACTACCGATCCATTTCTGATAATAAACCTCATAGTTGTCGTATGGCCTCCATGACCATTTTCCCAGTAGCTGTTGATTTCACCATAATTAAATACCTGAACTCCATAAATACTAAATTGTCCACATCCGGTACATCCCAGTACTTTGTTGAATTTTCCATAAATATTAATTCGTCCTTGCCCGGTTATATTTCCCCAATGCGCATAATGTGTCTGTCCTTGCATAATGTTGACTGTCTTTCCCAGCGGAATAACAATCTCACTCGTATTTGGCGCCGGAACCACTCCCAAACTCCAGTTAGAAGGGGTGTGCCAGGATGACTCGTTTTCTCCAATAAAGGTATTGACTTCTGCAGATAATACCGAGAAGGCTAAAATTGATAAGAAATAAAAAAGTTTTTTCATGATAATAAAGTTTTAAGCAAAAATATTCTTGAGAAGAGAATTCGGGGTGTTAATAATTTATCATTGTAAAGATTTCGGACGTAGTTAGTTTACAAATGACTTATTTCAAATAATTTACATTTAATATGCTTAACTTGAACTTAACTAAAAAGAAATGAGCAGAAATTCACTTCTGCTCATTTCAAAGTTTGGTATATAGATTAGTAGATTATTCTTTAATGAATTTCTTGTGTTCCACTGTATTTCCAGACTTGATTCTAATGAGATAAACTCCCTTTGGAAGTGAATTTACATTGAGCTGAACTTCTCTGGCATTTGTTTCCTGATGACTGTAAACCCTGCCGTCTAATCCTATGATCCCAACTGATTGAATGACTTTGTCAAATTTCACATTCAGCATATTACGAGCAGGATTTGGATAAATTTCCAAAGATGAAATATCGCTTTCATCCAGTCCCATATTGGTATTAATCCCAAAAATGGTTTCATAGGAGTTTCCACCAAATGTCGCTGTAATAGTATAAACACCATCCATCCAGGTATTGTCTGTCTGGAATTCCCAGGACGCATATGTTGTGGCATAAAATGCTCCCCAGTCGTTTGTCCAGTTCCAATTATACAGAATTTCACCATTTGGTTTTTTAAACTGAATATTTGTAACATCACCGTCGTTTATATCCCGATAAAAAATCTTCAGATAAAGCATATCACCGGGAACAAAATTGATTTTTTTATAGGTATTTTCAATCACAGGACACTCTGTATCCTGAGTTCCTACATAATGGGTTGAAATTTCATTGATTCTCGGAACAGCATAAGGCTCCTGAACCTGCCACCAACTGGTATCATTCATGGAATTACAAGGTCCCTGATAGGGATCAATTACTTGGTTTTCACTATCACGGACTTCAAAATGTAAATGCGGCCAAGTACTACTTCCGGAACTACCGGCAACCCCTAAAAATTCTCCTGCAGATACGGTATCACCAATTCCTTTCGGATTAAGCGTGTTTTTCTTAAAGTGCATATAAATGGCCTGCGAACCATCTGCATGTTCCACCACAAATCCATTCCAGTTTGGATTACCATTATTGACACAGCTTAAATCATTGAATCCGTCTTTTTTGTTGACAATCACTCCTTCTGCAGCGGCTACAACTTCCATTACATTTTCCGCCATTCTTTTCCAAGGATAAGGCCACAAAATAAGATCGGTTCCCTGATGATTTCCGGAAGCCCAATCATAAGTTCTGTTACCACAATTGTAATCAAGTAGCTGGTTGTTTGGCGTTAGATTATGATCTACATTAAAATTAATTGTATGGTAGCCGTATTCAGAAAATCCGTCCTTTGGACGAATGGGTTCAATAAAAAGTACCGGATTTCCCAAATGAGAAAATGCATCCGGATTTTCTTGTAAAATGAGCGCTTTGTTTTCTGCAATTTCAATATCCATTTCAAATCTTGCCTGATCTGAAAGACACTCTGTTTTTTCAAATTCTACAACTGTAAATTTAGCATCCAAAAGGTTTGAACTATTTGCTAAATATATCTCTTGGTTTTCAATTGGGTAAATTATTTCCTTCATCTGTCCATTCAGCAAAAAAGGAAAAACAAGTAAAAAAGGTAAAGATATTTTCATGATAATTGAGTTTTAGAACAGAAACAAAACTAAAGTTCTAACTATTTTCAGAAGTCTTAAATCTTTACATTGTCAAAAATCAGCACATAAAAAAGGATTCCGACAGGATTTTAAGTAAATAAAAATCCGGCACTTTTCAGAACCGGATTTCATTTTTTATAACAAAAAATTATTATTCTATTTTCATTGAATTTTTCAGATAAAATGCTTCAATTATTTCTTCCATCGGATAAGCGAACCAGTCCGTTTGTTTTTTTATTTTTAAGTCTTTGTCCAATTCGAGCCAAATCACAAATCGAGTACCTTCTACTTTTTTTCCGTTATAAAAGTAAGGGCTGGTTGTTCCTGATGCTACAATTGAAGAATCACTGCTAAGGATTTCGTCCAAAACAATTGTTTCTGTAGAAGTGTATTTAAAAGCCGGATCTTTCCAACGGTAAAATTCCTCGTACAAAAATTTAGGATCATTGGCATCTGACTCAAATCCAATGTTTTCATATTTAAAATCGGACGAATAAAAAGAAAGAATTTTGTCGATTTCTTTTCTTTCTGAATAAGTTTTGAAAAAACGCTCTCCCAATTCTTGGGTTTTATTTTCTCTGGCACATGAAAACATAAGAAGTGCCGAAATCAGTAACAAAATATGTTTCATTTTAGTCAGGTATTCTTTTTAATAACTGTTCCGGTTCAATGTAAGTAAGACTGTCTGTAAGTGCCACCCAAGTGTCATTGTCAGACCAACCGTAATGTTTGACATTCAGACTTCCGCTTTTGGGTTCCAGCTCTATGATAGTTCCATCATCAACTTTTGACCAGCTTCCATGAGCTCGTCTTCCGTTTTGAGTTACTTCAAAAGATTCTCCATTCAGTTTCAGTTCAATTTCTTTTCCCTGGATTTTTCCTTTGAAACTTCCTTCGTAATTAATTTCTTCCGAATTAATTTGTGAATTTTCTTCCAAGATTTCTATATCTTCCTGACTGAGATCCCCTTCGACTTTCTCTTCTTTGCTTCCACAAGATAGCATTAGAAATCCCGATAAAAGAGCTATATAAAATTTTTTCATGATTGACTTTTTCTTTCCAACGATTAAAAATATCGTTTAGTATTATTTTTTTACAAAATTTTCCACATCACTTTTAGATACGGGATTCCCGCCTAAAATGAGCATTCTCTCAACGACATTTCTCAGTTCTCGAATATTCCCTGTCCAATCGTATTTTTCAAGAATTTTAATGGCTTCATCTGAAAATTCTTTCACAGGCATTCCCGATGATTCTGCAATCTGAACCGAGAAATGTTGAACCAACTGCGAAATGTCTTCACGTCTTTCATTCAACCCAGGAACTTCAATGACAATGACCGCCAATCTATGATACAAATCTTCTCTGAAACGGCCTTCTTCAATCTCCTTACGCAAATCTTTATTGGTTGCCGCAATGACTCTTACATCCACTTTTATTTCACGATCGGCTCCCACACGGGAAATTTTCGCTTCCTGTAATGCCCGCAAAACTTTAGCTTGTGCAGAAAGGCTCATATCACCGATTTCATCCAGAAAGATCGTTCCGCCATTGGCCAATTCAAATTTCCCTTCTTTGTCTTTGTGCGCACCTGTAAACGAACCTTTTACATGTCCAAATAATTCACTTTCGATAAGTTCCGATGGAATCGCAGCACAATTCACCTCCACAAGTGGCATTTTGTTCCGCGAACTTTTCTCGTGGATATGATGCGCGACCAATTCTTTTCCAGAACCATTTGGTCCAACGATTAAAACCCGAGCTTCTGTATCAGCAACTTTATCAATGATGTTTCTGATTTGCCCCAAAGCTTCCGATTCGCCCACCATTTCATATCGTTTGGCGACTTTTCTTTTGAGGGCTTTGTTTTCAGTGGTAAGTTCTTTATTTTTTGTAATCAGAACTTTTTTATCCAATGCATTTCGAACTGTGCTAAGAAAGCGGTTCAGATCGGGTGGTTTTGAAATGTAATCAAAAGCTCCTTTTTTAATGCAATCAACCGCCGTTTCAATATCTCCGTGTCCGGAAATCATCAGAAAAGAAAGATCGGGATTGTATTCTAAAGCTTCCACCAGCACTTGAACACCATCTTTTTTCGGCATTTTTATATCGCTGATGATCAGGTCGAAATCCATCGATTTAATTTTACTCAAACCCTCTTCACCGTCTTCCGCAACCTCTACTTCGTAACTTTTATCTTCGTCGAGTAATATATTTTTAATGACGTTCCGAATGGCGGCTTCGTCTTCAATAATTAAAATTTTAGACATTTTTTAATTTTTTGAATTCCAAATATAGGTGCAATAAGTGAATTGATGAAATGCCCCGCTTATTTCTTGAAAATAAAATAAACAGCCAGCACCAGAAAGGCAAAACCGATCAAATGGTTCGTCCTGAAACTTTCATTTTTAAAAACCAGAATCGTAAAAAAAGAAAAAACGATAAGCGTAATAACTTCCTGAATGACTTTGAGCTGCCACAAAGTAAAAGGTCCGCCATTTCCCACAAATCCTATTTTGTTGGCCGGAACCATGGCCATATACTCAAAAAGTGCGACCATCCAACTGAGCAGGATGATTTTCAAAAGGCTCATATTGGCAAACCAGTCATATTCTTTGAATTTAAGATGACCGTACCAGGCGAAAGTCATAAAAACATTGGAAACAATCAATAAGCCGATGGTATAAAACACTTTCATTTAGACGAATTGGATTCGGCAAATATATTCCAGATTTTGATTTGAATTTCAAAAAATCCTAGCAGAAATTACAAGGACAAATTTGCACCGAATTTGCAATGATTTGCAATAAATTATGGTAAAACATGGTTACTTATGAACTTTTCTATGTTTTTAAACCACCCAAATAGAAAGTTATAAAAACGAAAAACCCTGTATTTATCAGGGTTTCCGTGTAGTGATCGCGATAGGATTCGAACCTATGACCGTCTGCTTAGAAGGCAGATGCTCTATCCAGCTGAGCTACGCGACCGTATCTCTATAAAAATCAAAATCTCAAAATTTGGTTCACTAAAAGTTACTTGAAATTTTGAGATTAAAAAAGTCGGGGTGGCAGGATTCGAACCTGCGACCTCCTGGTCCCAAACCAGGCGCGATGACCGGGCTACGCTACACCCCGAGTATTTCAAGTTGCGGAGAGACAGGGACTCGAACCCTGGCATCGGTTTCCCGATGACAGATTAGCAATCTGCTCCATTACCACTCTGGCACCTCTCCTGTCTTCCTACTTCCATCACCATGAAAGCGGACGCAAAATTAAGTTTATACTTTGGTTTATGCAAGTACTTTTCAAAGTTTTTTCTCTTTTTCCTTCAAATTCTTTTTAACTATTTTTGTATCAGCAAACTATTAAACAGAAAAAGTGAAAAGTTTATCAGCCATTTCCATTCTTATTGTATTTATTTTATCGTCTTGTGCCTCACAACCACCAAATGTTGTCAAACAGGTTGTAAGAGATACCGTCATCATCAACAAGATTACTGAACGATACGAATCAGCGAGAATTGCAAAACTCGACAATTTTAAAATTTCCACTACGCATTATCCTGCAAAAGGTCAAGATGAACGTATACGTTTTCTGATTTTACATTATACTGCATTGGATGACGAAAAATCTATTCGTGTCCTAACTCAGCAAGAAGTAAGTTCACATTATTTGATTCCAAATGATTATTCAGATTCCATATATGTTTTAGTTGACGAAACCAAACGCTCATGGCATGCAGGTGCCAGTTATTGGAAAAATGTAAATAATATAAACTTTTCTTCCATCGGGATTGAAATCGTTAATTTAGGCTATACAACAAATACACCCGTTGCAGGAGATCCTGATGCGGCTATTACACAACGTACCTTTTACGATTTTCCCAAACATCAAATTGATAAAGTAGCGGAATTGGCGCGTGACATCATTGACCGATATAAAATTGAGCCTGTAAATGTTTTGGCTCATTCAGATATTGCTCCTCAACGCAAACATGATCCGGGACCAAAATTCCCTTGGAAACGCTTGTATGAGGAATATAACATAGGCGCTTGGTACGAAGAAGTACATAAAAACATGTTTATTTCGCAGTTTCCGTATTTGGAAATAGATTCGACCGATTTCATACGATCTGCCCAACAAGAATTGGGAAAATACGGCTACGAAATCAAAACAACGGGAATATGGGACGAACAAACCAAAAAAGTGATTACCGCTTTCCAATATCATTTCCGTCCGGAACGTTATGATGGTGTTTTGGATGCGGAAACCTGGGCGATTCTGAAAGCCTTGAATTTGAAATACAGATCCTGATTTATTTATGAAAAAACTGACTTTTCTCGTTCTGATTTGTTTCGGAATACATTTATCCGCTCAAAAATTTTCAAAAGAAGAAAAAGAATTGATTGAAACAAATCCAACTGAAATGATGCGGGTTTTTAATCGCAATAACCCTTCGGATTCTGTGGTTTTAAAATCCATTTCAACTTCTATTAAGTCCAAACATAAACTGACGAAATTGTTGGCAGAAAGAATGTTGCTTTCCGTAAGACACGAAGGCGGCGTAGGAATCGCAGCGCCACAAGTCGGAATTAACCGCCGGATGGTTTGGGTACAAAGGTTTGACAAACCGGAACGACCTTTTGAATTATTTATAAATCCGAAAATTTTATGGGCTTCTGATCTGATGCAAAAAGGCCCGGAAGGCGATTTATCTTTTGACGAAAGAGGTTTTGTCATGCGGAATTATGCCATTGAAATTCAGTATGAAAATTTAAAAGGACAAACAAAAACAGAAATTCTGGAAGGTTTCACCTCCGTTATTTTCCAGCATGAACGCGATCATCTGGACGGAATTCTATTGACCGATCGCATAAAAGAACAGGAAAACATGATTTTTGAACAAGCTTCGGGAAAATCGGACTTGTATTTTCTGAAAAATTAATCCGTAACGAAGAAATCCATTAGTTTTGCAAAATCAAAACAAACGGATGAAAAAATTAATTCTCACAGCATTATTTTTATTTTTCGGACTAACTTCCTTTGCACAGATTATTAAATATGATTCAGTGGACATGGAAAGACAGCACGCCGCACTCCCCTATTACAGCTATGGTAAAGGTTTGGGGCTGACTTCACCTGATAGTATTTTCCAATTGAACATTCGTTTCAGAATGCAAAATCGTGCGACTTTTAACCACTTTGAAGATGATGAAGAATCAATTGATGCCCAAATCAGAAGGCTTCGTCTGCGTTTTGACGGATATGTCGGGAATCCCGATTTTATGTATTCCATCCAACTTTCCTTTGCACCCGAAGATGTTGGCGAATTAGAAGAAGGAAAAAACATCAATATCATTCGGGATGCGGTAATTGTTTATAAACCTACAGATCATTGGGATTTCAGTTTCGGTCAAACCAAATTGCCCGGAAACCGTCAGCGACTGAATTCATCGGGAGGCTTACAGTTAACGGATCGTTCCATCAACAATGCCCGATTTAATATTGACAGAGATTTCGGACTTCAAGTTCATAATACAAACGAATTTGAGGATAAATTTTCCTATAATTTCCGTGGTGCGGTAAGTATGGGCGACGGTAGAAACTGGACGGACAATGAAGATACCGGCGTTGCACTGACCGGAAAAGCCGAAATCTATCCATTTGGAGCTTTCAAAAAAACAGGCGCTTATTTTGAGGGAGATTTGATGCGGGAATCCAAACCCAAATTGATGCTTTCCGGTGCTTTTCATCAAAATAATCAGGCGCGAAGGGAACGCGGACAAACGGGAAGTGAATTATTTGCAAAACGAACGATGCAGTCTGCCTTTGCAGATTTGATTTTCAAATACAACGGCTGGGCATTTATGTCGGCTTATATGAACCGTTCCGCCAAAAATCCGATTACAGTTAACCCTGAAGACCCTAATGATGTCCGATATGTTTTTGTAGGGCAAGGTGTTGATTTACAAGGAAGTTATCTTTTCAGAAATAATTTTGAAGTCATCGGGCGTTATTCCAATCAATGGGTTGACAATGAAATCCGTTCGTTTGAACCCAATACGCAACAATTCAGCTTAGGGTTGACCAAATACATTTGGGAACATGCTTTTAAATTACAAGCGGAAGCAACTTATGAAATAAAAGATTATTTCTTGGATAAAAATACCAATAATTGGTACATACGGTTTCAGGTAGAAATCGGAATTTGATTATCCGGCCTTGAAGGATGGAGCCAAGGGTCTGAGCCTGTTAGCCGGTGAGTGAGGAAAATCTGAACGCGGTTGCGTATTTGTGAAACAACGCGACACACCCAAATAAAAAAACCGCGTCCAAATCTGAACGCGGTTTCTGTAATTTATTAATTTAATTTTAAGATTCCTGTTGGGCAGATTTTCCTTTTACGGAAATCTCTACGCCATCTTTTGCTTCGTTTAAAGCAATCAGAAGTTTATCGCCTTCGGTAATTTCCGAATTGATGATTTCTTCTGCCATCGGATCTTCAATATATTTCTGAAGTGCTCGACGCAACGGACGCGCCCCATAATCTTTATCGAAGCCTTTGTCGGCGATAAAGTTTTTGGCTTCTTCGGTCAGCTCAACATGGTACCCCAAATCGGAAAGACGTTTGTAAAGTTTTTCCAATTCGATATCGATGATGTTGTAAATATCTTCTCTGGACAAAGGATTGAAGACGATGATGTCGTCAATACGGTTCAGGAATTCCGGCGCAAAAGTTTTCTTCAGAGCATTTTCGATAGTGCTTTTTGCTCGTTCGTCTGAGCTTTCTTTTTTAGCTGTGGTTCCGAAACCAACTCCGTCTCCGAATTCTTTTAATTGTCGGGTTCCGATGTTTGAAGTCAGGATGATAATAGTGTTTCTGAAATCCACTTTTCGTCCCAAACTATCGGTGATATGACCGTCATCCAAAATCTGCAATAAGATATTGTACACATCAGGATGCGCTTTTTCAATTTCATCTAAAAGAATAACCGAATAAGGTTTTCTTCTCACGGCTTCGGTCAGCTGACCGCCTTCTTCATATCCCACATAACCCGGAGGCGCTCCGATCAATCTCGAAATCGCAAATTTCTCCATGTATTCGCTCATGTCAATTCGGATCAAAGCATCGGGCGAATCAAATAATTCGGTTGCCAAAACTTTTGCAAGTTGTGTTTTACCCACACCGGTCGTTCCCAGGAAAATGAAAGAACCGATAGGTCTTCCGGGATCCTTGAGCCCAGCACGATTTCGTTGAATTGCTTTCACAACTTTGTTGACTGCTTCGTCCTGCCCGATTACTTTTCCTCTCATCAACTCGCCCATTTGTGCCAGTTTTTTGAGTTCTTTCTCAGCTACGCGATGCACCGGAATTCCGCTCATCATGGAAACGACTTCCGCAACATTTTCTTCTGTAACTGTTTCCCGATTGTCTTTCGAATCTTGCATCCAATCGGCTTGAGCTTTTTTCAGCTGGGATTCAATTTGTTTTTCTGTATCGCGAAGCCTTGCCGCTTCTTCATATTTCTGACTTTTCACGACTTTGGTTTTTTCCTCGCGAACTTCTTCCAGTTTTTGTTCGAGATCGAGAATAACCTGCGGAACTTTTATGTTTTTAATATGAACCCTTGAACCGGCTTCATCCATCGCGTCAATGGCTTTGTCCGGTAAATATCGGTCTGTTATATATCGGTTTGTAAGGTTCACACAAGCAGCAATCGCTTCGTCTGTATAATTTACATTGTGATGTGATTCATATTTATCTTTGATCTGATTCAGAATCTGAACAGTTTCTTCCGGTGAAGTCGGGTCCACCATAATGGTCTGAAAACGTCTAACCAAAGCACCGTCTTTCTCAATGTACTGACGGTATTCGTCCAAAGTCGTCGCTCCGATGCATTGTAGTTCTCCACGAGCCAAAGCGGGCTTGAACATATTGGAAGCATCTAAAGAACCGGTAGCGCCACCTGCTCCCACGATGGTATGTAATTCGTCAATGAAAAGAATAATATCATCGTTTTTTTCCAATTCGTTCATGATGGCCTTCATTCTTTCTTCAAATTGTCCACGGTATTTAGTTCCGGCTACAAGGCTTGCCAAATCAAGGGTTACAACTCTTTTGTTGTAAAGCACCCGTGAAACTTTTCTTTGGATAATTCGTAAAGCAAGTCCTTCTGCAATGGCAGATTTACCTACACCAGGCTCACCAATCAGAAGGGGATTGTTTTTCTTTCTTCGGCTGAGAATTTGAGAAACCCGTTCGATTTCTTTTTCACGACCTACAACCGGATCTAATTTTCCATCCAGTGCAACTTGTGTCAAATCACGTCCGAAGTTGTCAAGTACCGGAGTTTTGGTTTTGGCATTTCCTTTTGGAGTTGATCTCTCAAATTCGCCTGCTCCTCCCACTCTACCTTCGTCATCATCATAATTTGATTCTGCTTTTGGGTTTTCGTCAATTTCTTCGTCCATAAACTGAAAATTAAATTCTCCTTTCACAATTGCGTAATCAACTTCCATTTTTTTCAGAAGTTTGGTTACAGGATCATTTTCGTTTCGGAGAATACATAATAATAAGTGAACCGTATTTACGGTGGCATTTTTAAACAATTTGGCTTCAAGGAAAGTAGTTTTTAAAGCTCTTTCTGCTTGTTTGGTAAGTTGAAGGTTCTGATTCTGATTGGAAAAACTTTCCTTTGGCGGGGCCAAAAGTTCTATTTTATCACGAACACTCTTCAAATCCACATTTAAACTTTCCAAAATAGAAACCGCCTTACTGTCGCCATCCCGCAGGATTCCCAACAGCAAATGCTCTGTTCCTATCTGATCATGCCCCAAACGCAAGGCTTCTTCCTTGCTGTAAGCAATCACATCTTTTACTTTTTGTGAAAAATTATCGTTCATTTTATATCTCTTGCTTAACAAATATAGTTAGTTCTTTGGCTAATTCGCATAAATAATGCCATACTTATTAACTATTTATTGATAGGTTTTGTCTGCCAAAATAGGTAAAATTCAATTTGAAATCGGACAAAATTTCAGCTTTATTTGATTTCCGGTTTGAATGATTTGGGTGATCGAAGTAGATTGAACAGTCGGATATTTTTTATTTTCCAGCATTTTGAGTTTATCCTGAAGATCGTAAATAGATTTAGGACTTTTATCAGTAAGATTTTCAAATGCTTGTCGATGGATTTCTTTTTCGGATTCGGAATATAAAGTAGATGAAGAACGGACAATTAATTCTTCGCCCGAAAGGTCTTCCCGGTGTTTTTGTATTTCGTCCCAAACCAGAATTTTCTTTTCATCAGAATTTCTATTGAGCATAATCATAGTAAAAGGTTCGATTCGGTCTAAATCTATTGCATTTATAAATTGATCTATCGAATTGTATTTCAGCAATTCCAAAATAACCAAACCTCTGCTCATACGGTACGGCGGACGATGTGAATGATTTTCATAACCACCGTTCAGGATACAACAGACAAAGTTTTCAGTATAATAAATCCAGGTTCCTTCCGAAACCAAATCTACAGGACCGGTATATTTGCGACCGTGAATTTCACGTGTTGGGAAATCATCTGACGAAGGTCGCAAAATGGATTCATCACGATTTTGAGTTAGAATAAAATTTCCCGGATATTCTGAAAATATACTGACGATACACAAAATAAAAAGTTTGAACAAAATTAAAATTAATATTTTTGTGAGTAAGCTATACTGAATGAAAAATGTTTTGTGTGAACTCCTGGATAAAATTGCTTTTGTCACCCAACAATTGAAGCCCGATGAATTTTCTGAACCCCTTCCCGTTTTGATGGACAATTCAATCGGCAAGCACGTGCGCCATATTCTGGATCTCGTGGAATGCCTTTGCATTTCAATTGATTCAGGTGAAATTAATTATGATAAACGAAAACGGGATGAACTTTTAGAAAATTTGCCAGAAAACACTTTATTTAAAATCAATCAGTTAAAGACTAAAATCTCAAATCTTAATCCCAATACGAAAGTTCAGATGACACAAAGAATTTCTGATGTGGAAGTTGAATTGGAAAGTCAAATTAATCGTGAAATTCTTTACAATATTGAACATTCGGTTCATCATTTGGCCATCATCAGAATTGGGATTGCGCATCATTTTCCGCACATCATTTTCCCCAATAACTTTGGAATCGCTTATTCAACAGTCCAATACCGTGAAGAAGGCAAAGCGTAAAATTTCTGAATTTGAATATTGGCCGATGTGGCTATTTTATGCGCCTTTTGTGCCGTATTGGTTTTGGAATTCCGTAAAATCAAGGTCATTCAGTTATTTCTGCAAAGTCAATCCGGGAATGGAATTCGGCGGATTTTTGGATTATTCAAAATATAAAATTCTGAAATTAATTCCAGATGAATTCAAACCTAAAACCCAATTTATTTCAAACAAATCAGCAGTCGGAAATCTCCCCGATTTCCCGTTTGTAATTAAACCCGATTTAGGCGAAAGAGGCGTGAATGTGGAAGTTATAAAATCGATTGAAGAATGGGAAAATTATCCTTTGCAGGGAAATCTGATTTTGCAGGAATTTGTGGATTTACCACTGGAATTCGGAATTTTTCATGCTCAAATCAATGAAAATTCAGGCGAAATTCTTTCCATTACCGGCAAGGAATTTTTGGTTTATACGGCCGATGGAAATTCGACGCTGGAAGAATTTGTTTTATCAAATCCGAGAAGTATTTCGAGGCTTGATTATCTGAAAGAAAAATTCAGTGATGACTGGGAGAAAATTCACCCAAAAGGAACTGAAATTTTATTGGAACCGATCGGGAACCATAATCGTGGAACCAAATTTTATGATGCTTCCCATTTGAATTCTATTGAATTAACAAAAATCATTTCAGAAATTTCAAAAAATATTGAAGGTTTTCACTACGGACGATTTGATGTGAAGGCAAAATCAGAAGAAGAATTACAATCAGGTAAATTCATAATTCTGGAAATCAATGGTGCGAATTCTGAACCGACACATATTTACGATCCTGATTATTCATTGATTCAGGCCTACAAAGAGGTAAAACGCCATTTCGATATTCAGTATAAAATCTCAAGAAAACAGCCTAAAAATTATTCTTCCTCAGCATTTTACAAAGCAGTTTTAAAAAGAATTTTTTAGCATCAGCAAATTTGTCAGTAAAACTGTCGTCGGAACGGTTTGTGAAATTTCTGTGTAAATTCGTTGTATGCAATATCCTTTCCCGAAAAATACGCTTTATGTTCCACTGGTACTTCTATTTCTGATTTGGGGAACGTTTTTGTTGCAAAATCTGGGAGTAGGCAGATTTAATTGTTATGGAATTGTGCCGAGAAATGAGATCGGATTGCGAGGAATTTTATTCAGTCCGGTTTTTCATTCGGGTTGGAAACACATCATTAATAATTCCATTCCGTTGGCGGTGCTGAGTTTCTTTGCTGTACTTTTTTATCAGCGCATCGCTTATTACGTCATCATATTCGGGTGGATTTTCTCAGGTCTTTTTGTGTGGATTTTCGGAAATCTTTTATCGGGTGACTCCATTGGTTGCCATATCGGTGCAAGCGGACTGGTTTACCTGCTGGCTTCTTACGTTTTTTTTAGTGGAATTCTAAAGAAATCCAGAAATCTGATTGCAATTTCGCTCATTGTTGTTTTCCTCTATGGCAGTATGATTTGGGGTGTTTTTCCTGAAGAATTTCTTCCTAAATTTTATCGGGAAGACAGCAATCCTATTTCTTGGGAAAGTCATTTGGGCGGCGGAATAGTAGGATTGATATTTGCCTTTACAACCCGCAAATATGGTCCTAAACGAAAAGTCTATTCCTGGGAAAACAACTCCGAACCAGACGCACGAGAAAAATGGCTTTGGGAAAAGTACAAAGAATCTTTACCTGAAAATGAAAGGATCGCATTGGAACAGAAATATGGTGAGAATTCCGATACGGATTCCAACGAAGATAATTATTGGTTTACCAATGATTCCAGATAGCCACATAAGTTTTAGATTGTGACAATTTCGAACCTCATTAATTTTCAAAATGATTCCAAATTATCCGTCTTGATTTTAATTTTAGATTCTAAATCTCTAATTTCGTGGCATGATGAAAATTGAACATTTAGGAATTGCAGTAAAGGATTTGGGTATTTCCAATGAATTATTCGAAAAACTGCTGGGAAAACCGAGCTACAAAGAAGAAACCGTTGGGGGCGAAGCGGTAAAAACCTCATTTTTCGAAATTGGTGAGAGCAAAATCGAACTGCTGGAAGCAACCTCTGAAGACAGTCCGATTACAAAATATCTCGAAAAAAACCGTGAAGGGATTCATCACATTGCTTTTGCTGTGGATGATATGGAAAAAGAAATACAAAGGCTTAAAAATGAGGGTTTTATATTTATAAATGAAACACCTAAAGAAGGTGCCGATAACAAAATGGTCGTTTTTCTTCATCCGAAATCGACCAACGGTGTACTGGTAGAATTATGCTGTGATCGAAAATAGTTTGTACAATTTATCAGATTGTCGTAAAATTGCAGTCCCAAAAGTGGGCAGACGGCGAATCTGTAATTTTAATTTTGAATTTCGCAACTAAATGGTCCTATAGCTCAGTTGGTTAGAGCACCTGACTCATAATCAGGTGGTCCCTGGTTCGAGCCCAGGTGGGACCACAGAAAGCCACTTGTTAAGTGGCTTTTATTTTTTCTCTGTTTTGGTTTTCATTATTTGTCCTATCCGTTTCTTCAGAACGCAAAACTCCGGGACTTATGAAGTGCCATTTTGATAAAAATCCGTAATTTCGCAGAAACCAAATCAAATTAATTTTGGAAACAAACAGACAAAAGAAAGTAGCAGTCGTTTTTCAGGAAGAATTATCGGAAATTTTCCGCAAAGAAGCCATTGAACTTTTCCCTGGCAAATTGCTGACTGTATCAGAAGTACGGGTTTCGCCCGATTTGTCCGTAGCCAAAGTGTATATCAGTATTTTTCCAACTCAGGAAAAAGAACAAATCATAAAATTAATCAAGGAAAAGGCTCCTTATTACCGATCTTTATTGGCACGAACTGCTGCCAAAACCATGCGTGTCACGCCTGAACTTTTGTTTTATTTGGATTCATCTCTGGACGAAATTGACAAAATAGATCGTGCACTTCGCGGCGATGGCAACAACCCAATTCTCTAAATGAAAAATGTTTCGCTTTTTATAGCTCGCCGTTACAACACGAACACCCTGCTTATCAGTATGATTCTGATTGTAATTACGGCTTTACTCGTCGGAAGTTTGATCTATATCGGAAATTCATCGATGCTGATTATTCGTGAATTATTGTACCCGAAATCTATTTTAACCATCGGACAGCAAATATTGATTTTTGGACTAATGCTTGCGTATGTGACCACACAAACGTCAGCTATTTATTTATTATTCAACAAATTACTAAAATCTATCAATAAAAAGTCTAAACTCGGCATTGCAGCTGTTATTTCACTCATTTCAGCCTTAGCTGCCGGTTTTATTATCTATTCCGGACAGGACAAAAGCATAGGAATGAACATCCTCAAACTGGTTCTGATTTCCACCGGATTATTATCGATTTTATTCGGATTACTGACATTTATTTTTTCGAAACGCAAAATTACCGGTGTAAATATCATCACTTCTATTGCGGTTTTTGCCATAACTATTGCGACTTGTGCACTGTTTATCATTCTTTCGGTTTTCTCGGGACTTGAAAAGATGAATATTCAGTTTTTCAGCAATGTCAATCCCGATTTAAAGGTTTCGGCTGCAAAAGGAAAAGTGATTAATAATATTGAAGAAATATCTAAAAAGCTGGAAGAACATTCTGAAGTGGCATTTTATTCAAAAGTTATCGAAGAAAAGGTTTCGATTGAATTTGAGGATAAACAAGATATCGCTTATTTGAAAGGTGTGGATTCCTTTTATAAAAATGTAGTTAAAATCGACACGACTATCGTTCATGGGGCTTATCTGACTTTTGAAACACCTTACGAAATCATCGCATCAGATGGTGTGGCAAGACGATTGCAGATGTACATTGATCATCAGCGTGCAAGCCGTTTGCGTATGCCAAAACCCGGAACCGGACTGATTTCTTCTGAAGAAGAAGCTTTTAATACCGCTATCGCAAATCCGGTAGGAATTTTCATTATAAACGAGCAGTATGACAAATATATTTATTCGCCGCTGGAACTAGCGCAGAACCTATTACATCTTCCTTCAAATTCGGCTTACAGCATTGAAATCAAACTGACTCCGGGTGCTTCTCAAAAAAACGTGAAAGCTGCCCTACAAAAGGAAATGGGAGATTCGGTAGTTGTTCAGACGAGACAAGATCTTGATTCCACCTTTTTAAAAGTGATGAATGTAGAAAACCTGATTATCTATCTCATTTTCACCTTGGTAATCATTATTGCTTCTTTTAATCTGGCAGGGGCAATCATCATCATCATTCTCGATAAAAAAATTCAAATCAAGACCATGTGGAGTTTTGGGATGCAGTTATCTCATATCAAACGAATTTTTTTCCAAACCGGTTTATTGATAACCGTATTTTCAATTTTATTTGGATTATCACTCGGGACAATTCTAGGCGTTATGCAAAACAACTTTCATCTGGTAATGGCAAATGCATTTGTTCCTTTTCCTTTTGAATTCACCACGTTGAATTACATCGTAGTGATTCTAACCGTTTTATTTATTGGTGGGTTTGTTTCCTGGATGGTTTCCAGAAGATTGCCGATCTAATTAAATTTCACTTCCAACTCCTTTGCATACGGAGTTTTATCGACAATTTTCCAACCATAAGCTTTCGCAAGCAAATAAAGATCTCCCAAGTTTTCAATGAGTTGATCATGTGCTTCTTTCTGAAGTTTCTCTTTATCAATCGACTTTTCAATATGCGCCACGGCGCGGTCTTTTATTTTATTTAATTCGTCCTTATTAAAAGAATTAAAACTGCTTTGCTCCATATCGTAAAAACGGACATCCGGATAAGTATTGATCTCTAAATCGGGAACTGCGTTGATATAAATCGTCTGGTTGACCGAGTCCACTTCCACTTCAAGCTTTTTTAAATCATAAACCGCCTGAACCTTTGCATTTACAAGAAAGAGGACTTTTTTATCGAAACTGAAATAATCCTGAAGACCGGGAAAATACAAACTGTTTTTGTGCGAATAAACATCTGAAAACATTTGTTCGGCCACAATCATTTTATTTAACTTCTTGATTTCGTATGCAATTACATGGGACTCATTGGTAGAATTACTTGTCTGCATCTGCTTCATGACAAAGTACGTCAAAAGCACTCCAAAGAGAACTCCGGCAATTATGTAAATATATTTTTTCAATCTTCTGCGTAATTTGGCGTAAGCGGCATATCATTGACAATCATCAAGATATCTTCTTCCAAAGACCCGGAAACCGGACTTTCCACTATTCTGCCCACTTCTTTTCCGCCTCTATAAAAAATGATAGTAGGCAAAAACCGTACATCTTTTCCATTTTCTTCACTGTAAAAACTTCTTAGATTTTCATTTACTGCATAAGTCACCATCCTTTGTTCAGGGAATTTCGCTTCATCCAAAATTTTCAATAATCTTGGGTATTCCTTTTTCGAAGCTTCATTCCAAGTTCCCAAAAATACCTCAATTCGCATTCGTTTTAATTTCCCACGAAAATCTTTAATCATTGCCGAATTGGTTTCATAAGCGTCATATTCCATCGCAAACCATTCATTGAAAGGATTTTGCGAAAATGCCTGACGATCAACACCACCCAAAAGCATCTTGTTTCCATCCTTCAGATGAACAGTTCGATTAAATATATAAGGCCCTTCACAACCTAGTAAAAAAATCAAAAACAAACTAAAGATTATAGATTTTCTCATTGTTTAAATTTAATAGGGCTAAAGATAAAAATATTTTACCTGCCTTTAAATTTACCTTTTTCAAAATGAATATTTCCAACGGAAAAATCGGCTTTTTCTCCAATTTCTGGAAACAAAGAAGATCTTCCCAAATAATTCTTCCCTTTTTTATCAATGTCTAAATGCCCTAAATAACTGGATAAATCACCGATTTCTTCGATTCTTGCACAAAATATGATTTCCTGATTTTCTACATCCAATTTTTCTTCGAAATAAATCCCGATATCTACCAAAGACTCCGCTTCATTGGATCGAACCAAGACATTTCGCAAGACGATATCCAGGAATTTCTTGTTATTAACAGGAATTTCATGATAATCTCCTACTTCAGCTTCTTCATTCTGAGCAATTTTCTCCAAGGCAAATAAAATCGCAAGCGCATGAAACTTACGCACCTTAGTTCGCTCATAATCATTCGGATAATGCCCCGCTTCAAACAAAATAATAGGAAAACCGGCGTTCATAAAATTATCTCCGGTAGAAGTCGGATAAAATTCATCGGTAAATCGGGCAATGTTCCCTGGGATAAGCCTTTCCAAACCTTTTGCCATATAATCAATGACCGACATGGCTTTGATACGCGGTTCGGTTTCAGCTCGCTCAATGTTGGGAGAAGGCGCCAAAAACGACAAAGTCGCCGGTTTATCGGTTTCACCAACATTAAAAATCGTACGCTGATCGTGAAGATTGAAAAGAAAATCGGGTTTGATTTCGTGAACAAATGATTTTAAAACCTTGATTTCAGGTGAGGACTCCTTCAGGAAATCTCGATTTAAGTCAATTCCAGTCGCATTTCTTCTGCTGTACATAGTCGATCCGTCGGGATTGAGCATCGGAATAAAATAAAAACTTATCGATTCCAATATTTTTTTACATTCAGTTTCTTTCAGTTTGAGGAATTCAAAAACATCGAGCATCGCTTTGGTTCCGGTCGTTTCATTTCCGTGCATTTGCGACCAAGCCAAAATTTTTGTTTTTCCGCTTCCGATTTTTAAAACATAAATATCATTTCCTAAAAAGGATTTTCCAATTCGCTTTTTTTCAGAAAAATTCTCATCAAGGTAATTTTTCAACTTCAAATAAGGTAAATATTTGGATTCCAAACCTTCCACACGAATTGACTCATAATTTCTCTGAAATTTCTCCAATAGATTCATAAAACGAAGGTACAATTTTTAAAAAGCATTTTTTAAGCGATTTAAGCGATTCAAATTTTTTGAATGAATTCTCCATCAAAAATTAAAAAATCTCTTCTCAAAAGCAATGCGAAATCAGGTTTACATTTGTAATTTACATTTGTAATTGTTTTTACACGAAATAATGTCAGTGTATAAGAATATTATTTCATTAATCATAATATAAATCATTAATCAAATGGAAATGAGGTCACAATATGGACTTATTTAAAGTTAAATGCTAATTTAACTTCAAGTAAAAATGTCAGGAAATGTGGAAAACGAGTTGTTGTAAAATGTAAATTATTGGTTTATATTTGTAAAATGGAACTGAAAAATAGAATTCTTGAAATCATCGAAAATTCGGGGCTCACACCCTCCGAATTTGCCGATAAAATTGAAGTGCAGCGCTCGGCGATTTCTCATATCACTTCGGGACGAAATAATCCGAGTTTGGATTTTCTGATCAAAATCAAAAATGCTTTTCCCGAAATTGATACCGATTGGTTGATTTTTGGGATCGAAAAAGAAGAGATTTCAGACGATATTTCAGACGAAATAGAAAATACGGTAAGCTCGGCGACCTCCCATCCTACCCTTTTCGATTTGTTTGAAACGGATGAAACTGTTGAAGAAACGCAATCGAAAGAAGAAAACTCGCGGAATATTTCCAAGGACAAAAAAATGGTAAGAGCTCTTTTATTTTTTAGTGACGGAAGTTTTGAAGAATTTGTTCCTTCCGAATAATCAGATATTCGAAATATCGCTACATTAGTAGGAATTATGAACTTTTTAGCGCATCAATATTTATCGTTTCAAAATCCTGAAATTCAAATTGGCAATTTATACGGCGAAATCGTAAGAGGAAAAGATTTTGAGAATTTTCCGGGCAACATCCGCAAAGGAATTCTTTTGCATCGCGCCATTGATACTTTTACGGACGCCCACGAAATCGTAAAGAAAAGTTCGCAAAAATTCCACGAGAATTATGGAAAATATTCCCCGATTATCGTCGATGTGATTTATGATTATTTTCTGATTAAAAATTGGAAAACCTATAACGATCAGGACTTTGAAACCTTTGTTTCGGATTGTTATGCTTTGTTTCAATCCGAACTCCGAAACTTCCCCGAACAACTTCAATTCATTGTAAATCATTTGATTAAATACGATTGGTTTCACAATTATCAAACGCTTGAAGGGGTTGAGTCCACTCTCAAAGGCATAAGTCAGCGTAGTAAATTTGAAAATAATATATATAAAGCTGTGCGGGAAGTTCAATTGAATTATGAAGAATTGAATGAGGAATTCAATTTATTTTTTCCTGAACTCATCAATCATTGTAAATTATTCCTCGAAATCTGAAGCAAATTTTTAGTTTCCGCCGATTGTCGTATTTTTAGCCGTCAAACAGAAAATTTACGATGGATTTAGAATTCAACCAAAGGGAAGATAAAAACAAACTGCAAGTATCGGATTTGCGAAAAAAACTCGCTCAAATCTATTTGGGTGGCGGAAAAAAGCGCATTGAAAAACATAAAGAAAAAGGAAAGTTAACGGCGCGTGAACGCATCGACTATTTATTGGACAAAGGAAAACCCAGCATTGAAATCGGAGCTTTTGCCGGTTATGAAATGTATGAGGAAGACGGCGGTTGTCCGAGTGGTGGCGTTGCGGTTGTAATCGGATATGTTTCAGGAAAACAATGCATTGTCGTGGCAAATGATGCGACGGTGAAAGCCGGTGCCTGGTTCCCTATTTCGGGAAAGAAAAACCTTCGGGCACAGGAAATCGCAATGGAAAATCGCCTTCCGATTATTTATTTAGTGGACAGCGCAGGTGTTTATTTGCCAATGCAGGCCGAAATTTTTCCCGATAAAGAACATTTCGGGCGGATTTTCCGAAACAATGCCATCATGAGTTCTATGGGAATTACCCAAATCGCTGCCGTGATGGGAAGCTGCGTAGCCGGTGGCGCTTATCTTCCGATTATGAGCGACGAAGCGATGATTGTGGACAAAACCGGTTCGATTTTCCTCGCAGGAAGTTATTTGGTTAAAGCGGCAATCGGAGAAGATATTGATAATGAAACACTTGGCGGTGCTACCACGCATTGTGAAATTTCAGGCGTGACCGATTATAAAGCCAAAAACGATGAAGATGCTTTGGATCGGATTAAATCCATTATGGGAAAAATCGGGGATTATGAAAAAGCCGGATTTAACCGTGCGGAACCGGTCCAACCGGCGTTAGATGAAAAAGAAATTTATGGAATTTTGCCGGCTACCCGTTCGGAACAATATGATATGTACCACATCATCAAACGTTTGGTGGACAATTCGGAGTTTGACGAATACAAAGCTGATTATGGTAAAACTTTGATTTGTTGCTACGCGCGAATTGACGGTTGGGCAGTCGGAATTGTTGCCAATCAGCGGAAAATTGTGAAATCCAAAAAAGATGGAATGCAGTTCGGAGGCGTGATTTATTCGGACTCAGCCGACAAAGCCACAAGATTTATTGCGAATTGCAACCAAAAGAAAATTCCCTTGGTATTTTTACAAGATGTAACCGGATTTATGGTTGGTTCGAAATCGGAACATGGTGGCATCATCAAAGACGGTGCAAAAATGGTGAATGCCGTTTCGAATTCGGTCGTTCCGAAATTTACCGTAATCGTCGGAAACTCCTATGGAGCAGGTAATTATGCGATGTGTGGAAAAGCTTACGACCCAAGATTGATTTTTGCTTGGCCTTCGGCTCAGCTGGCGGTAATGGGTGGTGAACAAGCTGCAAAAGTGCTTTTACAAATTCAGGAAGCGACCTTAAAATCCAAAGGAGAAGAAATCGACGAAGTAAAAAAACAGGAATTATTGAAGGAAATCACTGAGCGATACAACCAACAAACGAGTCCTTATTATGCTGCGGCAAGATTGTGGACCGATGCGGTCATTGATCCGCTCGATACCCGAAAATGGATTTCGATGGGAATTGAAGCCGCCAACCATGCCCCGATTGAGAAACCGTTTAATTTGGGAGTTATTCAGACGTGAAATTCCGAAGATGGATGCTGGATGCTGGATGCTGGATGACGTGTAAAAAAACTTGAAACTTTAAACCTGAAACATTCAACTTATAATGAATACGGTCAATACTTGCGCTAACTGCGGTCATAAAATCGAACACAACTTCTGTCCCAACTGTGGACAAAAGAAGTACCAACGAATTGACGGAAAGTATATAAAAGAGGAAATTCAGTACACTTTGCTGCACACCAATAAAGGTTTTTTCTACACGATTAAAAATCTGCTGAAAAATCCTGGAAGAACAACCCGGGAATATCTGGATGGCAATCGTGTGAAGCATTACAAACCGCTTTTACTGGCTTTTGTACTGAGTGGTATCACCACTTTCATTACCTATAAAATATTGAATTTGGGACAGGTAATCGAAGCCTATCTATCTAAAAATATTGAAAACCAAGAAGGTGCTTTTGACGCGACGGCTTTCAATGCTTTTTCGGCGAATTACCTTTCTTTCTTCATGATGTTGTTGATACCGCTTGCGGCTTTTTTATCGTATTGGGTGTTCAGAAAACAACTCCACAATTATTATGAACACATCATCATCAATTCATATTTGTATTCGTTTTGGGCGATTTGTACGGGTTTGGTGTTGTATCCGATTATTTATTTCCTCAAATCGCCTGAGTGGATTGTGTACCTGACTTTCATTTCTATGCCCCTCTTTATTCCCTTTGTGGTTTGGTTTTTCAAAGAACTTTATCCAAATTTAGGTTGGAAAAAAGCTACTTGGAAAGTTCTCTTGATGTGTTTTTTAGGAATAATCGGCTATTTTATCTTTTCGTTTATTTTGGGACTGATTTACTTGGCTTATATGGTTTCCACACAAGGAATAAATGTTTTTTCATAAAGTTTCAATCCAATTATTTCCAAAATTCATCTTCCCAAGTTAAATCCTCGGGATCTTCGTGAATTTCTTCTATTTTCTTCAATTCTTCTTCGGTCGCGATTTTTTGAATCTCATTGAATAAAATCCTTTCCTCAAAACGTATGTGTTGGTCGAGCAATTCCTCTATCAGACTCAAAGCGCGGTTCACATCTTCCGTATCATTAAAAAGTCGTTCGAGTTTTCTGTGTTCGGCTATGGCACGTTTTTTCAGCTTATCGTCCTCAGGAAGAATCGGGAACATGTATTTTTCTTCCATTTCAAAATGGGGTTTCTGATAAACTTCGAAGAACCAATCGGTGTATTTTTTCATACGTTCCAACTCAACATTTCTTCTGAATCCTTCTCTGATTTTCCAGCAAAGCAATAAGCCAAAATGATGATCACGACTGAAATGCTGAATCGCCGGGTGCCTTTTGATGGGTTTCGGTTTTTGTTCCATTTTTAATTATTTTATTATTTTTTCATTCTAAATCCACCCATTCAATCATTCTACATTCTTTTATTCAATCCTTTAAAATCAAATCTCTCAATAAAACTGCCTGGTTCATTTCGGTGTCTTTTGCTGCATACAAAAGCGTTAGATTTCCTTTTTGGGCAATTTCTTTCATGCGATTTAGATTTTCTTTTTTACTTTCTAATTCTTTAGAATACAGCAATTTAAATTCCTCAAATTTTTCCATTTTATGGTCGAACCACTTTCTCAATTCGGTTGATGGCGCAATTTCTTTGTTCCATTCGTCCAATTTTGCACGTTCTTTTGAAATTCCTCGCGGCCAAATTCGATCCACCAACATTCTGAAACCGTCTTCCGGAGAAGCTTCTTCATAAATTCTTTTGATCTGAACGGATTTCATCCATTATCCTTCTGAATATTAAACCTTCTGTATTGATGTTTTTGAATGACTTCGAATAATTTCATTCCAAAATAAAACAAGACCAGAATTTTAAAAACTTCGAGTCCCACGTAATAATAATGAACCGAGGACTCAGCCAATTCATTTCCTTGAATGATCAAATCCGCTCTGGAATTGAGTTCCGGTAGTAGAAATATCGTTTGAACCAGAAGAATGGCGACGGTCAAGTAAAAAGAAAAGAACTTCAGTTCGCGTGCAGCGGCAAGAATAATTAGAATAAGTCCGGTCAGGATCCATTCGGTAATATTAAGCGCTCCAAAAACCAGTTTACCAATTCCCAGCCCAATGGGAAGGGTCACGCCCGGGGCTTGAAATTTTAGCCAAGCTTCGAGAAAACTAATGCCCAGAATTAATCCTATCCAAATGAAAATCAGTGCGATGGAAATTTTGACAGATGTTATCATAATAATGGAGTTTGCTGATTGTTTTTTCTGAAATAATCAATTTTTAATTGGAACATTTCAGCCATACGGTTGCCTTGCCATTTGGCCAGTTCCGCTTTTTTTCCATCAAAAAGCTCATCAACCGTGCCGAAAAACAATTCGAGCCAGCGGTCAAAATGTTCTTTTTCCACCGGCAATTTCATATGCGGAACAAAAGGCCGCCCGGAATAAGTGTGTTCTCCCAGCAAAATCGTTTGCCAAAAGCTGTACATCTTTTCCAAATGCTCCGGCCAACGATCCTGAATCACATCGTCAAAAATATATCCGATGAGTTCATCTTGTCGCACTCTTCCATAAAAAGTATCCACCAAATTCTTTACATCATCCAGATTTTCTATATCTCTTTTCACTTTCATAATCTTAAATTTATCGTACTAAAACCGTTTCTCCCGATTTCAGTTTCATTGCCAAATCAAATACTGTTGTTGTTTTCAACATCGTTTTCAGTTCCGTTCGGATTTTGATGAAATCATTGTGAAGCGGACAGGGATTTTCAGCATCACAATGACTCAGCCCGAGTCCGCAACCTTCATAAACCGAATTTCCATCAATGGCCGCAACGATTTCCTCGAGTTTGATTTCTCTCAATCTTTCCGGCTCGATATAAAATCCACCGTTCGGACCGGTTTGGGAACGAACTATATTTACTTTGGTCAAAATCCCAAGCAATTTGGCTGTAAAAGCAAGTGGCAAATCGGAATTTTCGGCAATCTCCCCTACTTTTATCCTTCTGCCTTCCAGGGATTGCGTGGTAATGTAAATGATTGCTTTGATGCCGTATTCGCAGGATTTTGAAAACATCTTCTTTGGTTTGAATACAAAGTTAGTGTTATTTCTATTTAAGACAAATTTATCTTAAATTAAATCAATATGATTTTCAGCAGTTTAAATTGGAAGTTCATATTAGTTTTTAATTAGAATAGATGATAATTATCTCACTGTAAATCAAACCCTTATTGATGTTTAAGGAATGAAAATTAATTTAAGAATTCAAAAAAATGTTTTGAAAATATAGTTCAGGTCTGACCAAAAGTTTTGGTTCTGAACATAATCTTTGTTGATTTTGACTTTTTCTGGCCAAATGACTTCATCATTGTATTTTAAGGGATTTTCCTGAAGAACCAGAATTTCTTCTTCGTTTTTGAAGGCAAGTTGTGCGGGTCCTGTGATTCCGGGTTTTACTTTCAGGATAATTCTGTCTTCGCCTTGGAGTTGATCGGCATAGCCAGGCACATCGGGGCGCGGCCCTACAAAACTCATTTGTCCGAGTAGAATATTGAAAATCTGTGGAAGTTCGTCCAGTTTTGAATCCCTGAAAAACTTTCCGATGGATGTTATTCGATGCGATTTTTCGGTTGTTACCGCGACCTCATGAACTCCTTTCATCGTCCGGATTTTATAGATTTGGAAGAATTGGCCGTTTTTCCCTACTCTGGTTTGCGAGAAAAGTCCGAAGCTTCTTGTATCGAGGGTTGAAATCAAAACCAAAATCAGGATTACCGGCAGTAAAACAGGGAATAAAATCAATGCCAAAAGGTAATCTAGTAAGGTTTTAAAATTCATTATTTTCTGCTAAAGTATTTTTTTATATTTAGCAGGTTTTTAATTTTGCCTACTATGCTCGGGTCGTAACTTGCATCTTCTTCAAAATAACCATACCCGTAACCATATCCGTAACCATAACCATATCCGTAACCATAACTTCCGCTGGCGTTATAATCGTTCAGTATGATTCCTATGTTTGAAATTTCGCCGTCGTCATATTTATCTGATATCCCGTTCAAAAGACCTCGATAAGTATAATCAAACCTCGTCACATAAAGGGTTGCATCTGCAAAACGCATAAGATCAAAAGCATCGGCTACTAGCACAGTCGGAGGTGTATCCAATATGATGAAATCGTATTCTTTCTTTAAATCTTCAATAAGTTTATCCAAAGTTTCTGAAAGTAATAATTCAGAAGGATTTGGCGGAATTGGCCCACCGGTAATGACATCCAAAGATTCGAGCTGTGTTTTTTGAATAACCTCTTCCAAGGTGGAATTACCGGAAAGATAATTGGAAAGTCCTTTTTTGTTAGTCAGGCCGAATTCATCAAAAATTTTCGGTTTTCGCAAATCCATTCCAATCAGAATTGTCTTTTTTCCACTGGAAGCCAGAACTGCTGACATATTCATCGAAACAAAGGTTTTTCCTTCACCCCCGATAGAAGATGTAATCAGGAGTGTTTTGTTTTCACTCGATTTAGAATTTTTAAATAAGAATTGCAGATTACTTCTTATCGCCCTAAAAGCTTCTGATATACCGGATTTGGGTCTGTCCAGCACTACAATCGGATGAGCGTCTGAGTTATTGCTGATGGTTCCCATAAATGGTATGGAAGTAACTTTGACTACATCTGGAATTCCCTTAATTTTGGTATCTAGAATTTCTCTGATAAATAAAAATAATGTGGGTAAAAGTAGCGCCAAGCCAATGGCCATGACCAGATTTGTTTTTTTGTCGGGCGAAATAGGTCCCTGACCTAAAAATTTTGCATAATCAATAATGGTCACATCAGACACATTGGAAGCAATCAATAATTCAGCCTGACTGTATCTGGAAAGGAGTTGTGAATATAATTCGTCATTAATGGAATAGCCTCTTGCTGCATCAAGAAATTCTTTTTCTTTTTCAGGTAAACTATAGGCTTTACTGTCAAACTCTGCAATCTTTTGATTGATAGCGCCTAATTCTTTATTGATTTTACTACGGCTCGTACCAATCAGACGTTGGATACCTGATTTGGTATCGGCAATTCTAGCATCCAGTTCTTTGATTTCTCTTGATTCAGGTTTGTAAAGCAGTCGCATGTTTTCACGTTCGGTTTCCAGTGTTCTTAATTTTTGAACTTCTGCTGAAAAATTTCCTTCATCAAGTCCAACAATCTGGAGGTCAATCATTCCTTTTGAACCGGCCTGATAAACATTATTACTAACGGAATTCAGTGCATTAATTTTTTCCTGATATTCCACTTTTTGTTTTTCAAGTGCTTGAATATTTGACAAAATTTCTCCTTTTTGACCGGTAAAATCATAAGTCTGAGTACGTTTCTGTAAATTCTGATAGTGAATAGATGCACTATCTACTTTAGCTTTTACTATTCCAATTTGTTCTCCGATATACTTCAGAGTGTTACTAGCAATAAGGTTTTTCTCTTTCAGCTCATTTTCTTTTAATAATTCAAGCGAATTATTCACAACATCTATAGCCTCCTGCTGGGAATATGCGATTTTTGACAATCTGATGATTGAACTACCTTTGGACAATGGCGCCACCGAAATCCCACTTCTTACTCTCGCTGCTGCAACATCAAGATTGGTAAGGCGAAATGAGTATTTATCCTGAGGATTGAAATACATTTTTCCTTTGGAAATTTTAAAGCGGAAATACTCATCTGAAATCCATTCGTCAAATTTTGCCGTTTTAGGAAGTTTTACTTTTACATTACGTGCGATTACCGAATCCTTTGAATAATTGTACAGTTGATTAACAGAAACGGAGCTCAGAGGAATGATTTGAAAAGAATTTTCGTCTATTTTTTTTATTTCAAGTTCAATGCCGAGGAGTTGATTTCTGGTGGTATCGATTTCAACGCGGAAAGGAGAAATATCTTTATGTGTATTTGATTTTTTAAAAGTCCCTTCTTCTTTGTACTCAATATAAGCACCGATTCTTTTGGCCACCTGAAATGAATGGGTACGGGATTCCAGTACATTTGTAAGGATATCAATTTTCCCACTGGCACCTCCCCAAATAAAATTAATGGAATTACTTCCCAGCTCTGTATTTCCCGATGATTTGGTTGAGACGTGGAAGGTTGAATCTGCTTTATAAGTACGGTCTAAATACCAATTATTGACATAGATAGCGATAAAAAGTGCAAATATTAGGCTAAAGAGATACAATGCCCAGTTTCGGAAAATCCGCGGAATGAAGCGATCTATTTCGAAGAAAAAAGCATTGTTTTTCTTTTGTGTTTTCTGGGGATTGGATTGTTTGTCTTGCATGGCTTACAGAGAAAACAGGTTTTATAAGTTTTTAAAGAAAAAGTAGATACCGATAATTGATGCAATACCTCCAAATATGGTTGTAACCGTCTGAATTGGATTTAAACCGATACCCCATTGTTTTTGTCTTCTGGGATTGATGATGATGACATCATTTGGCTGCAGCCAGAAATATTCCGAATTCATTACCGATTCTTTGGTTATATCAACCACAGCACGCTGTGTCCCTTCAGGAGTTGTCCTTAAAATTTGAATATTGTTGCGGTCTGCAACAGGCGTCAGATCGCCGGCCATTGCGAAGGCCTCCAGCAAATTGAAATCATACTGAGGAACAAAATAATTTCCCGAAGCTGCTTCACCCACCACCGTGAAGTTAATTCCCGGCATATTGATTTCTATAAAAGCAGCACTTTGTTCATATATTTTATAAAATTCCGTCTCAACTTTTTCCCGGGCCTGCTGTAAAGTCAGACCCAACAAATATATCTTACCAATTCTAGGAAGTTCTATATTTCCGTCTTCCTGAACACGAACTGATTTACCTGAGGGACTTGAACTATTTGAATTTCCCGTAGTTTGAGATGGTGTGGTGGTAAATTCTCTCAATTCCTCAAGTTTCAATCCCTCACGTGTTGCCACACGAATGTTGATCATATCATTAACCTGGAGATGATAAACCGGACGGTTAAACTCAATCATTCCGTGTTCATTCAGCTTCAGTTTTTCGTCGGGTTGTATATATTTGATGTCTTTCAGTGGTATACAGGATGTAGCGGTCACCAAAAGAATAAGGTATAAAAAATGTATATTTTTAGGTTTCAATGGTTTCTTAATTTTAGTTCGCAAATATAGTGTTTTTCACATTATTAGGTTTTTTCAATCTTTCTGATTTTATTCTTACTGATCAGTTCTCCCAAAACCAGTGGCAGATAGGACAAGAGCAAGGCTGCACACACCAGAAGTAACAACATCAGACTGATATTTACATGGCGAATTATATAAGCAAAAATTATTAACAAAACATTTGAAAAACAAATAATTACAGCTGTTTGAACATGTGAAAAACCTAATCTTAAAACCCGGTGATGTATATGATTCTGATCGGCCGCAAATGGGGACTTCTTTTTCATGAGTCTGATTATGATTACACTCAGGGTGTCAATCAGCGGAACTATGAGAATAGCAATAGCTACAACAGGTGCACTTTTAATCATCACATAAGGCATAGAAGATAAATCTATAAACTTAATGGCCATAAAAGCAATCAGATAACCCACTACCATGGAACCCGTATCACCCATGAATATTTTATACTGTTCTGACATATTGAAGTAGAGAAAAGCTAGAAGTGATCCTAAAACCGCTATGGCAAGAAATCCCATTGAATAATCAAATAAGCGGAAGAAAATAAAAACAAAGCAAAGTGAAATCAGAATACCTACACCACTTGCAAGCCCGTCAATACCGTCAATTAAATTATAGGAATTGATAATCAGAACGATGATTAAAGTGGTAAAAACGACACTTACCATATAGGGTAAATCATAGATTCCGAATAGCCCAAAAAAGCTATGGATACGAACATTTGATCCTACTACAATCATCAAAGCACTGATGATTTGAGCGATAAGCTTTTTTCGAGGAGCAACCACCAGTAAATCATCCATCAGACCAATGAAAAATAACAATACCAATGCAGCCGAAAAAAAAGGAATTTTAAAAAGCATATCTGGGCTGAACAAAGCAGAAACCACCGCGATTGCAAAATAAATGGCTACTCCGCCCAGTCTGGGAACTTTACGTACGTGTGAACTCCTGTTTCCCGGAACATCCATCAATTGCTTTCTGTAAGAAACCCGGATGATTTTTGGAATCGCAATAAAAGTTAACAAAAACGATAATGAGAAAGACAATATTACCTTTAAGTAAAGTGAAGAATATCCCAAAAAATTAGCGATTACCTCTAAATTTAAGCTTTTCATACTTTTTCATTCCGTTCAGCGCCCAATGGAGCGTGTAATAAGTTGATTTAAGCAAAGATAATTTTAAAAATTCAGAATAAACAGCAAATTGCTTACGAAGTATGCGGAATTTATTTCTCGAATAAGATGATTCTCTGATTCGATATATAGCCAACGGCTCTTTTATCGCCCTGGCTGTGGGTATTTTACGTAAAATTTCAATCCACATGGCATAGTCCTCCCGCATATCAACATCAGGGATTTTTATCTTCCCAATCCGTTTTGAGTCATACATCGCAGTCAGCATAGGAATCGGACAATTATAAAGAATCCGGTCATATGTAATATTGTCCTCGGCTATAAAATCTTCCAATAAAGGTTTTAAATCTTCATCATGTCGCTTATAAGTTGCATACACAAGTTCTTCATTGTTTTTTTGTAAATACTTAATTGAAGTTTCAAGAAAATGAGGCAACCAAACATCATCACTGTCCAGGAAACTAATGTAACGTCCCTTGGCTTTTTCTAATCCGGCATTTCGGGCTTCAGCAGCTCCGGCGTTTTTTTCCAGGACAATTAAATGAATCCTCGGGTCACTATACCGACTGATTATTTCTACTGAATCATCAGTAGAACAGTCATCTACAATCCACCATTCCCAATCCTTATAAGTCTGTCCCAACACGGACTCAATTGTTTCCCCGATGAATTTTTCGGAATTATAACAGGGCGTGATTATGGAAACTGTATTCTTCACTTATACCTTGATTTATTTAGCGAAAAATCCATATGGAGCCCATGTGTCAAAACTTGTTTTATAATTTCCAAAACCTGAGCGATCTCCCCAGTTATAGTAAAAATTGACATACAGCAAAATGGTGTAAGTTGTGAAGGAAATATACAAAAAGTTCTTTATCACTTTGTTATCTCTCAGTGCCATTACCATACGTGGAATTACAAATATGATGTAAATAGTATAAAACCCGGGAAGACGCGCCGCAAAGATTCCCTGACCAAAGAAGAAATAAATTACAACACCGAAAATATAAAGATTCCGAAAATAAGCAAAGAGTGGATCTTTTTCGGTTACGGTTCTGTTAAACATCAGAATAGCTATTACGGTCAGGATTTTAACTACATCACCAAGTATACCCCTGTCCATCAACTCATTAACATAGTCACTATAAGTTTCGCCAATACCAAAAGGCATCAGCTGCATGATTCCATCAATTAAAGAACTCAGTCCAAGATAGTTAATGAGGACTGCCCCTATCAAAATTAAAATAATAGTGGTATTATTAAAACGAATCTTCACGATCCAATAAGCAAGCACAAACGCTATAACCGCTTTGTGAAACATAAATGCAATGGCAAAACACAAGAAAAACTTCCATAATTTTCTTTCGATAATATATTTAATCGAAAAAAACATTACCGCATTTGCAAGTCCCTGACGTACATGTACATGTTCTTCAAAAAGATAAGTCGGGATAAAATACATCAGCAATGCCATAAAAACATAACCACCGTATCTATATATGGTTACCGATTTTAACCAGAGCGCTATGATAGCAATAATCAAGGTAAAACTGGCATATCCCAATCCCAAAAAACTAACGATTTTGTTTAGAAAAATATAACCAAATTCCATATCTACCATCTCGGACAGATATCCGAGTTCGGCAAAACTTGTGGCTGCTGTTCCCTCAAAAGCATTCCAATATGCAATCCAGTCAGGACTTAAACCATACGCAAGACCTGCTGTAAACATCATCATCACAATGATGAAATAAAACCAACGTCTGTCGGGTTTCTCATCTGTACTGACTTCATAAATTGATGAAATCAAAATCAGAACTGCCATAAAGTTGTATATAAAACTCATGTTCTTAGCTCAACAGGATTAATTTCGGACAGATAAACCCAATTATATAATAAATCTGCTTTTTAATTGGCAAAGAAAACAAATAATTTTTATTGAACCTTTTATAACTTCTTATTTTAACTTTGGAAATCTTATATTTTTCCCGCTGTTTTTCCAATTCCTCAAACATTTCCGCCTTGAGTTTTTTGTCTTTTACATAAGCTACGTAAGCCAAAAACGAATAATATCCTTGGAAAATGAAAAACCGCACAAATTCTTCTTCGAAATTTTTATACGGACTTTCATCAAATGCTTTTTTTACATTTTCAATCGCCAGAAACATATCAAATCCTTTTGCAGTATGCGTACGAGTGATGGAATCCTCCCGTTCAAAATATTTATAAAAAGGCTCATTGATTTTCGCAATGATTTTCGAATTCAACACCAATTTGGGAATCAACTCAATGTCCTCAAAGTGAATTCCTTTCATGAATTTATGATTTTGAAATAACTCTTTTTTGAATAATTTATTACAAGCAAAACAAGCCATTTCTCCAAAAATCCTGAAATCTTTTTCAAGTTCAATTTTCTCCGGCAACTGCGGTGATTGCGGCAAATCACGGAAGGCTTCTCCCCTTTCATTTACCTTTTCTAAATCGCATAAAACAATTTCTGCTTGATATTCGACTGCTTTTTCGTACATCTTCTCAAACATTTCCGCCGAAACAAAATCATCACTGTCCACAAAGCCAATGTATTGACCCACCGCCATTTCCAAACCAAAATTCCTTGCATCGCTCAGTCCGCCGTTTGGTTTTTCAAAAGCTTTAATTTTTTCTGATTTCTGAACATATTCATCAATTATTTCCTGCGAATTATCGGTCGATCCATCATTAACCACAATGATTTCCAAATCCTCTAAAGTCTGAGCCAGCAATGAATCTAAACATTTTGCTAGATATTTCGACATATTATAAACCGGAACAATCACAGATACTTTCATAATTCATTCAGGATTTGATTATACTTTTCCACGATGATTTCTTTCGAAAACCTCGACGCTATACTTTCCTGAATGAATTCCTTGTCGTATTTTTTATCACTCAACAACCAAATCTTTTCCGCAAAGCCTTTTTTATCTTCAATCGAATGAATTTCACCATTGATATTCGGCTGAATGATTTCATTTATCCCACCCGGACAATCATTGACCAAAGCATAAGTACCACAAGCTCCCGCTTCCAATAAAACATTTGGAAAACCTTCATATCTCGACGACAAAACAAACAAATCTGCCTGATGCAAATACGGATAAGGATTTTTCTGAACACCTAAAAATTCGATATTTCTCAATCCCAAATCCTCTTTTTGCTTCGCCAATTTTTCACGATCGCGACCGTCTCCTAAAACGTATAATTTAATCGCTTTGTCTTTTAAATGCGCAAAAACATTCAGCAACAAATCAAAACCTTTCCGTTCCGACAAATTCCCGATGGCAACGACATTTTTGAATGCATCCGAAAATAATTTCTCATTGGATTTCATCTGATTTTGAATGAATTTCACATCCACCGGATTGTTTATTTTAACAATTTTTTCCGGTTGAATTCCCCAATTCTCAATCAAATCCTTTTGCATATCATCAGACTGCGCAATGATTTTGTCAAAATGATTGTAAAACCGGTAAAAAAACTTGATTTCCTTTCTCGTAACGTGTTTTGAAACCACATTTGTTTCCCGTGCTACGAATTTTGTTTTTTTGAAAAGCGGAATAATCGGCGAAAGAAATGCACTAACTTCGCCCCAACCGCCAAAAACGATGTCCGGTTTTTCTTTTCGGATTAAATTCAAAACCGAAAAAATCGCATACCGAATACGACTGATTTTCAAATCAATGACCTGAACGTCTTTTTTCAGCAATCCCAAAGGCATTCCTTCTTGGTTGAACAAAACCAAAGCAGGTGAAAACCTTTCACGATCCAGTTCATTACAAAGCGTAAAAATCACACGTTCCGCACCCCCGAAGGTTAGTCCCGGTAAAAGAAAAAATATTTTTTTTGGCTGACTCATTTTTTTAATTCAATTACTTATAACCTTCTTCCCTCTTTTCTATTTTTTATTTTCTATTTTCTCTTCTCTTTTACGCCACCCCTTTTCTCAAATAATTCCACAAATATTCCCAAATTGTCGGATGGTACCAAATCCGGCTTTCCAGTTTAGGTTCGATTGTTTTCAGCGAATTATTTTGCACATCTTCAATCGCTTTTTTCATCAGTGGAATTCCCGCAGCCGTCTGATAAAAAGGATAAGTCGTAAAATTATCTTTTTTCTCGGGATGAATTCTCGCCTGATACAAAATCCCACCGGTATCCACGCCTTTGTCCACCAAATGAACCGTCACGCCGCAATTTTCCAAATCTCCATTGACCAAAGCCCAATAGCCGCCGTGAATGCCCCGATATCGCGGCGTAATTCCTTCGTGAGTATTGATGAAAACCGCATCAATGGCCGATAAAACCTTTTTCGAAACAATTCTACAACCGTTTACAATGACCACATCCGGATTGATTTTCTTTAAGATTTCAATGGTTTCCAGGGAATTCACACTCGAAACATCCACTAATTTTTCAGGCAAAATTTCCGCATCGCTCAATCCTAAATTCTGAATGACTTTTTCTTTTTGATTTTTCGAGAAAGTTCTCAAAATCGGTAATATCAGAACTCCAAATGCAATTTGACCGAGCACATTGAACCAACCCAACTTTTTTGCCCGGTTTTTCATAATGGTTTTCATCGGAACGGGCGTTTCGCGAATGACCGTATGAATTTCCAAATCTTTGGACAATCCATTGTACATAAACCGCGAAGAAATCGCCGGACCGGTCAACATTACAATTTTAAGGCTCATATTTTTCCTGATAAATTTTGACAACTTCCGCCATATTGGCCGCTTTCATTCCGTATTTCGCATTTAATTCCTGATAAAATTGAAGAATTTCTTCCAAGATTTCAAAATTTTTATCCTGATCAATTCCTATATCGTGCGGATGAAACCACAAATGAAAAATCTTTCCTTTTCGCGCCGCAAAACGCATCTGATTTTTAATTCTTCGGATTTTTAAACGATCATATTTCGCTTCGGACTTTTTGTACGGACGCAACCATCGGCTCGCACGAATGGCATAAAGATTTCCTTTTTTTATCTCATTCAAATCTTGGCAATGATGATTTCCCAAACAAATAAAATAATCCAAAAACCGGACAGCACGTTTCAAAACTCCCTCATCGGCTCCTCGTGCAGCCGAATGAAACCAAGCTTTTTCGGTTTCCCGATAGATTTCTATTCCATATTTCGGAAATAAATCCAGGTAATCGGGATTGATTTGATGGCGTGGAAACACAAAAGATTTCAGTTCAATTCCTTGTGATTTTGCCATTTCAACCGCCGAATTCAAGTCCGACTCAAATTCTTCTTTGGTTTGTCCCGGTTCCAATCCGTAATAATGGGAAAATGTATGCGTTCCGATTTCGTGTCGGGCATCTTTTTTCACTAATTCGATTAAGTTTTTTCCAAAATAATAGTTCGGATGGTTTGATTTTGAATTTTCAATATAATCCGGATAAGGCGATAAATTTTGATCGAAATACGAAGGTTTTTTCTGTGGAAGAAATGAGTTCAATTCATCCAAATTTCCGGCAAACATGGCGCCTACTGTGGCAAAACTTGCATTTACCTCGTATTTTTCAAATAATTTCAACAGACGCGGAATGACTTCCCAAACGCCTAAGACATTTGGGCCATATTCTTCAAAACTAAATTTGTCGCGAATTCCCCAAAAGAGTTCAAAATCGAGCGAAATCACAAACAAACCTTCGTTTTTGCTTGTATTTTTCATACCCGATTGTTTATATATCCTTCCGTTGCTGACTCTTTTTTCATACTTCTCGCCGGATTTCCCACGACAATTGAGTCGTCTTCCACATCGTTTGTAACATAAGAATTTGGTGCAATCAGTACATTATTTCCGATTTTAATTCCGCCCACGATGACGGAATTCGTTCCAATCCAAACATCATCACCGATTTCCGGCACGCCTTGTTTTTCGCCCCGATTGGTCTGTCCGATGGTTACGCCATGTGCCAGATTACAATTCTTACCGATTTTCGCTTGGGGATTGACCACAACCGTCCCCCAATGTCCTAAATACAATCCGCCACCAATTTCGGTTTTGGCCGAAATTTGAAATCCATATTTGATTTGGTAACGACGAAGCATCATCCGATAAAAAATTCCCACCGGGCTTTTGGGCGAAGTATGTTGAGAATGACGCAAAAAATATAAAAACAGCAAACCCGGATCGAATAAAACTTTCCAAAGGGTTACGCTTTCATATTTCCCAGTTTTTCTATAATAATCTTGTTGAAGCAGGGTTGGCATTTTTTCTATTGTTCTTTCTATTTCTACAAATTTAAGAATCCTGATGAGATAAATTCTTTCTTTTAAAGCTCATCCAAAATCTCCTGTATTTTCCTGACAGAATTCTCTAGATTGAATGGTGGATTGTAATTTTCAAGTTTCTTTTGGTAAGAATTTGAAATTTCAGGATTTGTCCATACTTGTTTCATTCCTTCGTAAATTCCTTCTTCTGAATTCTCTACAATTAACCCTAACTCTCCATCATTAAGCATCTCGCGAACGCCCGAAACATCGGTTGCTACGATGGTTTTCTTCAAAACAATGGCTTCGTACAAAACGGTCGGAAAACCTTCGTATCGTGAAGAAAGAATAAAAAAATCAGCAGCTTTGAAGTAAGGGTAAGGATTATCGGTAAAGCCCAGCATCGTAGCGGTTTTGTCCACGCCCAATTCGGATTTGAGTTGTTTTACATTTTCAAAATCATAGCCGTCGCCCACAATCAAAATCCGGTGCTTGAAACCTTCGTCCAAAAGTTTTTTGTGAACTTTGAGCAAACGGTCAAAACCTTTTTGAGGAAAAACAGTTCCGACCGACACAAAAACAGGTTCTTCTTTTGAAAAATCGTATTGGTTTTGAAATAATTCTGCTTTATCTAAAATTTCCTGTGTATCGAGCGGATTATAAATTCGTACAATCCTACTTTTTTCAACCTCTGTTTTGGCTTGATTTTCAAAATCTTGCTGAATTTGTTCAGAAATCACCATTATTTTATCAAATCCGAAGAATTTCCGGATTTCTTCATCGGTATAATCGTGAAATTCGGTTTTCCGTAAATCGTTATGAATCCAGACAATTTTTTTGGAAGATTTATCGGGCGAATTCAGGATATCATCACGCAATCCGTGAATGGCAGCGAATTCGATGTCGTATTTTTTTCCTTTCAATATGAATTTATACAAAAGTTGGGGAAAAGTTTTCAATAGTTTCTGATAAATCACCCGAAAAGCCTTTTGGGGAATGTCCTGTGGGCGATTGGTGGTGATCATTTCACCTTTGTTGAGGTAATAAATATTGATCCAATCCGGGATTTCGCTCAGGTATTTTCCCGAATAAAGATTGAGCAACAAATCGATTTCATATTTATCGGAAGGTAGGTTTTTCAGAAAAGTCGTCAACACTTTTTCTGCTCCACCGTGACGAAGAGAACCGATGCGTATGAGGATTTTTTTTTTCATGGGCAGGTTTAGCAAGTAAATTTAAAACTATTTGTTTTATAGCTTAACTTTTAAATCAGTAATCAAGGATTTATAACATTTAGTCCAACAGCTTTATCAAAGAGTAAAAATAGCTAAAAGGAAAAAGTATAACACCCAAAATTTTAATAAAAGGATTTTTTACATCCTGAATCATTTTAGAAAAATCTTTATTCTGACTGATGGCGTACATCTGATAACCTATGAGATTTCTCAAAAGTGCTTTCGGGTAGGGAAACAACTGCTTTTGATAAGCATTTAGAAAAGATAAATGTCCCAACATCAAACCATATCGATTTTTTCCACTCCATCGCGTGTTGGAGACCGATGCTTCGTCGTTTTCGTCTTTGTGGTAATTACGAATGATTTTATTGATAAATCGTGTTTTTACACCTTTAGCATCATAAACATTAAAAAATACAGATTGCGGAATGTAAATTCCCTTTGGAATCCCGGAATAATCAAATTTCTCTAATTCCCGCTGATAGGTTTTGGTAAAAAACATACCATTTTTATCGCCTCTCACCTTGTATTTATACCGCATTTCGAAGATGCTTCCGTCAAATCCACCGTTCGGATATTCATCACCCACTACTTTTCCTTCCTCATCACCTGACAAACCCATTATCGAGATAAATTCATCCTGATTTTCAATCTTTTCACATTCCTTGTACAGAACTTCCAATGCATCCACCGGGTAAGAATCATCGGAATCCAAAATGGTAAAATAAGTAGTTTCTACCTTTTCAATTCCTTCAAAAACCGTATGAAATTTATGTTTATTCGGACTGTAATGATATTCAATGACAAACGGACTAACTACCTGAAAACCTCGCACAACATCTTCTGTATCATCGGTCGAACCATCGTCCATGATGATCCATTTGAAATCTTTAAAAGTCTGATTTAAAAGTGAATCAAAAGCTCTTTTAAGTGTATGAGCACGATTAAAAGTAGGCGTAACAATTGTAATTTTAGCTGTCCTCATTTTTTAATTCAAATTGATTTACAAACACTTCCGTCACCTCATCGTAAATTTTTTGGGCATTGAATTTTACAGAAGCATTTTTTGCACCTTCTCTGATTTTTTGAACCAATTCCGGTTCGGTCAAAAACCTTTTCATCGCCTGATAAATTTCTTCTTCATCAAAATTCACCAAATACCCATCTACATCGTGATCAATCATTTCCGCAATTCCGCCAACATTGGTACTGATAATCGGAACACCCAATCCCATTGCTTCGCCAATGATCAAAGGATAAGACTCTGAGCGCGAAGGCAATATAAAAAAGTCGGAATTTGCGATATAAGTATAGGGATTTTTCTGCGTATCAAATAGTTTAAAGGTATTTTCAACCGCTAATTCTCGCGCCTGATTTTGAAGGTTTTCCATTTCATTTCCGCCACCAATGACCGCAATCAAATGGACAAAACCTTCATTCAACAAACGTTTGTGAATGCGCATCAACGCATCATACCCCTTGCGATAATGCAACCTCCCGACCGATGAAAAAACAGGTTTCACTTCGTAATTCACTTCAAATTCTCCGGATTTCTCAACCGCTTCTTCAATGTTAATCACATTGTAAATTACCGAACTTTTCGGATAAGTCACGCCGTACAAATCTTCAATTACCTGTCGGGTTTGTGCCGAACCAAAAATCATCCAATCAAATTTCTTCATCAGATTGATGCGGTTCAACACCCGATTTTGGTCTTTGTCGTAACTCACGTCGGTATGAAACCAACCGATTTTACGAGATTTTTTGTTAGGCGAATTCAAAACCCATTCAAATTCGGCATAACCGGGCGCAACTTCAATATCGAATTCATCTTTTACTTTCCGATGGTACAAAACAGCTGGGAATTTATCATAAAAAGCTAATTTCAAACGTCGGATTGCAAGCTGAACTTTCTGAATCAAAGGATTTTGACTAAAATCTTCTTTTCCTTTGGCAAGTGTAATGAGCCGAATGTCTTTCGGGATTTCGGATCGGAGTTCGCCTTGGTAAAGATTAAGCATCAAGGTCAAATCGAATTTATCCTTAGGTAAATTCCTTAACAAATCAAGCACCACACGCGGTACACCACCCATTTCTAATGAGCGTAATCGAAAAAGAACTTTTATTTTGGTTCGGTTGGTCATTTTATTCTATTTCGGCGCCTAAATTACGATATTGTTCTTTAAACTTATCGGCCCATTTCTTCCATTCTGAATATTGGGCATCCGGATGATTAGCTTTTTCTAAAAACGATTGAATGTATTGATCCGAAAAATCTTTCGGGTAATTTTCCATCGCATCGAACTCACCTTCCAACCAAGCTTCGTTTAAAATATGATTAATCACAAAGACATCTAACTGAAAGCCATACTTGTGAAATGTATTGGTAGCTGAAGATTTATAGGTTGTTTTGATAATTTCATCTTTAAAATAAGCGATAAAGTTTTTAGATTTATTTTTTTTATAAAAACCTATGGCATTTTTTATCTGTTGCTTTTCGTTTACACTGGAATTTAAATTTTCCCAGGTTTTCAACCAATATTCTTTTCGGTGAATCCCTGAAGAAATACTGATAAACAAATAATATTTATAGAATTCTGATGGTGAAATCATTTTTAGTTTCTTCAAAATTGTATAAACTCTAAACTTATCGGCAAATAACCAATCGATGATGGTTGAGTTGAGACTGAACAATTTAACTTTACGCCTCAAAAAACTCTCATGAATCTTCACTAATTTTTTACTATCAAGCGACATACTATTCCACCCTAATTTCAATAGAAAAATTTGCATATTTTCCATCTCATTACAAACTTCTTCTATGTTAATTGGAGCTGTAAACCAAACATCGTCTTCGATAACCAATACATATTCAGTTGAATTTTTCACTGCTTCATACCAATCTCTGGAAGGTATAATGCCGGAAACTTTATCTTGATTTTGGATCTGAAGTGATTTTTCGGTGTATTTTTCAGTTTGAATAATTTCTATACCCGAATGTTTTTTTTGAATTAGCTCGAGGTATTTTTCAGGTGTCCCATCATCAATAATTTTTATATGAAACTTTCCCGAAACGTTCTTTTGGATGCTTCTAAGACATCTGTCCAAATAGTGGGGACGATTAAACGATTTGATAAGGATAGTCACCATAATTATTTCACAAAAACAGATTTAATTATAAATTTCAATCTTTTAAAGAGCGGCAAAACTCTGTAGATTTCCCGTCCCCGTAGCATAGAGATTGTCTCTACGCTAAAATCGAGTTTGACTTTGTCTTTGAAAATATAAAATAATAGATTGTTTCTGTGTGAAATTAAATTTTCCAATATTTTTCCTTCAAAACCAAATCTTTCTATAATTCCATCGAGCGTTTGGACTGTTCGCTGTCTTTGTATATATTTTTCTTTGCCGCTGAAAACTCCCACGTTGATACGATAAGCTGCCATAACTTCTTTGTGATAATGGATGAACCCTAGGCGTGAATTAGCCATGTGCATGGCATAATCCCCCAAGGGCATATTTTGAAGCAACTTTGTATCGATTTCTGTTTTTCTAAAAATAACCGAAAGATTGGGGATAAAATTATTTAGTGCTAAATCTTCAGTACTTAGTTTGGATTTTAAGTTCAATGAAGGAAATTCGTTTATTTTTTCTCCATCAGGCGTAATTCGCATTGCTCGGTGAAAGGAGATGGCAAAGTTAGGATTAGCTTCTAAAAAGTCAACTTGCTTTTGCAATTTCAATGGATCAGTCCAATAGTCATCGCCTTCGCACATGGCGATGTATTTGCCCCGAGCACGTGAGAAGTTGTAGGTTGATTGTATTGTGCGAACACCTTTTGACCATTGATTTTCTGTTTGAAATATTGGCTTGATGATATGTGGATATTTTTCCTGATACTCCTTAATTATTTTCGCAGTGCCATCTGTAGAAGCATCGTCATGAATTAGAACTTCATATTCAAAATCACATTTCTGCATCATAAAGCCATCCAAGCATTCCCGAATGTAAGGAGCGTGATTATACGTAATAGAACAAATGGAAACCATTAAATTATCCATGATTTGAGATTTTATTTACAAGTTGATCAAATAAATTATTTAGGGAAGACTTCATAAATTTTGAGTAGTTCCTTAGCAACTCCGTTCCTTCTTCCTTTTCCTCAATCAAACTGCTTAACAAATCAGGCATCTCGCCCAGTTGATGTTTTAGCATATGTAATCGAAATTGATGCCCATATAAATCCTGTAATTTGGTTCCTTGCCACTTATTCATTATCCCTGCAGGAATTCCAGCTGATAAAGCTGTAATATTTGCATGTAGCGAAGATGTTAAAGTTAATGATGAGTGGACAATAGTATCTGCTATTTCTAGGATGTTTAAATCGTTGTTAAGCAAAATAAATTCATCTGGAAACTCGTCCCAAATCATTTTTAAGTATTTATAATCTTCCCAAGGTCTGATAACAGGTAATAATACTACTTGAATGTTCTCTTCTTTTTGAAATTGATATAGATACTGAGCTATTTCTTTTGCTTCCTCGATCGTGATATTATTGATTTGAAAAATAAGGTACTCTTCTTGGGGAACATATTCTTTGTAGAATTTTCCTTTTGTATTTGTATAATCCAACAAATTCGGAAAAAGCCATCCCATATCTGGGGTTATTTCTATTTTAGAATTATTTGTTTGAAGATTACCTCCTTCTAACATTTTCTTGGACAGGTTCCCTCTAACCGAAACATAGTTCAGGTTTTCTATCGCTTTCTGTATTTTTAAAAAGTGTTCTTCTTTTTCTATAGGACGCACTCCAACAGAAATCCAAGCTTTAAAGGGACCGACTAAGTCTGTCCAATCAAAAATTATATCTGATGGTAGTTCTGTTTCCAATATTTGATTGTTTTTAGTATAAATTGGCTTCCAAGTTCTTTCATCAAAAAGATGAATAACTTCGCCTCCAAAGACAATCAAAGCGTCATAAGCATTTTCTGCAATTTTTTCTTTGCTGTAAGCGATATAATCAATCCCCTCAACACTGTAATTGCTGGGAGAATAAAAGTCAATAATAGGATTTTCAATCCTCTTTTCCATCTCCATTTTAAAAATATGAGAGAAAAGAATATCTCCAAAATTATCTATATCGGCAAACGAGAAAAAAGCTATTTTAATTGACATTAGTTTTTTATTAAAGATTTAATTCCATCTACATCAAATACCGGCATTCCTATTTGCTCAAAGACTTCTTTTCTTTCTTTATAGAAATTGTCTACAAAGATGGATGCAGGTTGTTGCATGTATTTAAATTTTTGATCGTTCATTTCCATATGTATGATTTCGTCAAAAAGATTTTCGGCAATATGGTATTTTTTTAAAGTTTCTTTTAAATCGAATTCATGCTTGGTGATTAAATAAACTTTTTTTCCTTGATTTTTACTTTGGTACACAAGAGAAATGGCATCCAGACAAACTTTTCCATTGATAATCAAGGTGTCGTCAAAATCAATGAAAAGATTCTCATATTCGATTTTATATTTTGCTTTGGTTTGGGAATACCTATAAAGCTCAATGTCTTTGTGCATTACATTTATTTCAACATCCATGTCAAAATAAGCAAATGTGGTCAAAAGAGGAAGGTTAACACCCTTGTAACGATCAAAAGCCATCGTTGTGGCTATTCTTGGACAGATTTCAAGTAATTTTAAATCTCCTGACTTGTCTTCTTTCACTTGAAAAAACCAAAGTCCTTTGAACTTTAGTTCATCGTTTATTTTCTTTCCTATTTCAAAACATGCATCAATAGTTGCTTGGTCAGCTTCTACATTGATGTGTGAAACACCGTTTCTAACCAGATGTCTTTTTCTTGGAAAGGCGTATAAAAGTTCGTTGTTTTTATCAGAAAAACAATCAACCGTAAATTCATCCCCGGGTAAGAATTCTGTGACTACATTATTTTCAAATAATTCATCTTTCAAATCAGATGCATCATTTATTTTAAATGTTCCAATGCTTCCATGTCCTTTATCTGGCTTACAAAAAATAGGGTACTCGGAAATTTCATTGGATTTAAAATACTGTCTTGGTACAAAGTCATATTTACTTAGCAAATCATAAGTCTTACTTTTATAACGAGCTACTTGATTTATATTAGGATCTGCACCTACGATTTTTGTATTTATCTCATCTTTATTTTTTGATAGAAAATAAACCACATCGTCATGCGTAGGAAAAATCAAGTCTATACTATAAGTGTTTATGATTCTATTTAACTCATCTACAAAGTTTGCTTCTGAAATATTGGGAAGTGTAATTACTTTATTTTCAATAATCAAATCAGCAATACTCTCTTTGGAATTCGCTCCATATACATTTAAATGTACACTATACCTCAAAGATTCGTAAATCTCCAATGCGTTATCAGCACCACATGGATAAATTAAAATATTTCTTTTCTTCATATCAATTCATATTTATCCAATAATTTCAAGGTTTCCTCTTTGGAATTGAACATCAAGACATCAATAATCGAAAGCCAAGGAACAAATTCATTTTTGAATTGTTTGTAGACTATCGGCTTTGATTTAATAAAGTTCAAACCAATTCCTTCTTTTTGAAAATCTTCTTTTTGATACAATTCCTGTCCCCCCAACGCATTGATATAGTGAGTTGCGTTTTCTTTTTTGCAAATGTCTATTAATCTTTCTTGTCTTTCCATTCCTCGATTTTGGTATGACTCAGATGATTTTTTAAATTTTGTAGTTAAACCTAAATACTTCGATATTTCTACAATGCTTCTTATGGCCAACTCACTAATCGAATTGTATTCCGTATCTAAAAGATTTTGGATGAAAGGTTGAATCTCATTATAAAAAGGCGCCTTTTTATAGGATGACAATGTTTGTAAAAACTTGGTTTTCCATTCCGGATACAATTCGCTATGTATAAAAGACTCCAAAATCAAATTGTTTTGGGAAACTTTCTGCATCGGCACTGTGAAAGTATAATCATTTCCATTTACCAATATCCTGTTTCGGTTAATCCAACCTTTTTTTATAAAATTCACATCATCATAAAACACAAAGGTATCTACCGCTTTTATCATTTGAAAATAACCGATGTAAGGAAATATATAAGGTTGCATCACTGCAATGGTCATCTCTCTTTTTTTAGATGGTTTTTATAACTTCTGAAATTCTTTTAACTACTACCTCCTCCAAATCAAAATAGAACGGCAAACACAGCACTCTTTTTGAAACACTATCCGTTACTTCCATTTCTCTGGGATCCAAATAAGGAAGTGCCGTCGCCAAACTCGGATAAAAATAACGACGGGTCTGGATTTGATTGGCTTCCAATTTCTCCTTGACCTTTAACAATATCTCTTCGCTTTCCAACAAAATAGGATAATAAGCATAATTCTTTGTCGCTTCGGAATGCCAAAGCGGTTTCTGATGGGGGAAATCCTTTAGGTTTTCATCATAGCATTCACTCAAGGCTTTTCGTTTCTGATGGATTCTTTCGATATGATTGATATTCACTAATCCCATAGCGGCATGAAACTCGGAGTTCTTTCCATTGATGCCCAACTCCGAAAATCGGTCAAAGCCCGAAATCCCAAAGTTGCGGATGTATTTTAGTTTTTTGTTTAATTCAAAATTATTGCAAATAACCAATCCACCTTCAATGCTATGGTATAGCTTTGTAGCATGTAATGAACAAATGGAAATATCGCCGTATTCAAAAATAGATTTACCGTTTACTTGTACTCCAAAAGCGTGCGCACCGTCGTAAATGACTTTTAAGTTATGTTTTTGAGCAATTTTCTCGATGGCTTCTACATCACAAGGATTTCCATACACATGAGTTGCCAGAATTGCCGACGTTTTATCGGTAATCGCCGCTTCAATTTTTGCAGGATCGATGTTGAGTGAATTTTTCTCAATATCCACAAAAACAGGCGTACAACTTTCCCAAACAATACTGCTCGTGGTTGCGACAAATGAAAAAGGCGTGGTAATGATTTCGCCTTTTAGCTCCAAAGATTTGATGGCCATTTGCAGAGCAATCGTTCCATTGGTCACAAAAAGTAGGTTTTCAACACCTAGATGGGTTTTTAATTTTTCTTCCAATTCATTGGCAAGTGGCCCCATATTGGTCAACCAATTGCGCTCCCAGATTTCACTGATGTATTTTTTATATTCTTCTTCCGGCGGAAGAAAAGGTTGGGTTACTAATATCATTTAGGTTGGTTTTTTAATATCAATTCCTGCTTATTAACAATGACCGAATTCGCCGGAACATCTTTATGAATTACACATCCGGCACCAATGATTGAATTATCCCCGATGCTTACGCCCTTTAAAACCAAAACATTACTTCCCAGCCAACAGTTTTTTCCGATTTTTACAGGTCCATAAGTAAACTCTTTCCGATTTACTTTGAGTTCGCCGTTTCCGTGGAAATAGGCGTGATTGTGGTCATAGACTTTTACACCTTCTCCAAAAATGGTATTCTCTCCTATTTCTATGGATTTCAAACAATTAACCGAACAAAAGTTATTCATAAAAACATTCTCGCCCATTTTTAATTCGGCATTTTTGCCCACCCAAATACTAATGTAATTCCGGAAATCAAGATTTTTCCCAAACTGAAGTTTCGCCGTTTCTGAAATTTGGGCAACAAAGCCAATTCCAATTTTCACACTTTTGGCTTGGCTACGGAACCGCTTTTCACTTTCACTTCTCAGCAGGTATTTCAATAATTTCTCAAGCATAGGCAGGCTTATTTAAGAACAAACAAAGATATAATTTTTAAATTCTTCTAACTTATTATCTTTGTGCTCACAACATCAAACCCATGAATAAAATTACCGAAGTCGTAAAAATCTTCTTTGCTTATTTAGTCAGACCTCATCTTTATCCCGAATTGGGAAGAAAAATCATAAAAAATACGTTTCAACGCGGTTCAGCCACCAAAGGAAAAGAAACAGCGGAAAAATGGTGCAAAGAACGTTCAATCAGTCAGGAAGAAGCGATTCAATCCATCACAGGAAATCTTAATTATCCGAAATTGAATGAGAATTATTCAGAAATTCTTCAAAATGCTCAAAAAATAGAAGAAAATACACCCGTCAAAATGGGCGGTGCAGGTGCTTTGGATTTGATCTATAATCTCTGCGAATTCACCCAAGCCCAAAATGCTTTGGAAACGGGCGTTGCTTATGGCTGGTCATCGCTTGCCGCTTTGCTTTCGCTTGCCAAAAGAAACGGAACGCTTTATAGTTCCGATATGCCTTATTTGGGTAAGGACAATGACGTTTACGTAGGTTGCGTAGTACCGGAAAATCTTCGAAAAAACTGGAAACTTTTTCGTTTTGCAGACCGCGAGTCACTTCCGAAAATTTTCAAAGAACAATCAGAATTTGATTTTGTTCATTACGACAGCGATAAATCCTACAACGGACGTATGTGGGCCTACAATGTCCTTTGGGACAAGGTCAAATCCGGCGGCGTTTTTATGAGTGATGATATTGCTGACAATGCAGCTTTTATGGATTATTGCCTTCAGAACAAAAGAGAACCTATTATTGTAGAATTTGACGGAAAATACGCCGGATTAATTCTCAAATCCTAATTTTTCTTTACCTAAAGATTAAATTAGAATCGCCAAATAACCCTAAATTTGTCGCATGAAAATTCTTATCACAGGTACAGCTGGTTTCATCGGATTTCATCTTGCTACGAAACTAATTGCAAGAGGAGATGAAATCGTCGGATTGGACTCTATCAATGATTATTATGACATTCGCGTGAAATACGGACGCCTCGAAATGACCGGTATTTCAAAAGAATCTATCGAATATAATAAATTGGTTCCGAGCTCAATTCATCCGAATTATCAGTTCATCCAACTTAATTTGGAAGACAAATCCAACCTGGAAAAAGTTTTTGCCGAACATAAATTTGACAAAGTCATCAACCTGGCGGCTCAGGCCGGTGTTCGCTATTCGCTTACCAATCCCGATGCTTATATCGATGCCAATATCGTCGGATTTTTGAATATTTTGGAGTGTTGCCGTCATCATCAAATTAAACATTTGACCTATGCAAGTAGTTCAAGTGTGTATGGTTTAAATGAAAACCAACCTTTTTCCACTAAGGACAATGTGGATCATCCAATCAGTTTGTATGCAGCGAGTAAAAAATCAAACGAATTAATGGCGCATACCTACAGTCATTTGTTTAAAATCCCTACCACAGGATTAAGATTTTTCACGGTTTATGGCCCTTGGGGTCGTCCCGATATGGCATTGTTTCTTTTCACAAAAGCCATTTTAGAAAATCGACCGATTGATGTGTTCAACTACGGCGAAATGCAACGTGATTTTACGTATGTGGACGATATCGTGGAAGGAATTATTCGTGTAAACGATAATCCGCCAAAAGAAAATCCGGAATGGGATCCAAGCTCAGACGATGCTTCGGTTTCATCAGCTCCTTATAAAGTTTACAACATCGGAAACAATAATCCGGTAAAATTGATGGATTTCATCACGGCAATTGAAAATAAATTAGGCATCATAGCTGAGAAAAATATGTTGCCGATTCAGGCGGGCGATGTTCCAAGTACTTATGCCGATGTTTCTGATTTGATACGGGATTTGGATTATAAACCCGAAACAACCATTCAGGAAGGCATCGATAAATTTGTAGATTGGTACAGAGATTTTTTTAAGGTTTAATTTCATTCAAAATCGAGTTGTCAAGTAATCCTTGACAATTGGAATTATCAAATTATTTTGTCAAAATCAATGCCTTTAGTTTCCATCAATATCCCGGTTTACAAATGCGAAAATTATATTTTACGCTGTTTGGAATCGGCAAAAAATCAGACGTATAAAAACCTGGAAATCATCTTAATAAATGATGCAACGCCCGACAACAGCATTGAAATCATCAAAAAATTCATTTCGGACAATCCCGATTTGAACATTCGACTGCTTCACCATGAAAAAAATTCTGGATTATCGGTTGTCCGAAATACGGGAATTGATAATTCTACCGGGAAGTATATTTATATGCTCGATAGCGATGATTATATTTCAAATGATTGTATCGAAAAATTGGTAGAACTGGCCGAAAAAGAAAACACAGACATCGTCGTAGGCGAAACAATTTGCCTGGACTCTACTGACGGACAGGAAAAGTTGTTGTTTCCAATTCGTGCCGAAGAAAAAGCTTACGAAGGAAATGACTTTATTTTCGAAAGATTTATTGCAGGAGACTGGCCAATCATTGCTCCAAACAAATTATATAACCGTGAATGGATTTTAAAAAATGAGTTAAAATTCATACTCGGACTTTATTCACAGGATGAACTTTGGGCTTTTCATTGCGCATTCAAAATCAATAAAATAGCTTTTTTAAAAGAAGTTACTTATATTTATTATCTGCACGGAGCATCGACCATTTACAATAAAACCAAAGTCAATTTCGAAAACCACCAAACCATTGTCGAATGGTTTACAAAAGCCTATAAAGAAACCAATTCTAAACGAAAACAACTCATCAAAAAAAAGTTAATCGGCTTCAAGGAAACTACTTTGCAAATGCAATGGAAATCAATGCGGGACGATGTTCCTTACTGGAAACAAAATTATGCACGACTGAAAAAAGCGCCCAAATTGAGCCTTTCTGACTATTTTTCTTCGGAATTTACAACAGACCAAAAAAAAAGAAACTTATTCCTGAATTTGCCCACCGAATTAGGTTTCCGACTTTTTAAATGGCGTTACGAAAGATAGTTCTGATAATATTTTTTCAAAATCCCCGACAAATAATTTTCTTTGTCCTGTAAATTCTTTCGACGAAAGTAATCCTGAACATCGGGAATGTCAATCGAATAACTTTGTCCGGCCTTTAGCAATTCGAGTTCGGCTTTTTTGCCTAAAAATTCTTCTACAATGGCGATGATTTGGACGATGGAATAATTAGCCAAATAAGCCACATTGACAATTCGGTTGATTTTATTCTCCTGAAGTAATTCCATCGTGATTTTTACCACGTCTTCCACATCAATTAAATTTCGCGTGGCATCAATATGTGCTTTCACAACAGAATTTCCCGAAATCGAATGAACCAGAAAATTAATCAACGTATTTGGATTTCCGCCCATCCCTACCGCATTACTGACGCGTGCAATCAGATATTTTTCACAGTCAGAGGCCACTAAATGCTCCATATTGAGTTTATGGTTCACATAAAAACTCGCATTTTTGGAGGAATCGTAAATACTGCAAGTACTGAAATACACAAAAATCTTCCCGGGATTTTCCTCGATTGTCTTTCGAATTAAATTTTCTTCGCGATCAAATTGCGCCTGATCGGTTTCCAAGGAATTGGACACACCCGAAGCAAAAAAAACAACATCGTCCCGGTCGTATTCCCGAAAAGCATTTGCCACTAATCCGTTTCCTACAATCATAGTCTAGGTTTAAATTCTGTCGCCAAATTTACACATTTATCAATTAACAAATTCCCACTACATTTGCGTTGCAATTTGACAGATTTGGAAAAGAAATATTCAAAAAAATTAAACGTACAACTCATTGCCGAAACTTTCAAAGCTTTCGGAATTGAGCACATCGTCCTATCTCCAGGTTCTCGAAACGGCGCTTTGGCAACGCATTTTACGCATCATCCCGATTTTAAAACCTATAGCATCGTCGATGAACGTTCGGCGGGATTTGTGGCATTGGGAATGGCACAACAACTCAGAAAACCGGTCGTAGTCTGCTGTACTTCAGGTTCTGCGTTGGTAAATTATTATCCGGCCGTGACCGAAGCTTTTTATCAAAATGTTCCGATCATTGTTCTTTCCGCCGACCGCCCGGAGCATTTGGTCGATAATTTTGACGGACAAACCATCCGACAAAAAAACACGCTCCATGCGCATACTTATCACAGCACGCAATTGACGGAAGATGAATCCACAGAATCCCTGACCGATAATCTGGGATTAATCAAAAAGGCCGTCAACAGTTGCTTGCAAAATTCCGGTCCGGTGCATATCAATATGCCTTTTTCCGAGCCTTTGTATGAATTTCAGGATAGAATTGACATTCAGTTTGACGAATTTAAGACCGCGAATCCGCTCAGTCAAACGATTGAAATTGATTATGAAAATTTAGTTCAAAAATGGAATGCCGCCACCAAAAAACTTGTTTTAGTCGGACTTCAATTTCCTGATGAAAAATTAAACGAATGGATGAAAAAACTAGCCGATGATGAATCGGTGGTGGTTTTGACCGAAACGACTTCCAATTTGCATTCCAATCGATTTTTCAATAAAATCGACTCCGTGATTTATTCGCTGAAAGATGAAACTTTGGAAGGTTTAAAACCGGAAATCCTGCTGACAATCGGACAAAATGTAGTGTCAAAAAAAATCAAAGCTTTTATCCGAAATCACAAACCTCAACAACATTGGCACCTCGATGAATTCTGGCATCCCGATACTTTTCAGTGTCTGACCGACAAAATCCAAAGCAATCCGGTCGATTTTTTGGAAAAATTCATTCCCAAAATCTATCAGCAAAATTCGCATTATTTCAATGACTGGAATTCCATTCGAATTGAAAAAGAAATACTCCAAAATCAATTCGCCGAAACAACCGGATTTTCCGATTTCAAAGTCTTTGAGAAACTCATTGAAACTTTCCCTGAAAAAGCTCAAATTCAATACGGAAACTCGTCTGTAATTCGTTATGCGCAATTATTTGACCATTCGGCAAACAACGAAATTTTCGCCAACCGTGGCACAAGCGGGATTGACGGCTCCACTTCGACGGCTGCCGGCGCTTCGATGGTCAACGGGAAACAAACCGTTTTAGTGACGGGCGACATTAGCTTCTTTTATGACTCTAATGGGCTATGGAACAAATATTTACCCAATTCCTTTCGGATTATTCTGATCAACAATGGCGGAGGAAATATTTTCAAAATCATTCCCGGACCGGAAAATTCAGGTGTGGTAGAAGAAGTTTTTGAAACCCGACATCATTTAAGAGCAAATCATCTGGCAGAAATGTTTGGCTTTGAATACATTGAAATTAATTCGATGGAAGAATTAAATTCCGAAATCGATGGATTTTATCAGAATTCAGAAAAGCCTAAAATTATGGAAATCAATACTTCAATGGTTGAAAATTCTGCAGTTATGCGAGCTTATTTTGAAATTTAATAATTATGATAGAACTATTTAAGCATAAAAAGAGCTGGCAGGGAACTATTTTCTACGGAAAATCATATGGTAAATTTTTGAATGAAACTTTGGAATTTGATTTCGAAATCAAAAAAATTGAAGAAAATTATTTTGAAGCAATAAGTAAAGACATTTCCGGATTTGGTGTGAATCCAACAGAAGCTTTCATTAGGGGTGAAATAAATTCTAATAAAATTTCTTTCGTAAAAAAATACAGAAATGATTTGATGTTTGATGAGAATGAAGAATTTTATCTGTCAGAAAAGGAAAGTTTTCCAATTATCTATAAAGGTCTATATGATGAGAATAGCCAAACGTTTGAAGGTGATTGGAAAATGAAAGCCAAAATATACCTTTTAGGTATTATTCCAATTCCTTACAACTTAAAAGGAACTTGGAAAATGCATTGATTTATAGCACTCTCGTTGCTTTTACAAAACGTCGGTTCCAGTAAATTTCTTCCAGTGAACTGATGATTACGCCCTTTGAAGTGGAAGAGTGAATAAAGAAAATTTCGCCGTTTCGGACGGTTTCCACAATTCCTACATGACTGATATTTGAGCCCGAAGTATTGAAAAACACCAAATCACCCTCCCGGACATCGCGCAATCGGATTTCCTGTCCCTCATTGGCCTGTTCTCTTGAAATCCGTGGCATTTTCATACCTACAGCATCAAAAGCATTGATTACCAAACCTGAACAGTCTAGACCGCTTCTGGTGGTTCCTCCATATTTATAAGGTGTTCCCATATAACTCTTAGCTTCTGTCAGAACAGAATTAACCTGGGGTGTACTATAAGAAGAAGCTGCAGAATAAGTTCTGGGCGTATGGTCGGTGGTAGTTTCTGATACAGGCTTCTTTTTATGTCGATGAGAATGTCCTTTATGTACCACGTGACTTGTGGTACCGCATGACACAAGAATTCCCAAACTAAATAAAATTATGCAGTACTTTCTCCACTTCATGATTCCATGACTTTTCTCTAGCCGAAATTACAACGTATAAAATTAGAAAATAGTGCAGTTATAAACAAATAATTAACAGATTTATCAACAGGTAAAAAATGAAAGTCTTCCTATCTCATTCGGAATCAAATTCAAAGCAATTTAACCTTTTAAAATTTCCTGCAACAATTGTCTTGCACGAAGTAAACGCACTTTCACATTGGCCATCGTCAAATCCAATTCTTCGGCGATCTCCTTATAGGTTTTTTCCTCTAGAAATCTAAGTTCTAAAATTCTTCGATATTCAGGTTTTAATTTATGCAGATGAAAAAGTAATGCGTCGGAATCCTGTTGCTGAATGAGGGTTTCTTCAGGCGTGGGAAGATCTTCTTCTATATCAATCGGATAATTTTCATCGTCAAGAGAAAGTTTCAGCCCCGGCGATTTACGGATGTGATCAATCATGGTATTGTGCGCAATGGACAATACCCAGGTTTTAAAGTCAAAATCGGAATTATAAAGTTTTAGTTTGGCAAAAACTTTTGTAAAAGTCTCAATGGCAACATCTTCCGCTTCTTCTTCGTTGTTTATCTTTTGGTAAACATAGTTATAAACATTGCTCCACAACAAATCCATTAACAGGTTCTGTGCCTGACGTTTACCTCTTTTAGCATCAATAATGGTTTCTTGCAGGTTTTTCAATTCAACCTTAATTATTTAGAAATCTCTAATTTAGAAAAACTATTCGATTGAACTGATTTATCCTCTCAATAATTTCGCAGCTTCCTTGGCGAAATAAGTAAAAATCATATCGGCACCGGCTCGCTTAAAAGCAGTCAAACTTTCCAGCATGATTTTATCATGATCCAGCCAACCGTTTGCTGCAGCGGCTTTGATCATCGAATATTCGCCACTGACCTGAAAAACTGAAACCGGAATATTGTAATTACCCTTCACCATCCGAACGATGTCCAGATAAGCCATTCCGGGTTTCACCATCACAATGTCGGCGCCTTCATTGATGTCTTCTTCTACTTCGCGAAGCGCTTCATAAGCATTGTGAAAATCCATCTGATAGGTTTTCTTGTCTTTTGGAATTTCCTGATTGTCCACCGGCGCACTGTCCAAAGCATCCCGAAAAGGACCGTAAAAAGAACTTGCATATTTAGCCGCATAAGAAACAATGCCCACGTTGTAAAAGCCATTTTCTTCCAAAGCTTCTCTAATGGCTCCAATTCTTCCGTCCATCATATCACTTGGCGCTACGAAATCTGCTCCGGCAGCAGCTTGTGCAAGACTCATTTTCACCAAGGCATCATTGGTTTCATCATTCAAAACTTCGCCATTCCCGATAATTCCATCATGACCATACATGGAAAAAGGATCCAAAGCCACATCAGGCATCACAATCATTTCAGGCACCGCATTTTTGATTTCTTTTATGGTTCTCTGCATCAGCCCGTCAGGATTCCAGGCTTCTTTTCCGGTGTTATCCTTTAGATTTTCATCCACTTTTACATAAATATTCACCGCTTTGATTCCCAAATCCCAAATTTCTTTGACTTCTTTAATGGTTAAATCAAGCGAATGTCGATAAATCCCGGGCATAGAAGGAATTTCCTGTTTGATGTTTTCACCTTCAGCAACAAAAATCGGAAGCACAAAATCATTTACACTGAGATGATTTTCTCTGACAAGACTGCGAATGGATTCATTTTTTCTAAGCCGGCGATGACGGTTATATGGAAACATATTTTTTGAATTTAATCTGCAAAGTTATGAAATTGGAAGCTGGCTTTGAATGATATTTAAAAGCTTTGAACAGAAATCAGTTTTTGATTCCGTTGAGATTTCGGGAACTTCCGTTTTGTTTGAATTTCAACGGTGTCTGACCTGTAAGTCTTTTAAAATGTCTGATAAACTGACTTGACGATGCAAAAGCGAGCGAATACGCAATTTCCGAAACCGATTTTGTTGTGCTTTTCAATAAAAATTTAGCTTTTTTGATTTTCTCCATCAGAATGAATTCACTCGGCGTAATACCTACTTCCCTTTTGAAATGACGATGAAAAGTGGATTTGCTCATATAAGCTTTTTCGGCAACTTCGTCAACTGTAATTGTTTTATCCTGATTTTTACGGATATAATCAATCGCATAAGCAAGCTGGTTGACATTGGAAAGCGAGGAAGTTTCTTTCAAAAGCATATTCCGGGCTTTGGACTGCAACAAATGAATGATGAGCTCTTTTGTGGTCAGCTTGCTCAAAGTTTCTTTGTACTGATTATTGGACGAAGCCAAAAGAATTATTTTTTCGATGTAACGACTTAAAATAAAATCATTTTCAAATTTCACGGAAGAAGCATCAAGTGACCAAACTGCATTATCAATTTTGGGTGCATTTTCATTGAGCAAAAGAAGCGTTTCTTTGATTTCATCAGGCGAAATAATCAAAGCCATACATCGTGTAGGATTATGATTATCGGCTTCTGGAAAATCGATGCTCATCTGTTTACTTTTGTCCATAACAAGTGATTCGTGGGGAACAAATTCAAAAGATTCGTCTGTATCAAAATGCATCACCTTTTTTCCTGAAATCATCGTAATCAGCGAAACTTCGTCAAAGGAAAGTCCGAAACCATAAGCCCGCATCTTGGTTTCAAACAAATGTAGATCTACCTCGTCAGTATGAAAACTCAGTTGGTTTTCAATCGGCGTGACCACTTTTCCTTCTTCATATATCTTATTAATGGACGAATTCATGACAAATCTCAATGATTATTCACAGTTGACACTAAAGTACTATTTTTTGACATAAATCAATCTACTTTTTGAAATTTTTAACTTCTAACTTTATCAAAATTAAATTATTAACTATAAATAATATAAATATGAGCAATGAAAATTTAGAGGTTTTGGATGCACCAAAAGCAACCGCAACGCAGAGTTCAACTGTAAAAAACTGGCCTGAATTCAAAAGCCATTACAATAACTTTATCGGAGGTAAATGGACACCGCCCGTAAACGGTAAATATTTTGACAATATCTCTCCACTTACTGGAAAGGCTTTCACCAAAGCGGCTCATTCTTCCAAAGAAGACATTGAACTCGCTGTAGATGCCGCACACGAAGCTTTCAAAACCTGGAGCAAAACTTCAGCTACCGAAAGAAGTATCATTTTAAATAAAATCGCCGATCGCCTGGAAGCCAACCTTGAGTATCTGGCGACGGTAGAAACCATTGACAACGGAAAAGCAATCCGTGAAACTTTGAACGCCGATATTCCTTTGGCGATTGATCATTTCCGTTATTTCGCAGGTGTAATCCGTGCAGAAGAAGGTTCGGCAACCGAACTGAACGAAGATACATTATCATTGATTATCAACGAACCCATCGGTGTCGTAGCACAGATTATTCCGTGGAACTTCCCGATCCTGATGGCCGTTTGGAAACTGGCTCCGGCTTTGGCAGCAGGTTGTTCGGTTGTTTTGAAACCCGCAGAAAGCACACCGACTTCGATTTTGGTTTTGATGGAATTAATTGAAGATATAGTTCCGGCAGGTGTGATCAACATCGTAAACGGATTCGGAGCAGAACTCGGACGTACATTGGTTACCAATCCAAAAGTTGCAAAAGCAGCCTTTACAGGTTCAACCGCAACCGGACGTATGGTGATGCAATATGCAACGGAAAATATCATTCCAGTGACACTGGAATTGGGCGGGAAATCTCCAAACATTTTCTTCAATTCAGTGATGGATCATGATGATGAATACCTGGACAAAGCCATCGAAGGCGCTGTTTTATTTGCATTCAACCAAGGTGAAATCTGTACAGCTCCTACCCGACTTCTGATCCAGGAAGACATTTACGAAAAATTCATCGAGAAAGTAATTCAGCGTACCGAAGCCATCAAAGTTGGAAATCCATTGGACACAACGGTTATGATGGGTGCTCAGGCTTCAAAAATTCAGTACGATAAGATTAATTCTTACATCGAATTAGGAAAACAAGAAGGTGCGGAACTATTGACCGGAGGCGGTGTAAACAAATTGGAAGGCGAACTGGAAGGCGGATACTACATTCAACCCACACTTTTCAAAGGACACAACAAAATGCGAATTTTCCAGGAAGAAATCTTCGGACCTGTTTTGGCAGTTACCACTTTTAAAACGGTTGAAGAAGCCATCGAAATCGCAAATGATACACTTTACGGATTGGGTGCAGGCGTTTGGACGCGCGACGCCCACGAAATTTATCAGGTACCAAGAGCCGTTCAGGCAGGTCGTGTTTGGGTAAATAATTATCATAATTATCCGGCAGGTGCTCCGTTTGGCGGATACAAACAATCCGGTATCGGTCGGGAAAATCACAAAATGATGTTGGGTCACTACCGACAAACTAAAAATATGTTGATTTCATACAATAAGAACAAACTTGGATTTTTCTAAGGAATAGGTTAGTAGAGAGGGAGGGTAATCTGAGGATTACCCTTTTTATTTTAATTTAAAATTTTGAACAATGAAACGACTTGACGCAACAAACGAAGCAATAGAATTAATCAAACAACTCAAAGAAACCCACGGCGAACTGATGTTTTATCAGGCCGGCGGTTGCTGCGAAGGAACACAGCCACAATGTTTTGAGAAAGGAGGATTTTTCCCACGAATGAACGATGTGATGATTGGAACCATTGAAGATTCAGAATTCTGGGTAGATAGAGATTTATTTGAATATTGGCAATACAGCCATTTCACACTCGATGTAACCGACGGATTTGGTGCAGGCGGATTTTCACTCGAAACACCACTCGGCAAAACTTTCAAAATTCATTACCGACTATTTACACAAGAAGAACTGGAAAAACTGGAACCCGTAAAACGAATGGAATAAGAATTTCTAACTCAAAACAAATTCCTAATTTTGCGCCATTATGCGCATAGACATCATCACCGTTTTACCCGAATTACTCAAAAGCCCGTTTGAGGCTTCCATCCTGAAACGTGCTCAGGACAAAGGACTCGTAGAAGTTCATTTGCACAACCTCAGAGATTATTCGCTTGGCAACTACAAGCAAGTCGATGATTATCAGTACGGTGGCGGCGCCGGAATGGTTATGATGGTCGAACCTATCGATAAATGCATTTCGAAATTACAATCCGAAAGAGATTACGATGAAATCATTTACCTCACACCCGACGGGGTAACCCTCAATCAAAACATTGCCAACGAACTTTCACTCAAAGGCAATATCATTATGCTTTGCGGACATTACAAAGGCGTGGATCAGCGTGTGCGCGATTTATTTGTTACCCGCGAAATTTCCATCGGTGATTACGTTTTGAGCGGTGGCGAACTTGCGGCAGCCGTTCTTGCCGACAGCATCATACGACTACTTCCGGGTGTGCTCAACGATGAAACTTCTGCCCTCTCCGACTCTTTTCAGGATGATTTATTGGCTCCCGAAGTTTATACCCGACCATCGGAATACAAAGGTTTAAAGGTTCCCGATATTTTATTGTCGGGCGATTTTGCCAAAATTGAAGAATGGCGTCATCAGAATGCCATCGAACGCACAAAAATTCGTCGTCCCGATTTATTGGATAAAAAATAATTTGTAACTTTCTGAAATCTTAATTCTTAACGCAACCTTTTTGTGTTTTTTTCGTCATTACATAAAGGTTTAACGAATTAATTTAGTATGAAAAGTTTTAAATGGTTGGTGGTTTTAATGCTTGCAGGATTTTTTACTTATTCTTGTTTGGACGATGAACCGACGGTAAATGTCAAGTATTTATTTGCACCGATTGACAGTGTTCAGATTGGAGAAATAAAACCCGCTCGTCAGGTTACGGAAATCAGAACTTTTTACACAAGAAACAACGAGTGTGAAACGTTTTTTGATTATGATTATACGATTACAGGGAATGAAAGAACGGTTACAATGCTGATTTCCAGCCTTCAGGCAAATGATTGTCTTGAAATCACTGAAGCTGATTTCCACACACTCCAATTCCGACCTGAGCAAAGCGGACTTTATACGTTCCGCTTTTGGAATGGAAATGATCAAGACGGCCAGCCGATATTTATCATCAGGGAAATTGAGATTCCTTAAATAATTTTTGTTTGGATGAAAATCTGAAAATATTAATCCGGCAATGTCAGGAAAACCAGCGAAGTGCACAAGCAGAAATCTATAATCTGTATTCCGCTCCACTATTTTCTGTGTGTCTTCGCTATACCAATAGTTATGAAGACGCTCAAGACATTTTCCAGGATGGATTCATCATGATTTTCAATAAAATAAATCAATTTCGGTTTGAAGGCTCCTTTGAGGGATGGCTTCGCCGGATTATGGTCAATTGCTGTATTGAAAGACATCGGGGAAAGAACCATCTCTATGTCATCAACGAAGAAATAACTGCTGATGACAGTGTTGAGGAAGATCTTGAAGCAGAAGATTACTCCTATGAAGAACTTCTGCATTTTATACGTATGCTCCCTGACCGATATCAGCAGGTATTTAATCTCTATGCCATTGAAGGGTATTCACATCAGCAAATTGCTGAACTCCTCCAGATTTCTGTAGGAACTTCCAAATCTAACCTTTCACGTGCAAGAGAAAAACTAAAAGAATTGATAAAAAAAAATAGTGACGTAAAACTGATGTCAAAATGAAAAATTTAATTGACAAATATTTTAAAAACAAATTGGATATTCCGCAGGAGCCACCATCAGACGCCTGGGATTTTATACAAAACCAGATTCCGAAAAAAGAGAAAAGAAGATTCTTTCCTCTTTGGCTTCAGCTTTCCGGAATTGCTTCTCTGGCTATATTTATCGCGGGAGGCATTTATGTTTTTAAGTCTTTCAATTCCGAATCCGGAATTCATTCAAATCCGGTTCCCAGTTCAGCCATCGTTTCCGGAGCCGATTCAGATGATAAATCCTCCGAACATAGATTTCAGACAGAAGAACATCAAAGCGAATCAGAAATTTCAGATTATAATGCTTTGAAAAACACATCCGGAACATCTTATTCAAATCAGAATCATTCAATAGCAAATAATTCAAATTCAATTATTTATACTACAAATAACTATGAAAAAAACTTAACTTTCTTTCCTTCACTAAACAATCATAATAATAATCAATCTGATAATGATTTTTCAGTGTCCGGGCTCTCCCATCAAGATTCACAAGACCTAAATTCTAGTGATTTTACTACTCCAAATAATTCTCTGCCGACAAATCCTTTTTCAACCCCTCTATTAGACAAACTTGAAGAGGAAAACAAGGAATTAATCGCTATGACTACAAAAGCAACAAAAAAGAAAAATTCAAAGAAAGATTTAAAAAAGAAGATAGAATTTGACCGCTTCTATATCTCAGGATTTGTTTCACCAATGGCACTTAATACTTTTGTAGGTAATTCTATGCTTTCTGACGAAATGAGTCAGTATAAAACCGAAAACAATGTAACCCTGGCTTATGGTGTCAAAGGTGCCTATGCACTGAATCCGAGAGTGAAAATCAGAACCGGTGTTTCGGTAGTTGGATTTGAACAGGTGACAAAAAATGTTCCGCTGACCGCCAATGTCGGCAGTGGTTTTTCATCCGCAATTGTCGATTCCAAAAACAATGTAAAATATTCAGGCAGCTTGCGTATTGAAAATAATAACTACGCTTCTTCACTGATCAATACCGAACTTAACAATAAATCTTTTAACGGAGACATTCAGCAACAATCCCAATACATTGAAATTCCGGTGGAAGCAGAAGTCGCTTTGTTCCAGACAAATTCCATCGGAATCAGCGCCACCGCAGGAGGAAGTACCTGGTTACTTTCAAAAAATAAAATTTATGCGCATACCGATGAATATACCGAAGAACTTGGAAAAGCAGACAATCTGAATAACACATCTTTCAGTGCCAATGCGGGGTTGAAATTCGATATGAAGATTTCCGAAAAGGTTCAGGTAAATGTTGAACCCGCGTTTAAATACCTTTTCAATCCCGTAAACGATATTGAGAAATACAATCCTTATACCGTCGGTGTAAATGCGGGTGTAACCGTTTCTTTGAAATAAAATATGAGTTAATGGAGAACCTTTTCCTCCACCAAAACTCTTTCAATAAAAGCCCGAAGTAAATCCACATGATTTCGGGCTATTCTTTTTCCCACAAAAGAAGAAACATACGGTCCGATGATCAGAATCAAACCGATTAAATTGGTCCAAACCCAAAAATTACCAATGTCCAATGCCAACTCAATCCAACCGTACAAACCGGTTGTAAGCAAAATCGCTCCACCCAAACCATAAGAAAACATGAAAAGCGTCCATACCGAATTTCTTGGTCCAAAAATTCCTCGAATTTCAATTTGAGAAGGATTATCTGGGTTCTTCTCAATCCTCAATTCCAATTGAGGTGCCCAATATTTATCCTGATCCTGAATCACACTAATTCTTCCCACTTCCGTATTGCAATAGCCACTCAAAACTCTGGAACGGTTTTTTAAATGCAAATTCACTTTATCGGAAAACCCTTGCGCACTCATGCCCGAAACAACCTTAAAACGGGGACGGGTTCGAATCGTATTGATCAGAATTTCATTCTTCATTCAAAAAATAAATAGGATTAATGTCTAAATTTACAAACAAATCGTTTAGATGGCAGCCCTGGAAGAATCTTTTTATGATAAAGTCTATGAAGTCACCCGAAAAATTCCATTTGGAAAAGTAACTTCCTATGGCGCTATCGCAGAATTCCTCGGTCGGAAAGGCTCTGCTCGAATGGTCGGATATGCAATGAACAACGCAGGAAACCACCCCGATGTTCCCGCGCATCGCGTCGTCAACCGAAACGGACTCCTCACCGGAAAACACCATTTCTCACCTCCTGACCTAATGAATCAATTACTTGAAAACGAAGGAATCAAAATCGAAAATGATAAAATAATTAATTTTAAAGAAGTGTTCTGGAAACCGGGAGAATGAACTGAGTGAGTGACTAAATAATTGAGTAATATAATTTAACTTTGACAAAGTTATCTTCACAACGCATAAAACTTTGTCAAAGTTCTGGAAGTATCCGCTACCTCACTTTCTTCTGCATCCTCCTGTATTTCAAATACTGAAAAATCGTCGGGTGATTATAATTGGTTTTCTCCTCCACTTCTCCAACTTTCCGTGCTTTCGGTTCCAATCCCTTTTCCATTTCTTTGATAATTCTCGCCTGATTTTCCGCAATCCCCTCCATTCCCTTCCAACTCAACGTAAAATAACTATCGCCCCTTTCTACCGAAACCCTTTCCTGATGTAGAATATCGCCCGTATCCACTCCACTGTCCAACCAGAAAACCGTATAACCAATTTTTTCCGGCTCGCCATTGAAAACCGCCCAAAATGGCGAATGAACGCCCCGATAATCCGGCGTAATTCCGGGATGACCACCAATAACTTTTCCATTTACCAAATCCCGGACTTTTTTCCCCACCCAATAGCCCGTATGCACTAACAATAAATCCGGCTCAAGGGATTTTATGAATTCCAAAGTTTCAGGCTTCCCATAATCATCGGTCTGATGGGTTTCGAAATTGTAATTTTTAATGATGGAATGAATTTCTTCGGAATTATAAATCTGATGAAAAATTTCCCGATCCTTTTTTCCATTTAAAATTTTATAATAAATCCGACCTAAAATTTGCAGAAAAACCTTTCCGTATCCATATTTTTTTCCAGCAATTTTAAGATAGGAAAAATCAACACCTTTTTGATGTTTATTCGCATTCACAACACCCACCACATTCACTTCCTTTTCCAATAAAAGACTCAGGGTTTTATCGAAAATAATTCCAGTGCCGAAAAGGCAAACAACGCGAATCGGCTTATTCATTTTTACGGTTTTGAATGTATTGATGAATCGGGAAAATCAACTTTTTAATCTTAGCTTTAATCTTTCGGTTTCTTTGCAAACTCGCCAGATTTTTCAAGGAAAGCATCTCCGAAAACTGCTGATCAGTCGTCTGAGCTTTCACACTGAATCGCCCAAAAATATCGGCATTTTGAAGCTTTCTCGTTTCCACAATTGGTTCGGAATCAAAAATATACTTAAATCCAGCTTCCACAGCTGACTCATAGGTTTTCAAATCGGAATCACCGCCCGGAACAGAACAATGTAAAATTTCTTCGCCCAGAATTTCTTCCAAAATTTCTTTGGAAACTTTCCATTCTTCCAGCATTTGCACATACGTCAAACTCCTGAAAATCATCGGATGTGTATGCGAATGAGAACCGATGATATGTCCATTCTCGTGCAAAGTTCTAATGTCGTTTTCGGCTAAAAACCCAGAGGTTCCGATGCGTTTTGTGGTAATGAAATAAATTCCTTTCCAATCATTTTCTTCCAGAATACGCGCCGATTTTAAATTGGAAATCCCACCATCATCAAATGTAAAAAGATGATTTTCAACTTTGGAATTCCCTGAATTCAAATGGTTTTTAAAAATCTCCAAATGCCTTCTAAAAACCTCTGTTTTGTGCATATACGCCAAATTATCCTTGTTCTGAAAACCCGACTCGGAATAATCATCGATGACTTCGTGGTACAAAAGCGCAATTGTTTTCGGCATAGCTGGATTTGATTTCGGATGTAAAGATAATTAATTGAAAAATTAATCTGACTCAACTATTTCTCGAACCGGTGTGAAGGGAATTTCAGGATTTAAAATTTCCTCAATCAATCCGCTCAACGGCTGATCAATCCAATTTAAAATTTCATTATCAAACTCAAATTCTTTATCGATTTTCAAAGAAATCACTCCTTTTTTCGGATATTTCAAAGGATAAATTCCAAACTGAACAAATTGATTTTCAGCATTTCGGAAAAACATTTCGGCATAAAGTAAAAGTTGCAAAGGCAATGAAAATTTATTCTCAGTAAAAACTTTCCCTAACTTTTCGGAATTAATGTTCAACGCTTTTTCATCAACAAATCCGGTTTTATAATCGATGATCCTTTTTCGCCCGTTTACGGAATCAATTCGGTCGATGATTCCGCCAATTTTGACTTCACGACCGTTCGCCAAACGGAAATCAACTTTCACATTCTGTTCGAGTGAATGAATCACGAATTCCGAATTTTCCGCCATTTTCAAATCGTTTTTCAAAACATTTTCCACAAAAGAATAAACGATTTTATAAATCAGATAATTCTTTCCTTTTTTATATTCCCCGCTTTTGTATTCGGCTTTGAAACATTCCTCTACCACAGTTTCTAATTTTTCAAGCAAAGGTTTTATATCGGAAGGGATCAGGATTTTATTTAACAAAGGTTTGTAGAATTCCTCCAAAGATTTGTGTACGATATTGCCCAGAACCCTTGCTCCTACTGTTTCTTCGGCTTCTTCAAACTGATCCAATCCCAAAACATATTGCTGATAAAACTGGACAGGATTGCGCAAATAAGTATTCAAAGACGAAGGCGAAATCCTTTTTTCTGCCCAGGAATTCAAAGCTTCCATCACCTTTTCGGTTTTCGGAATTATTAAATCCTGTTTGACAGGCGCCAGAAATTCCGGCGCTGCAATTTTATGTTGAACCGAATGCCCGGACTCGATGTCAATTTGAGTGATGAACCGACTTTTTTCGCCCGAACCCATCGAATCCGGCTCGGTATTGTAAATCAATTCAATCTTTTCTGCGCGTTGAAGCAATCGATAAAAATGATAAGCAAAAACCGCATCGTTTTCGGTAAAAGTATTGAGTCCCGTTTCGCGACGAATGTCATAAGGAATGAAAGAATTCTCCACACGTCCTGGCGGAAGAATTCCATCGTTGACCGATAAAATAATCACATTTTTGAAATCCAGCAAACGGGTTTCCAATAAACCAACGATTTGCAATCCTTCCAAAGGCTCTCCCACAAAGGAAATGGTTTCATTTTGCAACAAACGATTGTACAAAACATACAAAGTTTTGAAGTCTTTGATGTGCGAAAATTCGCCCAACTCTTCCTTCAACTGTGCAAACAACAAACTGAAACGATAGAGATATTCCTTATCTAGTTCATTGATTTTCAATTTAGACTCGCGCATTTGTTCATCCACCCAATCCTGAAGTTGCCCCACAAAAGCAATCGTATTTTCGGGAATTTGAAACAATGCCTGAAAAATACTTTCCTTCAGATTTTCCAGTAAAAATTTCGGGGAAGAAAATATATAATTTTCACGTCGGATGCGAAGCGCAAACTCTGTGGAAACAGAAGTTTCTTCACGGAAAATCGTATTGCCCAGAATGTCCAGAACGTTTTTGAAATAATAAGAAGTACCATTTCCTAATTTTTCACGGTTCATCTGCAATTCAAAAACCGAACGGAAAAAATAAGCCATCGTGGATTTGTTCAGCGGAAATCCCATCGTGATATTGGCTTTGGAAATTTTCTCCGGAATCGAACTCAAAACCGCTGGCAAAAGACCTTCTTCGGCCAGAACCACCGCCGTATCCGTCCATTCATCTTCGGGAATTTCTTCCAAAATCCGATGTAAATATTTGGCCTGTCCTACTCTTTTTCCAATTCCGGTAACCTGAATCTTTTTCGGCTGTGAAAAATCATCAAATTCCCAGTTCCATTCGTCCAAACTTTCTTTGTATTGACGCAAAAACAAACCCGACTCCTGATTGACGTCTTCCATATAATATCGGTCGGAATCCCAATACAGCTTCGTGTTTCCGTATTTATTTAATTCGAATAAAATCTTTCGTTCTGCATTGGAAAGCGCATTCAAACCGGCAAATACAAATTGGTTTTCATTTCCTTCCAAATATTCGGGGAGTTTCTCAACCGCTTTTTTGTACATCAATCCCCGATAAGCCAAACCTTTTTCAAGCAAATCTTCATTCAGCTTAAAAAATAAATCCCGCGCCATCTTCCAGAAATACAGATGTTTACTCATCAGCTGATTACTCCCGACTTCCAGTTCATCCTGTCCCCATTTTTTAATTCGTTCGGCCGATACCAGATAATCAAAAAGCTCTTCGGCATTGACAAGCGAAGCATTGATATCGTCAAAATCTTTCTGCAAAGTCGGAATCCATTTCAGAAAAGACTCAAATTCGTCGGGTTTTTCAACGACTTTCTGATAGGAATCATAAGCTTGAAACCAAAGCTGAATCTGCGAAATCGGTTGAAGTCCTGATACGGATTGAACAAATTCGTCGATGCTCAAAAATCGGGGCAATAAAATATTTTCTTGTTGTTTCTGAAAAGCCCTTCTGAAAAATAATTTCGGACGATTGCCCGGAAGAATCAAAATTGTTTTTTCAAAATCTTTTGAATTCTGAAGCAGTTCCGAAACAATTTTATCAATAAATTTCTCCATTTAACTTGAAACGACTTTTAATCCGACGATGGATGAAATTAAGGTAAAAATGAAAAACAAACGCCAGAAATCGGTCGGTTCTTTGAAGAAAAAAATGCCCATCAGAACTGAACCTACGGCACCAATTCCGCTCCAAACCGCATAAGCCGTTCCCAATGGAAGTGTTTTGGTGGCTTTGATCAGCAACGCCATACTGATGGATACGCTGATTAAAAACCCCAAATACCATAAATATTTTTCGGTTCCGGCAGCCGAATTTGCGCGACCGATGCAATAAGTAAAAGCGACTTCAAAAAGTCCGCCTATGACTAAAATAATCCAATTCATATTTCAAGAAAAAACCAAATTTCGGAAAAATTATCCAAGTACCTCTCAAGTCCCTGAACTATTGTCGTAAATTTGCAAAATGAATGAAACGGAATTATCCGCCAAAGAAAAATGGGCGGCAATTGAAAAGTTTTTTGAAGAGAATTTCACCGATGGCGAAAAGCCGGATTTGGATACCATTTTATTTCTGATTGGAGTCCAGGAATTAGGGAAAGGAAAACGTAGGTTCAAAAAAGATGACAAAGTAAATCTTCTGCATATTGCGGTGTGTCGGGTTTTGGAACCCTTTGGTTATTATCGTTTCGACGGATTGGACAAAGACGGCTGGCCACAGTTTGAATTCCTGGAACCCCTTCCCGAATTGAAACCCAACGAACAAACGATTTTGATGAAAAATGCGGTTATTCAGTATTTTGAGGATAGAGAGTTGTTTTAGGAAATGATCATCCATTAAAAATAGGGCTTATTCCAAGGAAATTAGTTTGTTGATACTCATTATATTTGTAAAAAACCATTGTGATGAATATTGAAGCGACAAAGCTGGAATTGATGCAACTTTTGCTCAACACCACAAATGAAAAAATATTGATGAAAATTAAAAATATTTACCACGAAGAATCTTCTGATTGGTGGGATATGATAAGTCCTGAGGAACAATCTGAAATCGAAGAAGGTCTAAAACAAATCGAAAATAACGAAGTTGTCAGCCACGAAAGCGTTATGAAAGGTTTTGAAAAATGGAAATAGAAATAGTTTGGACTATACAAGCAGAAAGGGGATTGAATAAAACACTCGATTATTTGGAAAAGAATGGAGTACTAAAGAAATCCTGCGATTAGAAAAAAATATCACAGCATTTATTGAGCGTATAAAACTACAACCCAATATCTACCCAAAAACCAAGAAATTTAAACAACTTCATAAAGGGATGGTAGATGAAAATAATTACATCGTGTACCGTATATATCCACATAAAAAACAAATTACAATCGTTAACTTCCGTAATGCCAAACAAAAACCCATCTACTAACTCATTCTCAATTCACCACCATCTCCAACACCAATTTATCGGTCGGTAAACTCAAATCCTTAGTAGTAACTTCGTTCAAATCTTTCCAGATGAGTGTTTGAATATCAGGATCCAAAACTTCCAGTTGCGCGATATCTTTGGCCGTTACTTTGTAATAAATCATCAGAATCTGTTCCTTTTCATCAAAACGCGAAGCCAGAAAAAAATCCTGCGTATAGATATGTTCCAGCACTTCAATTTCCAAATTTAATTCTTCCTTGAATTCCCGTTTCAGGCAATCAATAGTTCCTTCGCCGAATTCCAATCCGCCACCGGGAAATTTATCGATAATCATTCCTGCAAAAGGCTCACGGATAATCAGCAATCGGTTTTCGTGTACCAGAAGTCCGTAAATCCTAACATTAAAAGCTGTCATTTAAAATCAATTTAATCTTTAAAAGCAATCAACATTTCTCTCTTGCCCGGCGGACCGGGACGCTTCTCCACCCGAAATCCAACTGAAATCAATGCCCTTCGCACGCTTCCTTTGGACGAATAAGTCGTCAGCATTCCTCCCGACTTTATGGATTGAAATAATTTTTCAAATAATTCTTCCGTCCATAATTCCGGTTGAACCCTTGCCCCAAAAGCATCGAAATAAATCAAATCAAAGGCTTCCTTTGGGTACTCATATTCGAGAAAATCTTCTTGGAATTTTTGAAGCTGAAAGTTGGGATGAATGGCTTGAAAATCCTCCCAATTGGCTTTCATCAAAGAATTATAAACCGCTGAAATTTCGGTTTCGGAAAGTTTTAAATCGGAATTGAAATCTTTTAAAGATTGGGGATAATTTAAAGCTTTGAATTCATTTTCCACCACCGGATATTTCTCAAGGCCCGTGTAATTGATTTTTTGATGAGTTTCTGATATTTCAAGAAAGCTGATCAAAGCATTCAATCCGGTTCCAAATCCGATTTCCAAAATGGAAAGTTCTGAATTTTCTTTGAAAAAATCCAATCCGTTCCGAATGAACACATGATAAGCTTCCTGAACCGCACCGTGCTTGGAATGATAAGACTCGTTCCATTCCTCTAAATGAATGGTCGCTGAGCCGTCTTCGGTCAATATGATTTTCCTTGAAAGCATTTTCAAAAGTAAAATTTTTAATCTTTGTTTACACCCGCATTTTTAATTATTATAAGTAAATTTGCGAAACGCGAAATAAAATAACAAAAATTGAGATTATGATTATTGAGAAAATCAAAGAATCCAGATTTACCCCTGACGTATTTAATATTGAAACCTTCGGAACTGCATTTTCCGACCATATGCTTTTATCATGGTACAAAGACGGTAAATGGAGCGAACCCATCATAAAACCTTACGGAAAATTAGATTTCACTCCTGCTATTTCGGTGGCTCATTATGGCCAAGGAATATTTGAAGGAATGAAAGCCTATAAAAGTTCAGAAGGAGAGGTTTTCCTTTTCAGACCGGAAAAGAACTTTGAACGCATGAACAAATCCGCTGAACGTTTGGACATGCCCCACATCACGGAAGATATTTTCATCGACGGATTGAAAGCTCTGGTGGATCTTGACAGACAATGGGTTCCAGATACTTACGGAATGTCGCTCTACCTTCGTCCCGTAATGTTTGCAACTGAAGAAGCCATCACTGCTCGTTCATCCAACGAATATTTATTCGTAATCCTGACTGCCGTTGCACCAAATTATTACAACAAACCATTGTCGGTAAAAATCGCTGACCGATATAGCCGTGCAGCCAACGGTGGCGTTGGTTTTGCCAAAGCTGCCGGAAACTATGCCGGGTCTTTCTATCCGACGCACCTTGCACGTGAGGAAGGTTATGATCAAATTGTCTGGACGGACGATGCCACACATACGTTTATCGAAGAAGCCGGAACCATGAACGTAATGGTAAGAATTGGCGACAAATTAATTACTGCACCAACTTCTGAAAGAATTCTAAACGGTGTAACGCGCGACAGTATGTTGCAGCTTGCCGAAGCTCAGGGATGGGACGTAGAAGTTCGAAAAATTACAGTGGATGAAGTGTACAATGCCCACAAAAACGGTAATTTGAAAGAAGTATTCGGTGTAGGAACTGCTGTTGTGGTAAACAACTATGTGGCAGTCGGATATGGCGATGAAAGACTGGAATTACCTACACTTTCTCCCGAAGAGTCCTATGGTCAAATTCTGAAGAAAAAACTGGTGGACATCCAGATGGGAATCAGTGAAGATCCTTACGGATGGCGAGTAAAAGTTGAGAATTTAGTGGAAGCTTAATAAAGCCCTATATAAATTAAAAAGCCGGATAATTCCGGCTTTTTTTGTACATCATTATTTCAAATCCTCATCCTCCAAAGTAGGATTATTGAGTTGGATGTGTTTCTTTTTGGACATTCGCATATTGAGAAACTCAACTGCCAACGAGAAGAATATCGCAAAATAGATATAACCTTTAGGAATAGAACTCACATGCGAACCAAACATTTCCAGATTGGACAAATGCGCCGATTCTGCCAATAGCATCACACCAATTAAAATCAAGAAAGAAAGGGCAAGCATCTGAATCGTCGGATGATCATTTACAAATCTACTGACCGGACCGGCAAATAAAAGCATGACCAAAACCGCGATTACCACTCCTGTTACCATAATCGCCATAGCTGCTTCCATCGTTCCGAAATCGGCCGGGGTTACCATTCCAACCGCTGTCAGTACACTGTCCAATGAAAAGACCAAATCCACTAATAAAATCTGAACAATCGCAGAAGTCAGACTCGATGCTACTTTTTTGGTTGTTACGGCTGTATCATTCTGAACTTCCAGTTTGTGGTGTATTTCCGTTACACTTTTATAAAGCAGAAATAATCCCCCGAGAAATATAATCAGACTTTGTCCGGTCATTCCGCCTTTGAGAAAAGGCAGATCAAAAGTCAACCAACTAATGGGTTTGGTCAAAGTCATCAACCAGGAAATACCAAACAGCAATCCGATGCGCATAAACATGGCCAGAATCAGTCCGATGTTCCGGGCTTTCGCCTGGTCTTTTCCTTTCAGTTTCCCCGACAAAATCGATATAAAAACAATATTATCAATCCCCAGCACTATTTCCAAAAAAGCCAGCGTCAGCAATGCCATCCAGGCATTTGGTTCCATAAAAACACTAAAATCCATGTAATTTCAATTTCGGTAAATTTAAAAAAAAGATTTATCCGTTTTTATGCTTTGAGTCAAGAGAAGGCGTAATTTTGCAAAAATATTTCCTTGGTTAATTCAGCACAATTCCGTTTACAGTTCATCGTCCTTCTGTGGGGATTTACCGGCGTTCTGGGAAAACTCATTCAAGTCGAAGCCGTGCCTTTGGTTTGGTACCGGGTTTTATTTGCCATGGCGGTTTTATTTGTCATTCTGAAATTCAGAAAAATTCCATTAAAAATCAGTCCAAAAGATTTGGCCATGTTACTCGGAATCGGAGTCGTAATCGGGTTGCATTGGATGGCGTTTTTTGGTGCGATTAAAGTTTCAAATGTCGCCGTTGCCCTGAGTACACTTTCCACCGGTGCACTTTTTTCCGCATTTTTGGAACCTTTCTTTTTCAAACGAAAAATCAATCTTTCCGAAATCGTTTTGGCCGTCATTGTTTCGGCTTGTATTTTATTGATTTACAATGCAAGTCCCGATTATTGGCTCGGAATTGTACTGGGCGTTATTTGTAGTTTTTTATCGGCCTTATTTTCAGTAATGAACGGAAAAATCCATTCAAAATTCCCTTCACAGAAAATCATGTTTTACGAAATGATCGGCGGCTGGCTCATCGTTTGTCTTTTCCTGCCTTTCTTTGGCGGAACTTCGGCAATTACCGATATTTCCTGGACAGACATAGGATTGCTTTTACTTTTGGGAAGTTTGTTTACCGCTTATCCGATGATTGAATCCGTTCGGCTTATGAAACACATCAGTCCGTTTACGTTGCTTCTCAATGTGAATTTGGAACCGGTTTACGGAATCATTTTGGCTTATTTAATTTTTGGCGAATCTGAAAAAATGACGCCTTTGTTTTACGTTGCCACTGCCATTATGGTTTTGGCGATTATTGTAAACAGCCTGATGAAAGCAAGGATTTCAAAGAAAACAAAGTATCTGACCAAAGTAGATGACTCTGAAAATTAACTTACATTATATCAAAAAAATACCCCAAAAACTTTGAGGTTTTCAGGGTACGTCCAATTGATTTCTAATTAGAAATCCAGAACTAAATGTATTGTAATTAGTAATAATTCACTTTACTTAATTCCTTTTCATCAGCTTCTTCTTCATCCAGAAAGCGTTCCAAACTATCGTCCAACTCTTCCATCCAGGAAGTATGATGCTCCTCGGCCAACGTATCGGTCATCACGGAGCGATAAACTTTGTCACGGTAATTCAGGATGTTTTCTTCCTTACTTTCCAGCCATAGTTTAAACATTTCGGCTACTTTGTCCAGATCAAATGGCGGATAATCCGTGTAAATCATTAAATCCTTGATATAAGCTGTTTGGAAATCTACATGATCATCGCCGGTTTCGGTTTCAGCTTCCATTTTCATCCAGTGTGCAATGTCCGCTGCACGTTCCTCCGCTTCAGGAATTTCAATGCGTCCCAACATATAATCTCTTGCAAACCAAGCCTGCGCATCAAACATATTGAAAGTATAATACTGATCTTGCATCCCCAAAAACAACAACTGTGCATTTTCTTGAAAAACAACTCCTTTGTAAAGATTATCGGGATACAGACAGTTTTTCGTTTTCAATCTTAAATTGTCGGGCAGGAACGGGAATTTATGCTGATAACCCGTACAGACAACGACCGCATCAAATTTCTGACTGCTTCCGTCTTTGAAATAAGCCGTTGAGTCTTCAAAATGTGTTACCAACGGTCTTTCTTCAATTCCTTTCGGCCATTTTGCGCCAATCGGATTGGAACGATAAGAAATCGTAATGGAATTTGAACCGTGCTTATAACATTGAACAGCAATATCTTCGGCCGAATAACTACTTCCAATGATCAGGATATCCTTGTCGATAAATTGATCGGCACCACGGAAGTCATGCGCATGCATCACAGCTCCCGGAAAATTATCAATTCCTTTGAAGTAAGGCATATTGGGCGTCGAAAAATGCCCGGTTCCCACCACTAAATAATCAAAATATTCCTCAAAAGTTTCATTCTTTTTCAAATCGTCAAAAATGACACGGAACTGTTTTTTGTCTTCCAGATAATCCACCCAGCGCGCTACCGTATTGAACTGGATATAATCCCGCGCTTTACTTTTCTTAATTCGCCCTTGGATATAATCAAACAAAACTTCTCTCGGCGGATAAGATGAAATCGGTTTTTTGAAATGATCCATAAACGTATAATCGGCAAACTCCAGGCATTCTTTCGGGCCGTTGGACCATAAATATTTATACATACTGCCATGAATGGGCTCCCCGTACTTACCTACTCCGGTACGCCAGGTATAATTCCACATTCCGCCCCAGTTATCTTGTTTTTCATAACATTTGATTTCGGGAATGGCATTTCCCTTCTTTAGTTCGGCTTCAAAGGCTCTTAACATTGCTAAACCGCTCGGTCCTGCGCCAATAATTCCTACTTTAAAATTCGTCATATACAATATAATTTTTTTTCCTCTTTTCTCAGGGAAAAGAAGATGAGTTAAATAAAAATAATCTGCTTAACGAAGAATAAAAACTATTCTCAACAGAAGAATTTCACGATGAAATTCCTAAAAAATAAATCTTCCCAATCGAAAGGATGAAATATCCGGGAAAATTGAATCTTCGCGAATTTACGAAAAATTCACCCAAAAACCCAATATTTTGGTTCGTTTTAAGCGAATTTTGATTGATTTTGGATAAAAATGTGAAATTCTGGAATTAAAAAATAAGAAGAAATCAATAAGCGCGCTCACCGATGTAATTTCCCGGCGGATTATAATTTGCCACGACAATCACATCGCCATTCCGACAAATCGCCATGCCCATCCCGACTTCTTTTGTAGTTCGCCAGACCATCTGACTATAATGTCCGGTTTGCGGTCCCCGACTGGGTTTGATCAGGTTGTTTTTGAAATCTTTTTTTTCTTCGTACCACAGAACACTTGCCAATAAAGGCGACTCTTTCAGACTATAACCTTTGCCCCAATAAATATTTTCGCCGTACACAGCTTTCCATTTTCCACGTTCGGGACGATGTTTCATCCGACAGCCGTTGGATTTCGCCAGGTATTCTGCCCATTCCTGCGCATGAACGGAAAGCTCCGCTGACCATACCAAAGGTTCCACGCCTACTTCGGCACGCGCCTGATTGTGAAAATCCACAACTTCCTCCATCTGAGATTTATTCAATGTAGAACCACTGATAAATTCTTGCGAAAAACCTTTCCCAAGAAAGAAGTTACTAAAAACGATTGCGCTCAAAAAAATAATTCCTCTCCGATTTTTCTCCTGCATAAATATTCTTTGATTCCAGAACGGAAAATTAGATTTAAACGTATTAAAATCTAAATCCTTCCTTGCTCTTTGAGTTTCCAATAACGCAACAATCCGGCCACAGACATCCAACTTGGATTGGCATATTCGTATCGCTGAATATTTTCTTCCGAAACACCGGCATCTCTCAATTGGTTTTGTGTGTATTCCATGAATACCGGTGTAATCCGTTCCGGTAAATTAGCAGCATCGTATTGCTGTTTCATCCAACTCGCCCAATCATCCAAAATCAATTCAAGTTCCCTTAAATGCTGTAAAGGATTTTCAATCATTCCGAAATGTGTCAAATAAAGTTTTTCAGGGTTCAGACTTTTTAATTTTTCGATGGACTCCAACCAAAGTTCCACATTGATATCTGGTGGTGGACAAGGCGGAACCACCGGACCATTCCCAATTTTAACACCGGCTACATCACCGGTAAAAACCAAATTACCGAGTTGATAAGCATTGTGATGAACCGCATGACCGGGCGTATAATGCACTTTTATTTCCATTCCACCGATCTCGAGCACATCGCCATCATCAGCAGGAATCAGCAAATTGGTATCAATCGGTTTCATCTCACCCCAAAGACGTTCCATATCATCCTGATAAATCATTTTGGCCGAATTCCAAAGCTTTTCGGGATTTTGCAGGTGAGGCAATCCGACTGGATGAACATAAATATTTGCTCCGGCTTCGGCAAATTTCCAGGCAGCTCCGGCATGGTCAAAATGAATATGTGTCAGTAAAACGTCTTTGATTTCTTTCAAGTCAAATCCTTTTTTCCTCACCGCCTCGCTGAGATTTTCATAAGTCGTTTCGGGACCGGATTCAATCAGAATCAATCCGTCATCGTATTCAATCAGAAAGGAAGCTATCGCTGATGATTCTTCCAGAAAGTCCAAGTCCAGAATATGAATTATCATAAAGTTTGTTTTATAATTTTCACCAAGTTAGTAAGATTTCAGCAAAACTCAGATTTCAATTGAATGGTTAGTATGATAAATTTTAATAGTTTTGAAACGGATTAACATTTATGTTCGGCAATTTTCTATTTCAAAGGATTGACAATTCACAAATCATCGTATTCCGAATTTTCTTCGGACTATTGATGGCGGTGGAATGCTGGGGTTCGATCGGAACCGGATGGGTGAAGGAAACCTTTGTGGAGCCTGAATTCAGTTTTACTTTCATTGGTTTTGAATGGACCCATTTCCTTTTGGGAAATACCATGTATTACCTTTACGGATTTCTCGGACTGATGGGAATTCTCATTATGCTCGGGGCTTTTTACCGTATGGCAACGGTGCTATTTGCGCTGGGCTGGTCGTTGGTGTATTTTATGCAGAAGGAACATTACAACAACCATTATTATTTGGTGATGTTGATTGCCTGGTTTATGGTTTTTATTCCGGCTAATCGTTTCAAAGCCGTTGACGTATGGATTTGGCCACAAATCCGTTCCAATTATACATTTCTCTGGACACGACTGATTTTCATTCTCCAACTCCTTATCGTTTATACTTTTGCCGCCATTGCTAAATTATATCCGGGATGGATGAATGGCGACTTTTTGATGGTGCGTTATCAAAGTGTGTCGCATTGGGCACATAAAAACATTGCCTGGGATCCGCTCACGGAATTTCTCCGCAGTCGTGATTTTGCGCAGATTTTTTCATGGCTTGGTTTTGGGTTTGATTTGCTGATCGTTCCTTTACTACTTTGGAAAAGAACAAGGGTAATTGCATTTTTTGCCGCTTTCTTTTTCCATATTTTTAATTCGGTTACCTTACATATCGGGATATTTCCCTATTTCGCACTCGCATTGGCTGTCTTTTGTTTTCCCGAAGAAACGATCCGCCGAATATTCTTCCCGCGTAAAACTAGTTTTATGGCGGGTTCAACCGAATTTCAGCCAAGGCACCGCAATCAGAATGTATTTACCTTTGTATTTTTTGTTTATATCGCCTGGCAGATTTACCTTCCTTTGCGCCATTGGCATATTCCCGGTGATGTTCTTTGGACAGAAGAAGGGCACAGGCTTTCCTGGCGGATGATGCTGCGCACCAAGTCTGCTACCACTCATTTTTTCATGGTGGACAAGGAAACCGGTGAACGATCTAAGGTTAATTTGAGGGATTATATGACGAATCTTCAGCGAAATCGTGTTACAACACGCCCCGATATGATCTGGCAGTTTGCACAATACCTGAAAAAAGATCAGCTCGAAAAAGGAAAGGACGTAAGTGTGTATGTTCAATCCCGACTTTCAATTAACCAGGGACCTTATCATGAATACATTGACAGTGAAACCGATCTTGCCAATACCAAATGGAAATATTTCGGGCATCAGGATTGGATTTTGCCAGAACCTGATGATTATATGAGGATAGAACCCAAAAGGAACTAAACTATAAATTTAAAGATTGTGATGCGTGAGGGATGGAGGCATTGTCTGAGCTCTTTCTTTTTGCTTTCGAGAATTCAGGCTAGATTTGAACATCTCAGGCAACAAAAAGAAAAGCGAGTGCTGAGAGCCCGACTCTGTTACGCTAAACTTTTATTTTATAACCTATTTTGAATCGGAACAGGGACACGCCCAAAATAAAAAACTCCCAAATCTTTCGACCGGGAGTTCTATGGTAAGAATTCTTTTCTTATGCTTCTTTGATACGGGCTTTTTTACCTCTCAGATCTCTGAAATAGTAAATTCTTGCACGTCTTACTTTACCTTTTTTGTTCAGTTCGATTTTCTGAATCGCCGGAAGGTTTACCGGGAAAATTCTTTCTACTCCTACTTCCCCGCTCATTTTACGGATAGTGAAAGTTTCAGTAGTTCCTGTTCCTTTACGTTGGATAACTACTCCACGGAAGAACTGGGTTCTGGTTTTTCCACCCTCTGAAATTTCATAATAAACGGTGATGGTGTCTCCCGTTGCAAAAGCTGGAAATTCTTTTTTAGTGACAAATTTGTCTTGTACGTATTTAACTAAACTGTCCATTTTGGTGATTTAATCTGTTAACACTGAAAAACATACACGGTTTTCGTCAGAGGTTTGTCAATGGTGTGCAAAAGTATAAAAATTTATTATTCGTGCAAAGTATTTTTGTAAATATTTAATGCTTTCAGGTACTGAGCTTGTTCGACCTGAAGACGATAGCCTTCAAGCACTGTCGGGCCGAAGGAATAATTGACGTTTGTATCGATGATGTGTGCATTGATTCCTTCCTCAATCAGACGGTTTTTTACCACTTCTGCCGTCCAGAGATTGGAGAAAGTTTCCAAAGTCACAAATTTGCGGTTTTCCAGTTCTTTATTCACCTCAGCAATTTAATGATTTTTAAATTTTTAATCCAAAAAAAAATCCCGGATAGTCCGGGATTTATATGAATTCTTCAGTTCTCAGAATCCGTACTGAAGGCCGATCTGAAGTCCGTTGTTTCGAAGTTCATTATCGTCGTTACCCCAACTGGTTTCACCATACTTTTTGATGTCGGTAAGTCCCACAAGATAACGCGCTGTGAGCGCCATATTCCCGTTGAAACGGAAACCGGCTCCCAAAGCCACATTCAGGTCAAACTGATTGAAAGCTTCTTTGTCTTTTTCAATTACCACTTTGTCACCGTTGTCAAATTTATCACGGCTTCCCAGCAAAAAGCTGAACTGCGGTCCGGCTTCAAAATAGAGATTAGGTATAGGTTCGAGCTGGAACATAACCGGCATGGCTATGTAATTCAGCCCAAGGGTGTGGGAACTGTTCCCTGATTCATATTTCACCCCCATGCTGTTGTAGATTAGTTCAGGTTGGATACAGAAAGTAGTTGTGACATGCGCGTGCAGAAAAAGCCCGGCATAGAACCCTACCTTTGAGTTAGTGTTGTCCCAGGATTCAGAACTAACCGTGGAGATGTTAATCCCTCCTTTTGCTCCGAATGATTGTCCGAATCCAAATGTTCCCGAAAGAAACAGAAATAATAATACCCCGTAAATTTTCTTCATGATTACTCTATTTGTCAACAAAAATAAAAATTATGAGATAAAAAAAACCTGATAAATACAGGCCTTATAAACAACTTATTGACTTTTGACTATTTAACAACCTCGCCCCAGACCGCACGGAATTCAGAACCAAAGACATCCGAATATTCCTCACCGTCTTTTTTATAATTCCGAATCGTGTAAACAATATTCTTTTTGGGCGTTTTAATTGGTTTTATGCTTATCAAATCTCCCTGAAGGAACTCATTTCCCAAACAAGGAACCAAAACTGAAATCCTTTCAATATAATCTCCAATCACCGTGGTACCGATGATAATGCTGTAAAAATTCTGTTGTTTGGTAGCACATTCCGGATTAACCATAGTAAAATCTACAATCAAATCAAATTCATCTTTAATTTCCAGATAAGTAAACCGTTCTTCATTTGGTTGCTCCTGAGCATAACCAAACATCATCGCACTGAAAAACAATATCAAACTGAATTTAAATCTCATATATCTTCTGTACTGATTTTTTTCTTCGGAATAAATCTACTAAACATTTTCTTTTCAAAGGCCCAGAAAAATTTAAATTGCCCGAAAATAGTTCCGATGATGACTAGTAAAACATTATAAATCGGGAAAATCAAAATCAATCCCAAAACCGTCGCCAACCATCCCGGCATCACTTCTTCCGAAATTCCAAGAAAACGCACAAATGGTTTGGAAATCCATGCAGAAGCTGATCCTGTAATTGAAAAAACAATCAATATGAGAACCAGTTGAAAATTACTTTCAATATTCCAGCGCTTTTTTAATTTTTCAAACATTTTTTTTCGTTTTTCGTCCCGATAGCTATCGGGATTAAACTTTGCTTTTATCAAGTTCCGCTTTGAATCAAAGCCCTCACTAACTTAATGATTTTTGGCATCGCTTTATTGGCTGCATTCAGAACTTCTTCGTGTGAAACCGGAATTGCAATTTCAGGTCCGCCCAAATCCGTAATCACCGAAATACAGAAAACACGCATGCCCTGATGTTTGGCAACAATCACTTCGGGAACTGTACTCATTCCCACACAATCAGCACCCAAAATTCTTACCATCCCATATTCAGCCGGTGTTTCAAATGTGGGCCCCTGAAGTCCCATATAAATTCCTTCTTTGACTTCAATTCCGTTTTCATTTCCGTAATTCACCACGAATTCACGCATTTTTTTGTCATAAGGTTCTGACATATCCACAAAACGCGGCCCCAGTTCATCATAATTCTTTCCGTGAAGCGGATGTTCGGGCATCATATTGATATGGTCACGGATCACCACTGCATCCCCTACTTCATAATTCGGATTTACACCACCGCTGGCATTGGACAAAACTACTTTTTCGATGCCCAATCCTTTGAAAACACGCATCGGGAAAGTCACTTCTTTCATCGAATAACCTTCGTAAAAATGAAAACGACCTGCCATCATCAGCACCGGACGCCCTTCTATTTTTCCGTAAATCAATCTTCCTTTATGCCCTTCCACAGTGGTTTGCGGAAAGTTTGGAATATTTTTATAGTCGATAACAACTTTGTCCTGAACTTCATCCTGAAGTTTACCAAGCCCCGAACCCAACACAATCACATATTCAGGCTGTTCCGTTAAAAACGGGCGGATGTATGCTACCGCTTCTTTAATTTTTTCTAACATAATTCAATAATTTATTCCTGAAGCCGTCAAAATCATTTAATTCGACTTCAATTGGCAAATAAAACAAATTTTCTATTAATGCCGATTCATCTTTCAGACGCATATAGTCTTTTTCGGTCGTAAGAATGATTTTATGCAAAGCCGGAATCTTGTCAAACTCATCGTCAATCCGCTGAACATCAGCTATTGAAAAATTATGATGGTCAGAAAACTCCATATGATGAACGGTTTTAAATCTAAGTTTCACAAAATCTACAAAAGGTTTTGCTTTGGCGATTCCCGTTACCAAAACCACTTCATATTCACCCCATTCGTCTGATTCAAGCGTAAAACGATGACCAATAGCAGAATTCGAATAAACCACTTTGGAGAAAAATACTTTCTGCCTTGGTTTCGGATGAATTTTATTCAGAATTGCGTCACGCTGCTTGACAGAAAAAGCATCAGGACATTTCGTTACGATGATGATATCGGCTCTTCTGGCTCCCGACCTTGGCTCACGCAGATTCCCTGCCGGCAGAAGATAATCCGATGTATAAGGATCGTTGAAATCAGTCAATAAAATTGAGAATCCCGGTCTTACCTGACGATGCTGAAATCCGTCGTCCATCAATATAACTTCGGATTTATAAAAATTAATCAAATGACGGATTCCGATTACACGGCTTTCCGAAACCGCAACTACAATTTTATTTTTGAAACGGTTGAAAAATTGAAGCGGTTCATCGCCAATATCATAGACTTTGGAACTATAATTGGCAATCACCAGCCCCGAGGTTTTCCTTCCATAACCACGGCTCAGCATGGCCGTCTGAAATTCATCCTTCAAAATATCGGCAACCATCATTACATGCGGCGATTTCCCGGTTCCTCCTACCGAAAGATTTCCCACACAAATTACAGGATTTTTAAATCGGACGGAACGTAGCAAGCCGGTTTTATAAGCCAGATTTCTCAGCGAAACGCCAATCCAGAAAAGCCCTGAAAGCGGAAGTAAAAGTTTTCTCCAGTTCATAATTTTTAACGAAGCGCAAATTTAAGACTTTCATAATGCTTTATTCTCCCAAATTCATGAATTTTATCAACCATTCCCGATAACTTATCCCAAAATTTTCCAATTCTTCGAATTCTGAAAATTATCTGTAATTTAACCCCATGTTTGAAGCCCGTTTTCCACAAAGAATCATCTGCCTGACCGAAGAAGGAACCGAAATTTTATATGCCATCGGCGAGGAACATCGTCTGGTAGGTATCAGCGGATTTACGCGCCGGCCCCCAAAGGCACGAAAGGAAAAACCCAAAGTTTCCAATTTTATCGATGCGAATTTTGATAAGATCCTCGAACTCCAACCGGATTTGGTCGTGGGCTATTCAGACTTGCAGCGTGACATCGCTTCGGAATTAATTAAAAACGGTATCAATGTTTTTATTTTCAACCACCGCAGCATCAACGAAACGCTGGGTATGATTCTCCAGTTTTCTGCGCTCATCGGAAATGAAAAACAAGGAAAAATGCTTGTCGAGCAATACATTTCCAATCTGAATTCGGCCAAAGAATTCGCCAAATCTTTTCCTTATCGCCCCAGAGTTTTTTTTGAAGAATGGAACGATCCGCTGATTTCTTCTATCCAATGGGTAAGTGAACTGATTGAAATCTGTGGCGGCGAACTTTGTTTTCCCGAAATCGCCGATAAATCATTGGGAAAAGACCGCATCCTCGACCCTGATTTGGTCATTGAAAGAAACCCCGACATCATCATCGGTTCCTGGTGCGGAAAAAAATTCAAACCGGAAAAAGTAAAAGCACGGAAAGGCTGGGAAAACATCAATGCAATTAAAAACAATCAATTGTACGAAATCAAATCCGAAATCATCCTGCAGCCAGGTCCGGCTTGTCTCACCGATGGAATCAAAGATATTCAGAAAATTTACAGGAGTTATTTCCAAAGAATAAGTAACGCTTTTTAAAATTACACTTTTTGATTTTGTCAACACATCATTGTTTGGGTTGTCATAAAGGAATTAAAAAAGCTTAAAATTGGATATTTTACTCATTTGTTTATTTTTGTGAAAACATTTTTTCTAATTCGCTCCGTTTTTTACCATAAACACAACACATGAAAAGCAAATTACACGTATTGATTCCTGTTTTATTAATTACAATTACCGCCATTCTCGTCGGACTTGAATTTATCTTTGGAATCATTCCGGAAGATTTGTTATTTGGCGCCCGGTGGATTACACTGCTGAGTCTGGTATACTATTGTATAAAAAAACGTTCACTTACCACTTGGATTCTGTTCAGCATCGTGCTGGGAGCCGTACTCGGATATGATTATCCGGCCATCGCACGTTCCCTTCATCCGCTCAGTCAAGGATTCATACGATTGGTAAAAACCATTGTCGGACCGATATTATTTGCTACCCTCGTTTATGGAATCGCTGGACATTCTGACTTGAGACAAGTCGGACGGATGGCCTGGAAATCACTGCTTTATTTTTACACTGCTACTACCATTGCTCTTTTCATCGGACTTTTTGCAATCAATGTCACACAAGCCGGCAAGGGAATCGATATTTCCAAAGTACCCAATACCGAACTCCCCGATAAATCAAGCGCAGTTTCAGCTTCAGATGCCGCAGAACTATCCAATCTACCCGAAAATGTGCATTGGATTTTCAAAACGACAGCTTTCTTCCGCGATGTCTTCCCTGAAAACATCATCAAATCCATTCATGAAAACAAGGTTCTGCAAATCGTTGTATTTGCAGTCGTATTCGGTATTGGACTTGCCTTGGTGGAAGAAAAGAAACGAAAACCACTCGTCGATTTGATGGAAAGCTTAGCCGAAACCATGTTTAAATACACCAATATCATTATGTATTTTGCACCGATTGGAGTCGGCTCAGCCATGGCTTATACGGTCGGTCACATGGGAATTGATATTCTCAAAAATCTGATAATGTTATTGCTAACTTTATACGGTGCCTTAACTTTATTCTTACTCGGCGTACTTCTGCCGATTGCGCTTTACATGAAAGTTCCCATCAAAAATTTCATATCGGCACTTAAAGAACCGGTTTCCATTGCCTTCGCTACCACCAGTTCCGATGCCGCTTTGCCAAAAGTGATGACCAATATGGAGGATTTCGGGGTTCCGCGTAGAATTGTGTCTTTTGTAGTGCCGACCGGCTATAGTTTCAACCTCGACGGAACAACGCTTTACCTTTCCCTTGCTTCTATTTTTGTGGCCCAAGCCGCCGGAATGGATTTATCCATCGGACAGCAATTGTTAATTTGTTTGACTTTGATGATTACGAGTAAGGGCGTTGCCGCCGTTCCGCGCGCTTCGCTAATTATCCTTATTGCGACGGCCGATCAGTTCGGATTACCTCTTTTTGTGATTGCAGCGATTCTGGGAATCGACGAATTGATGGATATGGCAAGAACTTCTGTAAACGTAATCGGAAACTGTCTAGCATCTGTTGTGGTAGCGAAATGGGAAGGAGAATTTGATCAGGAAAAGGCGCTGAATTATAAAGCAGACTAAGAAGTATTAAGATTTAGAGTATTAAGTATCAAGACTGAGTAAGTTCGCACCTTTTTGGGGCGGAAAATGAAATTAATAGAGACTCAAACCCCCATTGTAAAACACTTAAAATGAGCGATTTGACGCATTGAGCGGAGTCGCCTTAAATCCGAAGGATTCTTAACAGAACTTAATAAAATTTAGTTTTCTTAATGTTTCAAATTTTTAGAATAAATGAAATGTACAAATGGCACAACCTTTGAAATTCAGAAGGGAAAATTTAAAATTATGAGACATCTAATCATTATTTCGGCGGTTCTTGGAATGCTGGCATTCCAATCATGCACCACACAAGGAAGCACAACCGATCAGACACTCAACCTGGACTTGAGTGGAACCTGGACTTTGACGTACATTGACGAAACTTCGGGAACCAATATTGACGATGGTTTCCCTAACAAAAAGCCTACCCTGACTTTGGAAGCTATTTCCAAAAAATTAACCGGAAATACCGGATGTAACCAAATGTTTGGAAGTTTTACCACCCAGCAGAACAAAGTAAGTTTCTCCGGAATCGGAACGACCAAAATGTATTGTGAAGGAGTAAAAGAAGCGGAATATCTGGAAATGTTCAATTCAATTCATTCCTATAAAATCCTTGACAACCAACTGATTTTCATGGATCCAGATGGGAAGGATATTTTGAAATATTCGAAATAAAAATTCATTAAGATAAGCAAGCACTCTTCGGAGTGCTTTTTTTTATGGAATTTTTACAAATTCTATTATCTTTAAAAATTAAATAAATAACACATGAAACAGATCAAAATTCTTTCGGTTCTGCTGATGATTTCCTTTGGGTTGAACCTGAATGCACAAAAGAAATTAAATCCCGTAGTAGAAAAAATTCAGAATGAAACTAATTCCGCTTCTCAACTTGAAAAATTAGCCGGAGAATTACTGGATGAAATAGGGCCAAGACTTGTAGGTTCATCCCAGATGGAAGATTCCCACAACTGGGCGGTTGCCACCTTCAAAAACTGGGGAATTCCGGCTTATAACGAAGCATTCGGAACCTGGAAAGCCTGGGAACGCGGCATTTCGCATATCGATATGATTTCTCCTTATGTGAAATCCCTCGATGCTATGCAGCTTGCCTGGTCGCCTGCCACCAAAAAACCCATCACAGCCGAAGTAATCGCACTCCCTTTGTTTAATTCCGAAGCCGAATTCAAATCATGGCTCCCAAAAGTAAAAGGCAAAATCGTGCTGATGTCTCAGAAACAAAATTACGGACGTTCCGATTATCAATACAAGGAATTCGGAACCGAAGAAACTTATAAAAAAATAACAGAAGAAAAGAAAAATGAATCCGATGCCTGGAAGAAATCCATCGAACTCACCGGTTATAATAACAACAGCCTTCCGCTCCTTCTGGAAGAAAACGGAGCCGTTGCAGTAGCCATTTCCAACTGGACGGGCATCATGGGATCCAACCGTATTTTTGGTGCAAAAACCAAAAACATTCCCATGATTGACATTGCCAACGAAGAATACAACCAACTTTATCGTCTGGCAGAAAACGGAAAAGCTCCAAAATTGTCCATTGATGTCAAATCAAAATTTAACGGAACTGCCAAAGTTTACAATACCATTGCCGAAATCAAAGGAAAAGAAAAACCAAACGAATATGTAATCCTTTCCGCTCACATCGATTCCTGGGACGGCGGACAAGGTGCTACGGACAACGGAACCGGGGTCATTACCGTAATGGAAGCTGCAAGATTGCTGAAGAAGTTTTATCCGGACAATAAAAGAACGATTTTGGTTTGCCTTTGGGGAAGTGAAGAACAAGGACTCAATGGTTCTCGTGCCTTCGTTGAGGATCATCCCGAAATTGTTCAAAACACCCAAGCCGTATTTAATTTTGACAGCGGAACCGGAAGAATTACTCGAATTAACGGCGGCGGTTTTGAAAAATCATACGACTTCCTTTCTCGCTGGCTGAATGCAGTTCCCAACAATATCACCAAAGAAATCGAAACTACTTATCCGGGATGGCCAAGTAGCGGGGGCTCTGACCACGCATCCTTTCTTTCGCATGGAATTCCAGCCTTTATGATGGGTTCACTCAACTGGGGATATTTCGGATATACCTGGCACACACAACGCGATACTTATGACAAAATCGTTTTTGATGATTTGAAATTCAACACCATTCTGGCGGCAAGCCTTGTGTATATGGCTTCTGAAGAACCGGATATGGTGAATCGTGAAAAGCGAATCATGCCTCTCAATGAAGAAGGAAAACCAGGTGAATGGCCGGAACCAAGAAAAGCCGAGCGTTCATCTGATTATTATTTTGTGAAATAATTCAGTATTTATCCGAATAAGTTAATCTGTGTAAAACATGGTTAAAATTCTCTAAATAAATATACTAAGCCGTCATTAAAATCGTTTATTTTGTGAATTCTTAATTATTTAATCCGACAATGAACATCAGACATCATAAGTCATTAATTCTGACCATCCTAATCTTGGGGATTCTTCACGCTTGTACCACGCAACCGCGTACAAGAACAACTGATCACCGTACCAGTCAGGGCGTGAGAAATCCGGATACCCGAACCAGTGAACCCGTTCGCACTCCGCCACAGGTCGATGAAGCAAAAGAATCTGTAAGGGAATCCGATAAGGAAGACACAAAAGATTCTCAGCCAAAAAGAGGTAACAGTACCCGCATGGACCATAAACCGGTTTCTCAGAAAACTAAAGAAAAGGAAGAAGAAAGAATTAAGATCGCACTTCCTGAAGTCAACCGCGAATTCCGTGCAGCATGGATTGCCTCTGTTGCCAATATCAACTGGCCTTCCAAAAGAGGTCTTTCCACTGAACAACAAAAAGCAGAAGCGATCAGAATTTTGGATCAGCTCAAAGAAAACAATTTCAATGCGGTTATTTTCCAGGCGCGTCCTTCTGCCGATGCTCTTTACGACAGCCCTTATGAACCGTGGTCAATTTTCCTGACCGGCGAAACCGGAAAGGCTCCTTCGCCTTATTACGATCCGCTCGAATTCTGGATTGAAGAAGCACACAAAAGAGGTTTGGAACTACATGTTTGGCTAAATCCTTATCGGGCTCACCACTCCAACGGCGGAAAAGTCAACGGTGCTTCTATGGTCAATAAGATGTCTTCGGAAATAGTAAGACTGAAAAACGGAATGTATTGGTTTGATCCGGCTAAAAAAGAAACACAAGACCATGTGAGCAATGTTGTTTCGGACATTGTGAAAAGATATGACATCGACGGCATCCATTTTGACGACTATTTTTATCCCTATGCATCCTATAATAACGGTGCGGACTTTCCCGATTCAGATTCCTGGAATGCTTATCAACGAAACGGCGGAAATTTAAGCAAAGCCGACTGGCGACGCGAAAACGTAAACAATATCATCGAAAGAATTTACAACGAAATCAAAAAAGAAAAATATTGGGTAAAGTTTGGAATCAGTCCGTTTGGAATCTGGAAATCGGGTTATCCAAACGGCGTAAGCGGGCTTTCACAATATGATGAATTATATGCCGATGCTAAACTTTGGCTGAACAAAGGATGGATTGATTATTTCACGCCACAGCTTTATTGGCCCGTAGATGCGCCCCGACAGAATTTTGCAGACTTGCTTCAGTGGTGGGAATCGGAAAATACTCACAGCCGCCATCTTTGGCCGGGATTGAATACCGTGGAAATTAAAGCGGCCGATAAACCAACGGAAATCGTAAGGCAGATTGAAATCACCCGCAGACTGGTTCCCAAAAGCGCCGGTGTGGCGCACTGGAGTTATGCCGGATTGAATTCCAATATGCTAAACCAACTGAAATCGGGTCCTTACAAAGAGAAAGCATTGATTCCGAAAACACATTGGCTGAAACCATTGATTTCGGAAAGACCTTTGCTCACCTTGTTGGATGAACAAAATAATGTACGTGTAAACTGGTCACTGAAAAAGCAAGACAATGTTTCGCATTGGTTGCTATACAAACGCTATGGAGAAACCTGGGAAACTGAAATTCTGGAACCCAATACTACCATTCAGACATTACAAAAACACAAAGACGGCAAAAAATTGGATATGATTGTAATTCAGGCGGTGGACAGACTTGGCCACCAGAGCGATTACGATGTCAAAATTGTCAGCTGATATTCTTATCAGACATAATGAAAGGACTGGTTCTAAGCATCAGTCCTTTTTTTATTATTTTTCTCTCATCCATTTCAAAAATGTTAAAAATCTCCCGTAAATAATTTTTTGGATTCTTATTTGCTTGTTTCTAAGTTGTCCTAACCCATTAATTCTAAATCAAGTATAAACAACTTTAAAATTAAAATTATGAGTACAGACAATTTAAATCAGCAGGAAGCAATCGATAAGTTAAAGGAACTTGCAACCAAAATTGACATCGCAATGTTATGCACGCAAGGAATTGGAAGCAGTCAGATTCATGCTGTCCCCATGAGTACACAGGAAGTAGATGATGAAGGAAATATATGGTTTCTTTTATCGGACAAAAGTGAAAGTTTCCAGCATCTGCAACGAGATTCTATGGTCAACCTTTTATATTCCGACCCCAAGAATTATAGTTTCCTGAGTATTTTCGGATCTACTATGCTTAGCCGCGACAAGGACAAAATTGATAAGTATTGGAATATAGCCATGGACGGATTTTTTGAAAACGGAAAAGAAGATGCCGCTATTTGCGTTCTGAAAATCAATCCGATTGAAGCTCATTATTGGGACACCAAATCCGGTAAGTTCGTTACCTTCCTCAAAGCCACAGTCGCGGGAATTACCGGAAAAAATCCCGACATCGGGCGCGAAGGCGACCTCAACATTTAGTAACGCTAACATTAATACCATAATTCATTAACCCAAAAAATTAAAATCATGTCAAAAAATATTGCCATCATCGCAACGCACGGATTCGAAGAAAGTGAATTGAAATCACCAAAAGAACACTTGGAAAAACAAGGCTGGAATGTGGATATCGTAAGTCCCGAAACTGGTAAAATCAAAGCTTGGGCAGAAAAAAACTGGGGCCCGGAATATGAAGTCAACAAAACCCTGGATCAGGCTTCACCATCAGATTATGATGCATTGGTCGTTCCGGGAGGTGTTTTAAATCCCGATAAACTTCGGGCCAATGAATCCGCTTTGAAATTCGTGAAAACTTTCTTTGAGCAGAAGAAACCGGTGGGTGCTATCTGTCATGGTCCTCAAATTTTGATTGATGCACAAGTAGTAGAAGGCCGTGAAATGACTTCGGTTAAAAATATAAGTACCGACCTGAAAAATGCCGGTGCCAACTGGCGAGATGAGGAAGTGGTGGTTGATGCCGGACTTGTCACCAGCCGTACGCCAAAGGACCTTCCTGCTTTTAACGCCAAACTCGTGGAGGAAATTAATGAAGGAAAACACCGCGAGCAACACGCCTGAACATTTAATATCTGAACCACCCTTGAGGTGGTTTTTTTTTGCTTATCGGGGTTCGTGCTGGTGACAGTAACCATTCCGGTTTCGGGTCTTGTGTTTGCAGCGAGTACCGGATTTGGTGGTTCCTTTGCAACGAACTGTTTCACTCGTACTTCCTTGGGCTTCTCCCGATTTGATACCGAGTGAATTTGATGAACTGGCCGATGAAGATGAGGAAGAAGAGCCGGGTTTGCATTGTGAACATGCACTCAACCCTCTTCTTCGCGCCTGTTCAATTGTCATGGATTCCGAAACGTTTTTAACATAACGGCAGGTAGCTGTATGGTATTTTTCACCTGATGGTGTTTTATAAACAGTTTGGGACAGCGCCAGGGAAAAAGGAAAAAATAAAATCAGGGTGAGTAAGAGGTTTTTCATTTAAAGTATTCTTTTGTAGCAAAATAGAGAAAAGCAAATATAGAAAATTTCCAAATCAATCGGCTTTTAAGTCTTGGTAGTCTTTTTTATCTTTATTGCAAAATATTTCCCATGCTCCTTAAAGCAGTTTTATTTGATATGGATGGAGTGATTGTGGACACCGAGCCGCTCCACCGCAAAGCCTATTTCAAAATGTTTAAAGAATTTAATGCAGAAGTGAGCGATGAACTCTATGCAAGCTTTGCCGGCGCTTCTACCCGAACTGTCTGTCAGAACATCATTGACAAATTCAGTCTGAACTCTAATTTTGAAGATTTACAAAACGTCAAAAGGAAATTCTTTAAAGAACTTTTTTATTCCGATGACGAATTTGATTTAATCCCTGGCGTGAAAAACCTGATTGAACATTACCATCAGCATGATATAAAACTCGTCTTGGCTTCCTCCGCATCTCGGATAACCATCGATATGGTTTTTGAAAAATTCGGCCTCGAACCTTATTTCTCCGGAAAAATAAGCGGAGCCGAACTCAGAGAATCAAAACCCCATCCCGAAATATTTTTACGTGCCGCCCACATAGCAGACGAACCGAACGCCAACTGTATGGTCATCGAAGACTCCACAAATGGTATCCTTGCTGCGCATCGTGCAGGTATCTTCTGTGCAGGATTCAAAAGTTCAAATACACACGGACAGGATTATTCGCTCGCCAATACTGTCGTCACCGATTTCAAAGAACTGGAAATAGAAAAACTCAAAAATTTCTTTTAAATAATAGACAAAAACCTAAATCCACATCCCATAAGGCTTACAGAAGTATCATTTTTGAGAAAAAAGCAATATTTCTTTAAAAATACCAAATTCTTGGTAGGCTTATTCCCCTTAACCACCCTAAATTTGTCCTATTGGAAAGCAGAAAGCTTTCTAAGGATTAGGTTGGTTAGGAGGTACCATCATTCGATTTAGAATGATGGTATTTTTTTATTCCTCCGACAAATCCATCACCCCGAGCTTCTGCCCGAAAACAGCCAGAACCTGATTGACTTTGTCTAAACGCACTGTGAGTTTACCATGTTCCAGTTCACGGATAAAACGCACACCTACGCCCGCTTTTTCTGCAAGCTCACGCTGACTCATATTAAGGCGCTTCCTGCTTTCTCTGATAAAGTTTGAATGTGAAGATTTCATTTGTTTCCTTTAGCCAAAAAGATAAGGATTTTATTTGAATTCAATTTTCTGTACAGCAATGCGGATTTGCTGAAATTTCCGTAAATTCTACCCAAAACAATTTGTATGGAAAATTCACCAAAAAAAATTGTGGATCAAATGTTTGAAGCCTTTAGGAAAGGTGATATTGAAGGAGTAGTCGAAACTGTTTCCGATGATTCTCTTTGGATTTATCACGGAACTAAGGTAATTCCTAGAAGTTCATTTGAAGGCAAAGAAGGCGTTCGCAATTTTTCACCCGGATTTTAAAAGGAACCGAAGTTTTGAAATTCGAAACCGAGGAATTCATCATTCAGGGTAACAAGGTTGCCGTACTTGGAAACGAACACCAACGCGTAAGAAAATCAGGAAAGGAACTCAAACAAAAATGGGTTCAAATCTATACAGTTGAAAATAATCTCATTATAAAAATGGAAGAATTCGCGACTTCGGAAGTAGCAGAATAAAGGCTAATTTATTGAAATATGGAGTTAATTCTATGCAAATTATTTACCGATACAAAACTTCCCGAATATAGTTCCGAGAATATCCTTGTCCACATCAATCTGTCCCGTAATCGAACCGATGTGCGTCAGGGTTTCACGCAAATGAAAGGCCAGCAAATCTCCAGTCAGTCCGATGTTCATTCCTGTTTCTACGTTTTGCAGTGTTTCCAGTGCATTTTGTAAAGCTTCTTTGTGACGAAGATTCGTGATAATAACTGAGTTTTCATCTACTCCGATTGCCGAACGCAATTGTTCTACCAACTCCTGCTTCAGACGGTCAAGGTTAATGTTTTGTTTAACCGATAATCCGAAGTGACGATAATTCGGATGCTCCCTTTCCAGGGACTCAATATCCAGTTCGCGGTCGTGACCTTCCTTATCTATTTTACTCAGCAAATTGAAAACGATTTTGTCTTCCAGAATATCCTTGAGTTCTTTCAGAATCTCCACATCGTCCTCATAAAGATGAATGACCACTTTGGCTTGTTCCACTTTTTCTTTGGCACGCTCCACTCCTATCGCTTCAATTTTGTCCTCAGTTTCGCGGATTCCTGCCGTATCGATAAATCGGAAAGTAATCCCATCAATGGTAATGGTTTCTTCAATCGTATCGCGCGTCGTTCCGGCAATATCGCTGACAATCGCCCTTTCTTCATTCAGCAAAGCATTCAACAAAGTCGATTTTCCTGCATTGGGCTTCCCTATGATCGCCACCGGAACTCCGTTTTTGATCGCATTTCCGTATTCAAATGTTGAAACGAGATTCTGAATCTTAATTTTTAAATTTTGAATAAGCAAGCGAAGCTCTTCACGGTTCGCAAATTCAACATCTTCCTCCGAAAAATCCAGTTCCAGTTCAATCAATGCCGTGAAATTAATAAGTTCTTCACGTAAATCTTTTAATTCCGAAGAAATTCCGCCGCGCATCTGATTCAGCGCTACTTTGTGCGAAGCTTTGTTTTCTGCAGAGATCAAATCGGCAACCGCTTCGGCCTGAGACAAATCAATCCTTCCGTTCAGAAATGCACGCTGGGTAAATTCGCCCGGCTGTGCCACTCGCGCACCGTTTTTTATCAGAACTTCAATGATTTGCTGTTGGATATAAGGTGATCCATGGCAACTGATTTCCACCAGATCCTCAGCCGTAAAAGTCTTTGGCGCTTTGAATACCGAAACCATTACTTCGTCGATTATTTCTTCTTGCGAAATTTGAACTTCGAGCTTCGAATTTCTATTTACTATGAAACCATAATGAACCGTATGGGATTCCACTTTGCTCAGATTTTTTCCTTTGAAAACCTTATTCACAATGGAAATCGCTTCCTCACCAGAGATTCTGATGATTCCCAATGCACCCACACCCTGCGCTGTCGCAGCCGCACAAATCGTATCCTTAAACATTCGACAAAATTACAATTTTTCTACCAGAAGTTTTTCCGTCACTTTCGGACTCAATACTTCGGTTTTTCCATTGAAGTGAACCGTCATATTCTGGTCAAATTCCTCACGTGAAATCACCTCAATCTGAATATCAAGCGTAATGGATTTGGAATTCAGATAACGCAGAAAATCATCATTTGAATTATTAACAGCCACTAGTTTGAGTTTATCGCCCTCATTAAACTTATCCAGTGTTTCATAAGTCTTCCATCTGATTTTCCCTGAAGCATCGGGAATCGGTGAGCCGTGCGGATCAACCGTCGGATAATCCAGCAATTCGTCCATTTTAGCGAAAAACTTTGGTGATTTGATGTGTTCGATTTGTTCAGCCACTTCATGTACTTCTTCCCAGCCAAATCCCATTTTTTCAACCAGAAACATTTCGGTCAGGCGATGTTTACGGATGATGAGCAAAGCCGCTTTCTCGCCCTTCTCTGTCAGTTGAACCGGTTTATAGGACTGATAAATCAGATAACCTTTTTCCGACAACTTTTTCACCATACTGTTGACCGTCGGCATTTTGATGTTCAGCATTTTACTCAGCTCATTGACGGAAACTTCACCTGACTTTTCAGACAAAGTATAAGCAGCTTTCAAATAATTTTCTTCGGTAAATGAAATCATCCCGCAAATCTACGAATTTACGCGCTTTTTGAGTTCAATAAGGGTAATTTCAGGCCAGATTCCCACTCTCCCCGGATAAGCATGATAGCCAAATCCGCGGTTTACATATAGATATTTCCCGGCTTCTTCATATAATCCTGCCCAACGCTGATAAACGTACTGAACCGGACTCCATTTCAGAAAGCCGGGAATCTCAACCCCAAACTGCATGCCATGGGTATGTCCGCTTAAAGTCAGTTGAATGTTACTCGGATGTTGAATGCCTTCCAAATCCCAATGCGAAGGATCATGTGACAAAAGGATTTTAAAATCATTAGAATTCAGACCTTCGGCGGTTTTGTTCAAATCTCCTTTTTTGGAAAATCTTCCTTTGCCCCAGTTCTCCACGCCCAAAATATGAATTTTGGAATTTCCCTTGTTCAGCTCCACTCTTTCATTGTTTAGTAAACGGAAGCCCATTTTGGGATGTGCTGCCTGAATGCCTTCGAAATTCGTTTGTTTTTCGGATTCGGAATCCCAATTGGTATATTCACCATAATCATGATTACCCAAAATGGAATATTTCCCGAATTTTGGTTGTTTGATTTTCGAAAAAGTTTCAATCCATTGATCTGTTTCGGATGCAAAATTATTTACCAAATCGCCCGTGAAAACCAACATATCAAAATCTTGTTGATTAATCAGATCAATTCCGTACTGAATTTTGTCAACATCATCAAAACTTCCACAATGAATATCGGACAATTGCATGAGCTTAAATCCATCAAATTCATCGGGAAGATCATCAAAATAAACCACCTGACGAATCACCCGGTAATTGTACCGCCCTTTCACCATTCCATATAAAAATGAACTAAAGGGAACTGCCGCAACCGCAAGTGCAGATTGGCTGATGAACTTTCTTCTTGAAGGAATATATTTTGAATCAGGCTTCTTGGGCTTAAATACTTTAGTTCCCGCCCAGAACAACCTGGCAAGGTCTTCCAGTAATAGAAAACTCCCCAAAATCATTTTCGGAATATAAATCAAAAGGAAAAGACCGATGGTAATAAGTGTCTGATGTGTTTGTCCGGAATTACTCTCAAATCTTGAAAAGGAATAAATCAAAAACAATGCAGCAACTGCCGAAATCAAAACATAAATCCGGCTGACCCATTTATTCTTAAAACTGGTTTTAACTGCCTGATAAGCATAAATCTCAGCAACAATCGCAAATACAACAAAAAAAATCAAACGCGTCATAATCCACTGCAAAATTACGCAAAAGAAATCCCAATGCTGTTAAAAAATAGATAAGGTAGGCTTAATGGATATGTTAAAAAAACACAAATAGAATGTTAAAAGTTCTGAATTATTCTTAAATTAGCAGATTCATAGTTCTATATTCTAAGAGGAATGTTTGATTGGATCAAAACACTAAATTGGTACGAACAGATACTGTGGCTGATTTCCATCGTGTTTACCCTTATATTTTTTATTCAGATTGCTTCTACTGTAATAAAAAAAACGCCTGACAAAAAGAGAAAATATATTTTCTCCAACTTTCTGGCTTTTAAAAATATAACTGCTTTCTTTTCCATGTTCGGATGGGTTACAATTTCAGCACTTTATCAGAATTATAATATTTCGACTTCTGTAATTTTGGGCGTTGTCAGCGGTATTATTTTGATGGCTGTGATGTCAGTATTATTCTACTTCACCCAAAAATTAAAAGAAAATGAATCTCCCGAATCACCTCAAGATGTGAATTCAACCGGTGAAGTAATTGAAGAAATTGGCAGAAAAAGAAGCCATCCCGGAAAAATCAGAATTAACATAGACGGAGTTCAGAAAACTATGGTGGCACTCACCGATTTTGACCATAACGTAAAAACCGGAACCAAAATCAGAGTAGAATCTGTAACATCCAACGGAATGTTTATCATCAAACCATTACAATAATCATTAATCTAAAAAGGGTCAGAAATGAAACAAAAATTCTTTATGCTTTTGATGTTTTCAATGACAATGTTCTTGTCTGCTCAACAAGTAAAAATCCTGAACCTTGACAAACCTGATGTGACTTTCAGAGGCCTTTCACCGGTCGATAATTTTGTTGTCTGGGTAAGCGGCAGCAAAGGAACCGTAGGGGTAAGCTACAACGGACTGAAAACCGTAAACTGGGTAAGCCCTCCCGGATTTGAATCTCGGGATTTTCGTGCCATCGCTGCACTCGACCCACAAACAGCCATCGTGATAGCTGTTGGCTCACCCGGAATTATTCTCAAAACCAAAGACGGCGGCTCAACCTGGAAAGAAGTTTATCACGATAGTGATCCGGCTGTTTTTATGGATGATATTGACTTTGCAGAATACAACCCCAAACTCGGAATGGTCGTAGGCGACCCAATTAATGGTGAACCTTATGTATTGAAAACCGTCGATGCAGGTGATACCTGGACAAGGATGCCGGCATCAGATCTTCCGGTATTTGCGCTGGATGAAGCCTTTTTTGCAGCAAGTAATTCCAATATTAAACTTTTGGACGAAACCACTTTTCTGGCCGTAACCGGTGGGAAATATTCTCACATCATGTACAATACCAAACCCGCTGTAAAAGTCCCTCTGCCCAAAACAGATTCCCCTACTTCGGGAGCAAACGGAATGGATTATTATCCACTTGATAATTTTGGTTTAATTGTTGGTGGAGACTATCTTAAACCTTCCTCTTCTGAAAACAATCTGTTTATTTTTGAACTCAAAGACATGAGAACACCTGTCATTTCGGCGCCTGAAGTGCCTCCGACCGGATATAAAAGCGGAGTCGCCATACAAAGTGGAACCACAGCCATCAGCTGCGGACTCACAGGAGTGGATATCACCACCGACAAAGGAAAGACATGGAAAAGTCTGACCGGAACTGGTTACCACACCTGCAAAAAGGCAAGAAATGGCAAAAAGATTTATCTGGCAGGTGATGGCGGAAGAATCGGACACCTTTTGCAATAGAGTCTAACCAGATAAAAATATGAAACCAAACTTTAAACCCCGGAAAAAGTTGCTCTATTGGATGGGCGGAATTTTCCTTTTTCTTGTTATTCTCAATTTTGCCCTAAATTTCTGGATCAAAGCCAAAGTACCGGCTATCATTGAAGAAAAAAATGATACCGCTTATAACTTAGCTTTTGAAAAACTAAATTTTTCTCTACTCAACAGCAGTTTGTCATTGAAAGGTGTTTCGGTTACACCCAAAGAGAATTTCCCGGGAAAACTTCCCATCGACTTCACTGCAGATGTGGAAGAAATTCAAGTTGTGGGTGTTAATTTCTTGAAATTATTACGAAAAAAAGATCTCAGCGCTTTCTCAATTAAAATCAACAATCCCGAAGTAACTTATTACAAATCAACCGAAAAAGATACTATACAAAGCCAGTCAAAACTAGGAAGCATTATTCATGTCAGCCATTTCAAAATTACAGATGCTTATTTTAAAATGTTTGAAGCTGACCGCAAAACCAAAGTTTCCGATATAAAAGATTTGGACATAGAACTTGTGGGTGTAAATCTGTCAGAAAGAACCCTTGAAAAAGACATACCTTTTACTTACAAAAGTTTCAAACTGACCTGCGGTGATGTATTCTTCCAGGTAAATCCTTTGCAATCGCTCAAAAGCAGCAGTTTCAAAATCACAAATAATCAGTTTATTCTCAACGGATTTGAAATCAGTTCGCCTGATAGTATTTCCAGTGGTGAACTCAGAAACCACAATCACATACTACCCGAAACAAAAGCACCTACCGTTACTTTTACGGGTCTGGATTGGGGTTATAACCAATCCGATGATTTCTATTTCAAAGCGGAAACCCTTAAGTTTGACTCTGTAGGACTGAAAATTTATGAAACGCGCGACCGTAAAAAAGATTCGGTGTCCGAACCCTCCAATCTGATTCCTTTTGAACTGGACATCAATAAAATTTATTTTCTAAATGCACAACTTAGCGTACAAAACGCATGGGACATCCAAAACCTCAACATAGAAGCTTCTAAAATCCACAACAAAAAAGGCGAAAGAATTACGGTGGAAAACATCTTGCTTGATAATCCCCAAATAATCGCTTTTCAGTCAGAAACCGCAAAAAGAAAAACCAAAGAAGCTGCTTCTGAATTCATTGATGTAATTCAAATTAAAGATTTAGCCATCAAAAATGCGGATTTTAAACTCAATAAATTGAACGGAAATAGAAATCTGCTGAAAGTAAGCAACCTGAATTTCTCTATGAAAAACATTGAGGTCAACCCTGAATCCTACCTGCAAAAAATTCCATTCCTTTACAAAAATGTACTGCTAACGGCAGATGCACTGGATTATAATCCCGACAATGTTTACAGTCTCAAAACCAAAAATATTTCGTTTGAAGACGGGAATTTCAAACTGAATAATTTTGAAATGAAACCCAAGGTAACCCGAAATCAATTTGTAAAAAGTCTGAAAAAGGAAAAGGATTTTTATACCATTACAGCAAAAACCATCCACACAAACCATCTGGATTTCGGGTTTAATGGAAAAGACCTTTACATCAAAATTCCCGACCTGAATCTGGAAACGGTTCATGCCAATATTTACCGCAGTAAAATTCCGCCCGATGATCCTAAGAAAAAACTGATGTACAGTAAATTGCTGCGCGATTTGCCTTTTACACTCGAAGTAAAAAACATCGACTTGAAAAATTCAAAAGTCGAATATGAAGAAGAAACCTTGGACAGCAAAGGGGCCGGCAAACTGACCTTTTCCAATTTTAACGCTAACATAAAAAATGTGTACAGCGGTTTCAAAAAATCATCGGTGCCCGATGTCCGTGCTGATATCACCACCAATTTCATGAACGATTCCCGACTGAAAGCCATTTGGACTTTTAATCCTATGAACCGATCAGAAAAGTTCAACATCAAAGGAAATATTTACAATTTTGACGCAAAAAAAATGACTCCTTTTGTGAAACCTTATTTGCACGTCACAGCCGAAGGAAATATGCGCGAGGTACATTTCAATTTTACCGGAAACGACATCAATGCCACAGGAGATTTCGGTGTGAAATACGATGACCTGAAAGTAACCGTTTACAATCCGGAAACCGGAAAAGTCAGAAAAGTAGTTTCTACTTTGGGGAATTTTCTTGTTAAATCCAATACCAGAGATGAATACAAAGAGGAAAGAATTGAAACCGTCATCCGGAATCAGGACCGTTCTTTTTTTAATTTCTTTTGGAATTGCGTACAACAAGGATTGAAACAAACCGTTTTAGTAATTTAGTCTTTAATGAATTAAGAAAATGAAAAAAACTATTTTATTCTTAAAATTTGTTCTATTAACTCAATATATTTTCGCTCAAAATTCAACTAATGAATTAAAGTTAAATATGGATGGCTTTTCGTCCGTACAATTTGACATATCCAATAGGGATATATTTGAATTGATGAAGAAAATTGATGGCATCAAAACAAGTGGATTAAAAGATTTAGGCTGGGACATTAAAATGGCAAGCAGAACTACACTTACTTCAGATGTCTATACCTGTTATGCAAGCAAAAAAAATATTTCTGATTTAACAATGTCTGATGGTGAAAAAGAACCCCTAAGTGCATTTATATATTTTGAAATTTTTCTATCCCAAAATACCATCGATTTTAAAGTCGAAATAAAAGAATTATATAATCAGAGATTTAAAACTGATAATTTATATATATTTTTTGATAGAGATGATATAGTTCTTGAATATCGCAAAGAAGATTTAGACAAATTAGAAAACGAAATTGACCAATTTGTAAGTTTTTTTATCAAACAAGTAATCTATTGATCTGCTATTCTACCGTGATTTCATCCACAAAAATATACGCCGGTTCGCCTGCGCTGATGTGTGAAGCTGGAAGTTTACCATAATTTTCCGCTATAATTTTTACAAATCTTGCATTTGAATTTCCTTCTACTTTTAAAGTTTCAATTTGCAATTTTTCATCTTCAGGATTCAGGGAAGAATTTGCTTCTCCAAGTAAATTAAAAGTTTTTCCGTCAACGGAAACATAAACCTTCATTGATTTCGGAGCCAAAATCCAAGGACGCGCATCCTGAAGAAAATTGGCGGAAACTATGGAAATATTGGTTGGTTTTTTCAGGTCAATGACCGCTTCGAAATCCGTTCCCTGATAACCTTGCCAATCCCCTTTTCGCCAGTTTTCAGTCCCTTTGATTCCATCCAGCAAAGCTTCCGGCGTATCGGCCGTATACAACGGATGAACCTTTGATTTGATTTGAATCGAATAATCATGCGGACGTTTATGAAATTGAGCCGAAACGGTTTTGCTTCGAGTTTCTCCTTTTAAAACATACGCCTTTATGGTAGCGGATTTTTTAATCAGAATAGGTTTGGTATAATCTTTTGCTATTTCTTTCCCATCAGAATTTCCCTCTTCCTCAATCAAATATTGAATCTTATCCTCCGGATTCAAAGATGTGATTTCTACAGTCATTTCTTCTGCAAACGAACGGTTTTTGAATTTAAAATAAGGAACGGTGACTATTTCTTCCGGATCTTTCTGAATGAGCATCGGGACACTTGCAAATCCTAAATTTTGCAATTCAGCTTGGGGTGTTTTTTTGGTAATTGTTTGAGAAGTTCCGTCTTCAAAATTGATTTTGATTTCATCGAAATAGGGTTCCGTCGTCTGCCAACCGATTTCTCCCGGGGTAACGGCATAAATTCCCATGGAACTCAAAATATACCAAGCGCTCATTTGGCCACAGTCTTCATTCCCGATTAATCCGTCCGGCGAATTCTTATAAAAATTATCCAGAATATAATGGACTTTTTGTTTGGTTTTTTCCGGTTTTCCCACATAATTGTACAAATAAACCACATGATGACTCGGTTCGTTTCCATGGGCGTATTGCCCCATCAAACCTGTAATGTCCACCTGATGTCGGCCGGTGGTTTGGGAAGGAAGTTTGAACATTTCATCCAGTTTTCTTTCAAAATTCTTTTTACCACCGTGAAATTGAATCAGTCCATAAATGTCCTGTGGCACAAAAAACGAATAATGCCAGCTATTTCCTTCCGTAAAATGATTGTTCACTTCCCGCCCGTCAAACGGTGTCAACCAGGCAGCATTTTTTTTGGGACGAAACAATTTGGTTTCCGGATCAAAAAGATTTTTCCAACTTTGCGAACGCTGCATGAAATAATGATAATCTTCCATCTTTCCGAGCTTTAAAGCCATTTGGGCAATGCACCAATCGTCATAAGCATATTCGACGGTTTTGGAAACACTCTCATGTTCGTCATCTATCGAAATAAAACCATTCTTTTTATAAGCTTCCAATCCGAAAACATCGAGCATAGCACTATGTTTGGCGGCTTCAAAAGCCTTTTCATAATCAAATTCCAAACCTTTCATCATGGCGTCGGCCATGACCGAAACCGAATGATATCCGATCATACAATCCGTTTCGTTGGAAGCCAATTCCCAAACCGGTAAACGCCCTCCTTGTTCGTATTGCGTCAGAAAAGTTTGGATAAAATCAACCGTCCGTCTTTTCTGAATCAAAGTATAAAGCGGATGCGCCGCCCGGAAAGTATCCCAAAGCGAGAAAACGGTAAAATATTCAAAATCGGTTTCTTGATGCACTTTAAAATCCCTTCCCATGTATTTTCCGTCCAGATCCTGTGCAATATTAGGCTGAATCATGGTGTGGTATAGTGCTGTATAAAAAATAGTCAGTTTATCGAAATCATTGGATTTCACTTCAATTTTGGATAATTCTTTGTTCCAAATGTCCGCGGCTTTTGATTTCACCTTTTTAAAATCCCAGTCTTTAATCTCCATGGCATTTAACTTGGCTCCTTCAAATCCCGTAAAAGAAAGCGAAACTTTGACCAATAATTCATCACCTTCTTTCACATTTCGTGAAATGATGATTCCATTGTCAATTATTTTACTGGTATAATTAAGGTTCGCCCAATTTTGATGCGAACTGATTTTCCCGAAACTCATCGGTTGACTGAACTCTATCCTTGCCCAAATCTGCTGATTTGTTGCCCAAGCTTCGCTATTCCGATAAACTTCCAAAGTTTTGTTGTCAATGATTTTAATTTTTCCATCCCGTAATTTATCGCGGTGCTTCAAATCCAAAATGATGTTGGCTTCTCCCGACTCATTGAATTTATATTTGTGAAATCCGACGCGTGTAGAAGTCGTCAATTCCACATCCAGATTGTATTTATCCAAATGAACCGCATAAAATCCGGCCGATGCTTTTTCCTTTGAATGGCTGAATTTTGAGGCATATTCGCTTGGTTCAAATGATTCAACTCCCATCGTGGGCATCAACATGATGTCGCCATAATCCGAAACACCGGTTCCGCTCAGGTGCGTATGCGAAAATCCATAAATTTTATCATCTGAATAATGGTATCCGCTGCATCCGTCCCAACTTCCATCGATGCGCGTATCGGGCGATAATTGTACCATCCCAAACGGCAAAGTCGCTCCCGGATAAGTATGACCGTGACCACCGGTTCCAATGAATGGATTTACGTATTGATGATAATTTTGGGCCAATAAAATAAGGGGGAAAAAAATAAAAGACAGAATAGAAGCTTTTTTCATTTCATAAGGATATTCTTCAAAAGTAGGAAAGAAAGAGCAAAACATTCTACATTTGGAATGGAAAAATGATTTTTATGAAAACAGTTTTGATAACCGGAGCTACATCCGGAATTGGTAAAGCAACTGCCGTCAAATTGGCCAAAGAGTTTAAACTGATTCTTTGTGGAAGAAGAATGGATAAATTAAACGAATTAGAAAAAGAATTATCCCAAATCACCGAAGTGACAACTTTGTGTTTCGATGTCCGGAAAAAAGAAGAAGTATTTTCAGCCATCGAAAAATTACCCGTAAAATTCAAAACCATCGATACATTGATCAACAACGCCGGAAACGCACATGGTTTGGCGAGTTTTCAGGATGCAGAATTAGAGGATTTGGAAGCGATGATTTTTGGCAATACCATGGGCATTATTTATGTGACCAAAGCTGTTTTGCCTTTTCTTTCAAAAAATTCGGGCCATATCGTAAACATATCCTCCATCGCCGGAAAAGAAGTTTATCCGAACGGAACGACTTATTGTGCTTCGAAATTTGCAGTGGAAGCATTGAGCAAAGGCATGCGCATGGATTTATTGAACGACGGCATCAAAGTGACGAACATCGCTCCCGGTTTGGTCGAAACAGAATTTTCTTTGGTTCGGTTCAAAGGTGATACCCAACGTTCTGAGTCTGTTTATACGGGCTATGAACCTTTGAAACCGGAAGACATCGCAGAAAGTATTTATTTTGCTTTGACCCAACCCGAACATGTTCAATTGGCCGATATCACCATTTTACCAAAGGCGCAAGCTTCTGCTACGCAGGTGGTAAAAAATATTTAGCAGGAAAATTCGTTTATGAATTAAATTCTCCATTATGAAAAAGCTTCCCTTCATTTTTTATTTCTTTCTCTTAATTTTTACTGCGAATTCTTGTTCGGAAAATGACGAAGGTGGTTCTCAGGATACGCCACTCGAAGCCGAAACGCGTTTAAACGTTTCCTATGGCTCCGATCCTCAGCAGGTTTATGATTTGTATTTGCCCGCCAACCGGACTACAACCGACACCAAAGTAATCTTTCTGATTCATGGCGGCGGATGGACGGAAGGCGATAAAAATGATATGAACGGAACAGTAACTTTATTGCAATCGCTCTATCCGGAGCATGCGATTGCCAATGTCAATTATGTGCTTGCCGATGCCGATCATTATGCTTTTCCCAATCAATTTCTGGACATTCAGACCATCGTAAATAAAATCACTTCGGAACGTGAGGAACTGCATATAAAACCGGAATTCGGGATGATTGGCGTGAGTGCCGGAGCGCACATTGCCATGATGTATGATTATCAGTACGATGTACAGAATCAGGTAAAATTTGTGGCGGACATCGTCGGTCCAAGTGATTTCAACGATCCTTTTTATGATGAAAATTTTGATATTCCCACGTTGATTCAGATTTTGGCTGATCCCAATGCTTATCCGAACGGAACGGATTTTCTGACCGAATTGAGTCCTGTTTCGTTTGTGAGCTCTGCTTCTTCTCCGACCTGTATGTTTTACGGAACTGAAGATCCTTTGGTGCCGGAATCAAACGGAACAAGTCTGGCATCCAAACTCAACCAGTTTGGCGTTGAAAATACGTTGAGGATTTATCAGGGAGGTCATGGCGACAACTGGAGTTTTGAAGATGTAACCGAAATGCAACAGATCATCGGAGATTATATTTTGAATTATTTGTGATTATTAAAATCTTTTTTCTTCAAAACCGCCTTATTGATTTTCTTCACCAAACCGGGTCCTTCGTAAATAAATCCGGTATAAATCTGAACCAAACTCGCGCCTGCTTCCAGTTTTTCAAGCGCATCTTCCGGCGAATGAATCCCTCCTACACCGATGATCGGAAAGGCTTTTCCGCTTTTTTCGGAAAGAAATCGGATGACTTCTGTAGAGCGGTCTTTCAAAGGTTTTCCACTTAAACCGCCGCTTTCTTTTTGGTTTTCGGATTTTAGATCTTCTCTGGAAATGGTTGTATTGGTAGCAATTACTCCGGAAATTCCGGTTGTCTTTACGATATCGATGATGTCCAGCAATTGTTCATCGGTCAAGTCCGGAGCGATTTTCAAAAGAATGGGTTTGGTTTCGGGCTTTGCCGAATTTTTATTTTGCAAAGTTTCCAATAACCTCGTCAAAGGTTCTTTGTCCTGCAATTCACGCAGATTGGGCGTATTGGGACTGCTGACATTTACCACGAAATAATCCACCACGCTGTACAAAGCATCGAAACAGATTTCATAATCATGGATGGCTTCCTCGTTTGGCGTCAATTTGTTTTTCCCGATGTTCCCTCCTATTAAAACCCTTTTGTTTTTCCGCAGTCTTTTTGCCGCTTCCCAAGCGCCTTTGTTATTGAATCCCATGCGGTTGATGATAGCTGAATCTTCTTTTAACCGAAATAATCTTTTCCTATCATTTCCCGGTTGGGGTTTTGGGGTTACGGTTCCGATTTCGATGAATCCAAATCCCAAATTTGATAATTCTCTGAATAGTTTTGCATCTTTGTCGAATCCTGCTGCCAGTCCAACAGGATTTGGAAAAGTAATACCAAAAACTTCACGTTCTAATTTTGGGTTTTTAACTACGTAAAGACTTCTGAACAAAGCCGAAACGAAAGGAATTTTCTGAATGATTTTCAGGAATGAAAAACTAAAATGATGTACATCTTCCGGATCGAACTTAAATAAAACGGGACGTATGAGGAATTTGTACATCATTTTTTGAATCTTGGGCAAATGTAATAAAATGTCGTACTAATGATGACTTATTTTGCCAGATATCCGCCGTCAATTGGGAAATAGGTTCCGGTAGCAAATGAAGATTTATCGGAAGCCAACCAAAGCACAAGTTCTGCAACTTCTTCCGGCTTTCCCAATCGCTGAAACGCATGTTGTGAGGCCAAGAAATCCAAAGTCTGTTGATCCATGCTATCATCGACAAGCGGCGTATGAATAAATCCCGGCCCTACGGCATTGATACGGATTCCCTCGGTTCCGTATTCCCAAGCTGCGGATTTGGTCAACCCAAGAACACCATGTTTTGCGGCTGAATAAGCTGATGAATGCGCAAATCCGACGTATCCGAGTATAGAGGCCATATTGATAATACTTCCACCGTTCTTTTTCATTTCGGGGATTTGATAATGCATGGCGTAAAAAACACCGTTTAGGTTAATAGCAATCACTTTGTCCCATCCGCTGGTGGACATATCCCCTACTTTATTGGCTTCGCCACCGATTCCTGCATTGTTGACCGCTATATGCAATCCACCGAATTTCTTCACGGTTTCCTCTACAATTTTTTTGTTATCTTCAACAGAAGAAGAATCTGCTTTGATGAAAAGTGCATTTTCGCCCAATTCCCTTTCGACTGAACGACCCAATTCTTCATTGATATCGGTAATGGCAACTTTGGCTCCTTCCTTTATTAAGATTTCTGCGCAAGATCTTCCAATCCCCGAAGCTCCGCCCGTTACGATGGCTACTTTATTCTCTACTGACTTCATTTTTAATTGATTTAATTGATGAACTGAATTTTCTTTTAAAGTTACGGAAATTGTGGGAAGATGTGAATTGGAAGTTGCAGTAAATCCAGTACTCGATACTTTGTACTTAATACTTGATACTTCAAAATAGCCCGGATGGCAGTGGACATCCTTTTTTGGCGCAATAAAAAGCGAGAAAACGGAAAAAGATGGGAACGTACAGCCGGATTGGCTTCAAAAAAGATTTAAAACCAACCTAAAGTTGTAATTTTGCATTCTAAATCATTTGAATGAAAATCCTTCCGTACAAAAATCTGTTCATCGGCATCACCGAAACCCTGAACAATGTTTTTTTTCACAACAAATATGCGGACCGCGAACTGGAACGTACGCTGAAATCGAATCCGAAATGGGGCAGCAAAGACCGTGGTTTTATCGCTGAAACGGTCTATGATACGGTGCGATGGAAAAGGATGATCGAGGCCTCGATGGGCAAGAATGTTTCTCCTGAAAATCTTTGGGAGTTTGTGGGAACTTGGTTTTTACTGAATGATGAAAAATTGCCTTTTTGGGATGAATTTAAAAAATTGAGTTCCAAAGAAATTTTAAAACGAAATCATGTGGCGACCGATAAAAATTTTGCGGTTAGGGCTTCTATCCCCGATTGGCTCGACGAGTTGGGAAGGTCTGAATTGGGGAAACAATGGGAAAAAGAAATGGAAGCGATGAACATTCCTGCACCTACGGTCATTCGTGCCAATACTTTAAAAATAGAACGGAAGTCTCTGAAAAACGAATTGCGACAGGAACGCATTGAAACGGAAGTTTTATCTAAATATCCCGATGCTTTGCAATTGGTGGAAAAAACCAATGTTTTTCGTACAGATGCTTTTAAAAACGGTTTGTTTGAAATTCAGGATGCCGGCTCGCAATTGATTTCGCCTTATCTGAATGTTCAACCGGGAATGCGTGTGGTGGATGCTTGTGCCGGAGCCGGCGGAAAAACTTTACATCTGGCCGCTTTGATGGAAAACAAAGGGCAGATTTATGCGCTCGACATCCACGAATGGAAATTGCTCGAATTGAAAAAACGGGCCAAACGTGCGGGTGCTCAAAATATCCAAACGAAAGTCATCGACTCGACCAAAGTCATCAAAAAAATGGAGAATACGGCCGATCGGTTGTTGATTGATGCGCCTTGTAGCGGATTGGGTGTCATCAGCCGGAACCCCGATTCCAAATGGAAACTGAGTCTCGACTTTATTGAAAACATCCAAAAAGAACAGGAAAAAATCCTGAATGATTATTGTAAAATGGTCAAACCGGGTGGCGCGATGGTGTATGCGACTTGTTCGATTTTACCAAGTGAAAATCAAAATCAGGTAGCAAAATTTCTGAAAAATCATCCGGAATTCAAATTGGTCAGAGAAAAACAGATTCTTCCTTCCCAAAGTGGTTTTGACGGATTTTACATGGCGTATTTGGAAAAAAGTTGATTAAAATTTAAATTTGATTTTTCATTACAACAAAATGCAAGACGTAGAAAATCTTTTTTTGGAAGTAAGCAAAGCCATTGATGACCGTGATATCACCAGTGCCAAAGAGCTTTTGGAAGAAATCTTATTGATAGATCCGGGTTATGGAAGGGCTCACAATCATCTCGGTTGGATTTACGAAACCAAAATCAAAGATTTTGAACGTGCTAAACGCCATTATGAATTGGCTATCAAATTCTGCAAAGGAACTTACCCGGTTGCTTATGTGAATTATGGATATTTGTTGATTGAATTCGGGCAATTGGAAGAGGCCGAAAAAGTCATTGATGAAGGTCTAAAAGTGAAAGGTGCCGACAAGGCCACTTTATACTATCAGAAAGGAAAAATAGCGGAACACTGTCAGAATTATGTGGAAGCTTTAAAGACTTATCAGCAATCACAAAAGATGAATTTCAACAAGGATTTTCATGCGATGTTGCTGAATGAAATCGAAAGAGTGCAATCCAAGATGAGTTTCTGGGATAAGCTTCGCGTGAAATTCTAAGTGAAACCGAAATTTAGGCTGAATAATTTGAACTCTTTTTGAATTATCCGTAATTTTAACCAAACAAAGCAAAAAGAAAATGAGATATCATCAGTTAGGGGAAATTCCTCAGAAAAGACACGTGGTTTTTAAAGATGCAAACGGGAAACACCGCTACGAACAATTGTTCGGAACCGAAGGTTTCAGTGGCGTTTCGTCTTTGCTTTATCATATTCACCGTCCCACACAGATGATTCGTTTTGACAAGCCTTATGACGTGAGTCCCAAGGCCGCCGTCGAAAAAAATATTACACCGCGATTGGTTCAGGGATTCAAAGCCAAACCGACCGATGATTTTCTGGAAGCCCGAACGCCTTTGTTTTTTAACAATGATTTAATTATGGGTGTGGCTGCGCCACGAAAATCAATGACCGATTATTTTTATAAAAACGGGCAATGCGATGAAATGCTTTTCATCCATAAAGGAAGTGGAAAACTAAAAACCTTTTTGGGTGATATTTCTTTTGAATACGGAGATTATCTGATCATTCCACGCGGAACGATTTACCAAATGGAATTTGATACGGAAGAAAACCGGATTTTGTATCTGGAGTCCTTCTCTCCTATTGAAACACCGAGAAGATACCGCAACAAATACGGACAATTGTTGGAGCATTCGCCTTTCTGTGAGCGCGATATCAAAGTCCCTGAATACAAAGCTCCGATTGACGAAAAAGGAGAATTCCTGATTAAAGTTAAAAAAGCGGGAATGATCCATCCGATTACCTATGCAACGCATCCTTTTGATGTAGTGGGTTGGGATGGATATTTTTATCCGTACGGATTTTCAATTCATAATTTTGAACCGATTACGGGAAGAATCCATCAGCCACCACCGGTTCATCAGAATTTTGAAGGAAATAATTTTGTAGTTTGTTCCTTCTGTCCGCGTTTGTATGATTACCATCCGGACTCGGTTCCGGCTCCGTACAACCATAGTAACATCGATTCGGAAGAAGTTTTATATTATGTAGACGGTGATTTCATGAGCCGAAACCACATCGAACAAGGATATTTCACTTTGCATCCTGGCGGAATTCCACACGGACCTCATCCGGGCGCGATGGAAAGAAGCATCGGACAAAAGGAAACGGAAGAATTAGCCGTGATGGTGGATCCATTTCATCCGCTGAATTTGACCCAAGCTGCATTGGATCTGGAAGATGATAGTTACAAAACGAGTTGGTTGGAGTAAGAAAATAGAATATAGAGAAGAGAATATAGATGAATCCCGCTTTTGGTAATTTGTAAATGGAGTAAATCGACAGCTAAGTTAAGACTACAGATTTGAATTAAGGGAATCCTCTTAAAACTTAAATTTTATAAATAGGTGTCACACAATATCTTATTAGGATGTTTTTTTTATAGTCTTAGGAATAATATATTTCGTCTATTTGCTTTATAATAATTATAATGCCGAATATGATGAGTATAGACATTTATTTAGAGGATATTATGCTACTCTAATTTTAATTATGTTAGGTGTTTACTTTATTTTTAAATCTTCTTAAATAAAACCTGTCAATAGTTTGATTTACAGAAATAAAAATTATAGATGAATCCCGCTTTTGGCGGGATTTTTTTATGTGGGAAGTTCAAAACTCAAAGCCAATTCATTGATTTACAATTCAAATATAAAAAATCCTCATTTATAAGGATTGTCTTCTTTTCCTGCTGCCGATAATTTTGTCATCAATAAAAATCAAATAAATTCAAGATGAAAAAATTATTAATTCTATTATTTGCCGGATTATACTTTACGGCTTGTACAAGTACAGATGATGAAGGTGGAATGCCGGAAGACCAAGAAGAACCGGTTGCGAATTGTGATGTAATTGAAGTTTCAGGAACCATCAACGAACCTACGGTTTGGGAAGAAGGTTTTGTATATGTAATTGATGGATCCGATTTATCTGTTCGTTCCGTTCTTACCATTGAGCCCGGTGCCATCATTAAAATAAGAAATGCAAGTATCAGCATTTATGAAGAAGGAAAAATTCTGGCAGAAGGAACACCTGACAAACGAATTGTTTTCACTTCACTGGCCGATGATCGATATTGTGGCGATACCAATGGCGATGGAGATGCGACGCAAGCAGAAAAAGGGGATTGGGTGAATCTCGACTTGCATGGAACCATTGGTTCTGTATTTAAATACGTAGATATTTTCTATGCCGGCCAACCCAGCGGAGGAAATAGTCAAGCAGTCAATATAGATTGGGCTCAATCCGCGGCTTTTACTTTTGACAATTGCAGAATTGCCCATACTTATTATAATTTTGGTTCTTCTTCTTACGCATTCTACGGAGGTTCTTACATGAAAGACGCCAGTGTAAGTAAATTTACCAATAACGCGCTCTACGATAACGGAAGACCTATTTACTTTAATACTTTCTACCAATTACACCCAAGTAATCTGTTCCATAATCCGGAAAATCCGGCTATCACCAATTCACATAACGGTATTTTTCTGAGTATATGGGGATCCGAAGGTAATAACGGTCAATCCGTTAATTGGGACAATACAGAGGTTCCTTATGTGTCCAATTCTCCGTCCGTCACACAAGTACATTCTTCAGCCACCATTAACATTAAACCCGGTGTTATCGTCAAGTTCATCAATAGCGGTAGTGGAATTCAATCTTATAATGGAAGTGTAAATTTAGATCCCGGAGCCATTTTAACTTCTTATAAAGACGATACTCACGGAGGGGATACCAATGGAGATGGGAATACGAGTTTACCGGTAACCGGAGATTGGGAAGGATTCAGGTTTACAGATGGTGGAACCGGGAGTTATTGGATCAATGGACCAAACATTTTGTACGCTGCTAATTAATTAGTTTTTGCAACAAGGGCGCACGTCCTCATGCGCTCTTGTTTTTCTAAATTAAATTTAAAATATTATGAAAAAATCATTGATCATTTTACTCTCATTTATTACAATTTTATGCTGTGCCAAAACACAAGCACAGGCTTTTCAAAAAGGAACAACCGCCATTAATGCAGGAATCGGGGTGGGAACGGCTTTGGGTGGATATGGAAAAGTAAGACCCGCCATCAGCTTATCAGCAGACCATGGAATCTGGGAAGTAGGCGGACCGGGCGTGGTGAGCCTGGGCGGTTATGTTGGAAATACAGGATATAAATATTCCGGTTCGGGTTATACATCCAAATGGAATTACATCATTGTCGGCCTGCGTGGGGCTTACCATTACAACGGATTTGAAAATCTTCCCGATCTGGATTTGTATGCCGGTGCTATGGTAGGTTATAACATTGTCAAATATAACTCAGATCTTGACGAAGATTATTTCGGAAAAAGCTATGGCAGCGGTGTCGGTGTAAGCGGATTTGCCGGTGCCCGCTGGTTTTTCAGCGATATGTTCGGGGTGTATGCGGAAGTGGGTTATGGTGTTTCTGTGCTGAATGCCGGGGTAACACTTAAATTCTAATTTGACTAATTCAACAAGGATATAAGTACTTATATCCTTGTTTTTTAACTATATTTGAACAACTTCCCTAAATCTTTTCGGCTTTAATTATTCAATTTCAAAACATTTGGTTTGAAGAATTTATATCTCATTTCAATTATTTTATTTTGCTGCCAGAATGTCTTTCCCCAGGAACATTCCAAAATTGACAGCTTAAAAAAGCTGATTGAAAAAGAAAAAGATGTAGCAAAGAAAACAAGGCTTTTCAATTTAGTCGGACATCTATATGACGAACAATCCGAACTCGACTCAGCCCTCCATTATTATACTGCTGCCAAAGAGTTTGCCATAAAAAATAAATATGACATAGGCGTCGCTAGTTTTGATTTTCATGCCATTATGATTTTAAATAAGAAAGGTAAATTTAAAGATGCTTTTCTTTTGGCCGAAGAGTCTGTCGAAAAATTCAAAAAATTAAAAAGCACCAAAAATTTAGGTATTGCGTATCTCAACTTAGGGAATCAGTGGCAATACTTTTCTGATTTCGAAAGAGCATCTGAGTATTATCTCTTGGCAAAAAATCTTTTAGATTCTTTGCAAGACAAAAATAATCAAAGGATGGTAAATAATAATCTGGGTTCCGTATTTATGGAAATGAAACAGTTTGAAAAAGCAAAAGAATATTGTCTCAAAGCCATAGAATTAGCAGACCGAGAATACCCAACGGATAAACTTTTACCTCTTCATAATCTCGCTTTGAATGCAAAAAACCAGAAGAAATACGAAGAAGCATTAAAATATATTGAACAATATTTAGAAATAGCTCAAAGATTTGGAAACGAATATGAAATACTAAACGGCTATTTAGCAAAAGGAAATCTTATTGGTAAAACTAATTTAGATAAAGGAATAAATTATTTGAACAATGCTATTGTCCAATCACAAAAAAATGATTTTCCCGAAAAGGAAATGTTTGGTTATCTCTATTTAGCCGAAATTTACATTGACCATAAAAAATTTAGACAAGCTTTAGAAAGTATAGAACTTGGAATTCCAATTGCAGAAGAACTTGGAATGAAATACGAACTTTCTGATTTCCATAAAAAAGCTTCGGAAGCTTATGAACATCTCGGCAATTTTGAAGAAGCTTTAAAGCATAACCGGGAACATGAAAAACTGATTTCAGAAATCCAATTGGAAGAAAATAAAAACCGGCTGCTGGGACTTGAAGCAAAATACCAGTCTGAAAAGAAAGAGGCGGAAATTAAAATTTTGAATACCCAATCCAAAGCGCAAGCATTGTCAATCAGGAAAAAAAATACATTAAACTACATATTTTTCGGTGCTGTTCTTTTGATTGGCATCATCAGTATTTTGTCTTATTTAAACTATAAAAACCGACAAAAAATCAGTCAGCAAAGAATTCAAGAACTCGAAACAGAAAAACAACTATCTGCTACTCAGGCCCTTCTCCAAGGTCAGGAAGATGAACGAAGCCGCATGGCCAAAGAACTTCATGACGGACTCGGCGGACTTTTGAGTGGTGTCAAACTAAATCTTAATAACATGCAAAAAAAACTAATCATTACAGAAGAAGACGGGAATTCTTTTGAAAAATCCATTACGCTATTAGATGAATCCATCAGCGAGTTACGCCGGGTAGCACATAACCTGATGCCGGAAAGCATCTTGAAATTTGGGCTGGACGGCGCGATTAGGGAATTTCTTCAAAGCGTGGACAATGAAAACCTCAAAATTAACTATCAATCTTATCACATTGAAAATGGGATCAACAAACAACTCGATATTTCTACGTATCGGATTATCCAGGAACTGGTCAACAACGCCATCAAACATTCGGATGCATCTGAAATCCTGGTTCAGGTCAGGAAAGACGAACACCTGCTGGTTATTGATGTAGAAGATAACGGCAAAGGCTTTGATCCTGATTCCATCAAAAAAGAAAGCGGAATGGGATTAACCGGAATCCGTTCGCGCATCAATTACTGGAAAGGAAGTTTACAAATTGAATCGACGGAAAAGGAAGGAACTTCCGTTAATATTGAAATCCCTGTTGTGCCTAACTCTTAAAAAATGTTTAACTGAAAAATAAATCCTTTGAAAAACTTCTCTATTATTTCCTTTCTATTTCTCCCTTTCTTTTTGTTTGCCCAATCAGAACATGAAATCGACAGTCTAAAAACCCTGATTGAACAAGAAAAAGATATTACCCAGAAAACAGGTTATCTTTATGATTTAGGAGATTTATTTGAAACTTCAAATCCAGACTCGGCAATACATTACTACCAGGTAGCCAGAGATTTTGCAAAAGAAAATGATTTTGCATTAGGCGAAGCCCGGTACGCCAGTTATGTAAATATGATTCTTAACAAACAAGGGAAATTTAGCGAAGCCCTTTCTTTGACACAAAAAGCCCTTGAAAAATACAAAAAAATAAACAACCCTAACAATTTGGCAATTGCTTATTTAAATATGGGTAAACAATACCGGTATTTTTCTGATTTTGAATCTTGTATAGATTATTACTTAGAGGCAAAAAAAATTGCCGATTCCATTCAAGACAAATCTATCCAAAGAACCATCAACAATAACCTTTGTGCTATTTTCCTGGATTTGAATCAACCGGACAAGGCTACAGTGTATGGACTTGCCTCTTTAAAATTAGCAGAAGAATCAGGAGATAAAGCAAATATGCTGTCACCATTGTACAACCTGGCCAATGCTGCTACTCAACTAGAAAAGGATGACGAGGCAATGGTTCTCCTTGATCGGTTTGAGAAAATTGCTATTGAATTAGAAAGTCATTATGATATCATAGATGCCTATTTAGCAAAGGGCAGCGCCATAGGCAAAACCAATTTAGAAAAAGGAACACAGTACATGAATCTTGCTATTGCTGAGTCCAAAAAATATCATTTTTTAGATAATGAATATTACGCCTATTTGTACTTAGCTGAAATACAGTTATGGCACAAGAAATACAAAGACGCGCTTCAAAATATTCAAAAAGGAATCCCCATTGCTGCACAATTGGAAGCTAAATATGACTTGGCAGATTTTCATAAAAAAGCGTCGGAAGCTTATGAACATCTCGGCAATTTTGAAGAGGCTTTAAAGCATAACCGTAAGTATGACAAATTGATTTCAGAAATCCAGCTGGAAGAAAATAAAAATCGGCTGCTGGGTCTTGAAGCCAAATACCAGTCTGAAAAACAAGAAGCAGAAATTAAAATTTTGAATGCTCAATCCGAAGCGCAAGCATTATCAATCAAACAAAAAAACACACTGAATTATATATTTTTCGGCGCTATACTTTTGATTGGCATCATCAGTATCCTGTCCTATTTAAATTATAAAAACCGACAGAAGATAAGTCTGCAAAGAATTCAAGAACTCGAAACAGAAAAACAGCTTTCTGCCACACAAGCACTGCTTCAAGGGCAGGAAGATGAACGAAGCCGCATGGCAAAAGAGCTTCATGATGGTTTGGGGGGACTGTTAAGCGGAGTAAAACTTAATCTAAACAATATGCACAAAAAACTAATCATTACAGAAGAAGATGGCGATTCTTTTGAAAAATCCATTATGCTATTAGATGAATCCATCAGCGAATTACGCCGGGTAGCGCATAACCTGATGCCTGAAAGTATTTTGAAATTCGGGCTGGACGGCGCGGTCAGAGAATTCCTCCATAGTGTGGACAATGAAAACCTCAAAATCATTTATCAGTCTTACCACATTGAAAACGGCATTAACAAACAACTTGACATTTCTACTTACCGGATCATCCAGGAACTGGTCAACAACGCTATGAAACATGCCGATGCTACTGAAATCCTGGTTCAAGTCAGAAAAGATGAACATTTTTTGGTTATTGATGTAGAAGATAACGGCAAAGGCTTTGATCCTGATTCCATCAAAAAAGAAAGCGGAATGGGATTAACCGGAATCCGTTCGCGCATCAATTACTGGAAAGGAGATTTACAGATAGAATCAGCTGAGAGTTCCGGGACTTCCGTTCACATAGAAATTCCTGTTTAATTTTAATTTAATAACTAATTGGCTAAAGATGAGAATACTTATGATAGAAGACCACCAAGTGGTGGCAGAGGGAATTTCCTCTATGCTAAACGAGTTAGATTATATAGAGAATGTTACACATGTTTCTGATGGGGGTTCCGGACTCAAATTTCTGGAAGAAAACCCGGAAACCGACATTGTCCTTCTGGATATCAACCTGCCTGACGGAAACGGGATTGAATTCTGTAGCAGCATCAAACAACAGTTTCCAAAAGTAGGAATCATTGCGTTAAGTACATATCACCAAGCCGGAATCATTAATAAAATGCTGGAAAACGGCGCCGATTCTTATTTGCTGAAAAACACTAGTTCTGAAGAACTCATTGAGGCCATAGAAAAGGTTTCATCAGGAAAAAAATACCTCACTCCTGAAATCAAAGAAATATTAAATAATACTTCATCTACCAACAGCAAGACACCGGTTTTAACCAAACGTGAAAAGGAAGTTTTAGTGCTGATTGCCGAAGGTTTGACCAATCAGGAAATAGCGGATAAACTTTTTATAAGCCAACTTACGGTCATCAGCCACCGCAAAAGTTTATTGGAAAAAACCGAATCCAAAAATACGGCTCAACTCATCAAATACTGTTTTGAGTTTGGATTGCTTTAAATTTAATAAAATAACAAACCCGCCAGATCTTAAGACCTGACGGGTTTTGATATTTTAAAATCATAAATGATTTTGAATCAACTTTAATGATAGATTAATCTCTTCCTCTCATTGCAATCATCACGAAATAAAGCAATTGCGCCAATGAACCGATTGCCGCTACCAAATAGGTTCTTGCCGCCCATTTCAAAGCATCTTTTGCACCATCATATTCGTTTGGCATTACCATATTTCGGTCTTTCAACCAGGCAAGTGCACGGTTACTTGCGTCATATTCCACCGGCAAAGTCACAAAAGCAAAAGCGGTTGTAATCGCAAAAAGCACAATCCCAATCCAAAGTACAGATGTGATTCCGGACGAAGCATAAAGGACAATTCCTCCCATCAAAACCCATTGCAAAAGGTTACTTGAAATACTCACCATCGGCACCATTTTGGAGCGCATTTCCAACCAAGAATATCCCTTGGCGTGTTGTACTGCGTGTCCTACTTCGTGAGCTGCTACCGCAGCTGCAGCTGCGTTTCTTTCGTGGTAAACCACTTCAGAGAGGTTAACCGTTTTATTGGCAGGATTATAATGATCGGTCAACTGACCGGCTGTTGAAATCACTTTCACATCATGAATTCCGTTGTCACTCAACATTTTTTCGGCAATTTCTTTTCCACTCATCCCGTTTGCCAAATGAACTTTTGAGTAATGTTTGAATTTGCTTTTCAACTGATAACTGATGTACATGCTCAAAAGCATCGGCACACCTACAACAATCAAATAGATTGGATCCATAATTTTTATTTGTTTATTTAAGTTTAAATTCTAATTCGTAAAAATACGCTTTTCCGTCTATTTCAAAAATTATACCGTCGGGACGATTGTCAGTTTTTGGAGGTTCAAAATTCTGAATTAACCTTGACTGAACCGGGAAATAATGATCAATCAGGTAACAACAATCGCTTTCTATTCCTTTTTCTTTAAATGGAAATAATTTACCTTTCAACACAATCGCTTCTATATCAATGTTTTTATTCATTTTAAATTCCAAAAAGACATGATAACCTCGTTCAAATTCATCTTGGGTAATGATCTGATATTCGGCTGTCAAAATTTCAGGTTGTATCGGGATTTTATTTTGCTGACAACTTATCATCAAAAATAGAATTCCTATTAATTTCAAAAATTTCATACCTTTAAATTATAAATTCATTCCTGCTTTTAAAAATACAATTAATTTCTCTTAAAAAATGAAATACAAAATATTTTCTCTGATCCTGCTCATCTTCCTTGCCGGATGTAAAAATGATGATGACAACGGCCTTCCGCCTTCGGTTTCGGCCAACGACTTTGTTTGGAAAGCGCTGAATCTTTGGTATTATTGGCAAGCCGATGTTCCCGACCTGACCGATGACCGATTTTCTTCTGACGGCGAATACAATTCTTTTTTGAATTCGCAGCAAACAGATGAGCTCTTTTTCAATCTTTTGCATGATTATGGAAATACCGACCGTTTTTCATGGATTGTAAATGATTACCACGATTTGGATAATGCTTTTGCAGGAATCAATAAAACTTTCGGAATGAAATACGGACTGGTTTATGAGCAAGCCAATTCCAGTCAGGTTTTTGGGTATGTTCAATACGTTCTTCCCAATTCTCCTGCTTCCACAGCAGGTTTGCAGCGCGGCGATATTTTCACGAGAATAAATGGCATTCAGCTTACCGACCAAAATTATTCCCAGTTACTTTCTGAAAATTCGGCGACTTTTGGTTTGGGATATATTCAAAACGGACAAGTTTTCGATGGGGATCAACAGGTTTCCATTACCAAAGTACAGATACAGGAAAATCCGGTACATCACAGCGAAGTGATTACGGTTGGTTCAAATAAAATCGGATATTTGGTTTACAACGGTTTCCGTGCCAATTTCAACGATGAATTAAATGATGCAATCGGACAATTCAAAGCGCAGGGAATTACAGACCTCATACTGGATCTGCGTTACAACGGCGGCGGATCGGTTCAGACTTCTGCTTATCTGGGAAGTATGATTACGGGACAATTTAACCAACAGGATTTTACCAAACTGACTTTCAATGCCAAAACTTCCAATAATAATATGACCTATAAATTTGAATCCCAAGGAAAAACCTATAACGACAATCTGGAAGAAAACGGAACTTTTACAATTCAACAATTAAATCTGAGTAAATTATATGTATTAACAACCGGCAATTCGGCTTCGGCAAGTGAAATGCTCATCAGTTGCCTTCGTCCTTACATTGAGGTAGTTACCATCGGCACCAAAACTTACGGAAAAACGGTAGGTTCGATTACCTTGTATGATTCGCCACAGGATTATTATACTACCAACGAAAATGTAAATCCGTCACATACATGGGCCATGCAACCAATTGTTTTTGATTATAAAAATTCGCAAAATCAGTCGAGTCCGAGCTTTGGAATTGTGCCCAATCAGGAAATTAACGAAATCCAGTTTTTGGAAAATTTATTGCCATTTGGCGATCCGAACGAACCTTTGCTTTCGACAGCTATTTCGATAATTGCCAGTCCGAAAAATGCACCTTTGTTAATTCCGAACTTCCATTCGGTTTTGTTCAAAACCTCACAAAATTTGGAAAAATTCGCTACGGAAATGTATTTGGACAAAGGATTTAACATAAATCGGTAGTTTACACTATCTTTGCCGACCATTATGAGTATCGAAATCAAAGAAATCCACTCTCAGAGAGAACTTAGAGACTTTGTAAAATTCCAGATGGATTTGTACAAAGGCAATCCCTATTTCGTCCCAGGACTTCTCGTTGAAGAAGTAAACAGTCTGGACGTTTCAAAAAATCCTGCATTCAAACATGCTACAGCTCGCTATTTTCTGGCTTATAAAGACGGAAGAATTGCCGGTCGGATTGCAGCGCTCATCAATCAAGTAGAAGTAAATGAGCTGAATGTCAAAAAGATACGATTCGGATGGTTTGATGTGATTGACGACATAGAAGTTACAAAAACGCTTTTCGCCAAAGTAGAAGAAGTCGGGCGTGAAAACGGACTGAAATTTATGGAGGGTCCTATGGGTGCCACCAATCTCGAAAAAGCCGGATTACTTACCTTCGGATTTGACCGTTTGGCAACTGCAATCGGACAATATAATTACGATTATTACCAGAAACATCTGGAAGAACTCGGATTTGTAAAGGAAAAAGAATGGGTGGAAAATTTTATTCATGCACCGGAAACTATTTCCGATAAAATTTTTCAGTTTGCCAACCTCGTTCAGGAAAGATATAAACTTAAATTACTGCATTTCAAAAATTCAAAAGAAATGCAGCCTTATATAGGACCTATTTTTGATTTATTGGAAGAATCCTACAAGGAGCTGGAAACCTATGTACCTATTACGGAAGAACAAAAAGCATTTTATGCCAAAAAATATTCAACCATTCTAAACCCGGATTACATTACATTTATAGAAGACGGAGATGGTGAACTATGTGCTTTTGCCATTACAATGCCTTCTTATGCCAAAGCTTTACAGAAAGCAAAAGGTAGGTTTTTTCCATTCGGATGGTTTCATTTGATGAGGGCACAGAAAAAGAACGATACGGTAGAATTTGTATTGATTGGCGTTCATCCCAAGTACCAGCGAAAAGGCATCACTTCTATCATCTTCAAGGAAATGTATGAAACCTTCAAAAAGCACAATATCAAATACCTGGAAACCAATCCTGAACTGGAGGATAACCAAAGCGTACAGCTACTTTGGAAAGATTATGATCCTATTATCCATAAAAGAAGGAAGACTTTCAGAAAGGAAATTATTTGATTTTCAAATTTCTATTTACGAATTAATAACTCACCAGACTTTGGATATCTGAAGTAAATCTGTTTAATTTTTCTTTTCCGTTGAGGAAAGTCAAATCAGCGATAAAACTGAATTGAGAAACGATTCCTCCGCATTTTTCAATTAATTTCGCTGTAGCTTCGGCTGTTCCGCCGGTCGCCAAAACATCATCATGAATCAGGAAACGACTCCCCTTTTCTATGTATTGCGATTGAACTTCAATGGTTGCGGTTCCGTATTCTAAATCATAAGATTCCGCAATTGTGGGTGGCGGAAGTTTTCCTTGTTTTCGGATCAAAACGAAAGGCAGATTCAGCCTTTGGGCAATCATTATTCCGAAAAGAAATCCTCGGCTTTCAATTCCGCAAACGGCATCAATTTTTCCGGTAGAAAAGTCCGCAAAAGCTTCTACAATTTCGTTGCACAGCTCGGGATTTTGAAACAAAGTCGTGATGTCTTTGTATTGGATTCCGGGTTGTGGAAAATCTGCCACACGTGCTATGTTTTCGTCTATTCTTTGGGCTAATACGTTCATGAGTTGCGAGTTATGGGTTTTGAGTTTTATGTTATTTTTTTTCGAAATCAAATTTCGTCCAAGACTTCCAGAATGATTTCACATCCTTCTTTGATTTCTTCTTTTGAAATCGTCAATGGCGGCGTAATTCTCAGATTTTGAATGCTGTACATCAGCCAGAACAGAATCAGTCCTTTGTCCATACATCGGGCGGCAACTTCCAATGCGTATTCTTCCGATTCTAATTCTGGAGCAAGCATTAGTCCGCGACCGTGAACCGCTTTGATTTTTGGATGAACCAATAATTCTCTGAATAGTTTTTCTTTCTCATCAATCTGATTCATCAGCTCGGATTCCAGCAATTCTTCAAGCGTAGCCAAAGCAGCAGCTGCAATCACGGGATTACCGCCAAAAGTGGTGATATGCCCCAAACTCGGATTATGCGAAAGGCAGTCCATAATTTCTGCACTGGCCGTAAAAGCACCAATTGGCATTCCGCTTGCCATTCCTTTTCCCATCACGAGAACATCTGGCACCATATCATAATGCTCAAAAGCGAATAATTTACCGGTTCTGCCAAATCCGGGTTGAATTTCATCCAGAATTAACAAGGCTCCTACTTCTTCGCAACGTTGTTTAAGTTTTTTCAGGTAATTATTTTGCGGCAAACGAAATCCGGATGCGCCCTGAATGGTTTCCGCTACAACACCTGCGGTTTTATTCGTAATTTTTTCTAAATCTTCTTCAGAATTAAATTCAATGAAATTAATCATAGGCAAAAGCGGCCGGAATGCACGCTTCTTCTCCTCTCTTCCTGCCAAACTGAGCGAACCTTGTGTATTGCCATGATAAGCATTTTTGCAGGCAATGATTTCTTCTTTTCCGGTAAAACGTTTGGCTAATTTCATGGAAGCCTCGATGGCTTCTGTCCCGGAATTTACAAGGTAAGTAGTGTCGAGCGGTTCGGGCAAAACTTCTGCCAGCATTTGGCAAAGCCGTACTGGTTTTTCCTGGGCATATTCGCCGTAAACCATTACATGAAGATGTTTCTCGGCTTGTTCTTTTATTTCTTTTATTACGCGCGGATGTGAATGTCCGAGTGTGTTGGCCGAAACGCCTGCGGCAAAATCCAAATAGGCTTTCCCGTCCTTGCCATACACATAAGATCCTTTTGCATAATCGACTTCAAATCCGGAAGCAAATTTTGTGGTTTTTGCCTGATATTTAAAAAAGTCTTTTCTTAAATCTTGTGAATTCATTACAAAACGAGTAATAAAACAGCTGCACCACCGGCAACATATGCACCGACTGTAATCAAATCGGAATAAGGTTTTGAAAATCTTCTTTCCATCAATGCTTCTTCTTCTATCTGGTTGCTATGAAACCTCAAAACTTTCTCAGGTTTGCGCAAAATATGCGAAACCAGCGTATCTCCCTCCCATTGATCGGCTTGGATTTTATATTGTTTTCCCTCAGCTGTTATTTTGTAATATTTATTGGGTTGGATTTTAATTTTCAGACTATCCACTGACGTTATTCCATCTGTGATTCCGATTTGCTCCAGGTTGGCATCTTCTTCCGGATTTGCATTGCTTGTTCTGGACTGAGATGAATTCCCGGTTCTTTGTTTTTTATCAGGTGAAACAGACGGAGTCTGGGCATTATTTTGAGTAGGATCTGTGTTCACAGGCATTCCTACTTCTCCTCTTTTTCTCTCTTCTATCTCTGCTTCTTTACGTTTTCTTTCCGCATCATCCTTTGGATTAAGCCCCTTACCACTGTCATTTCGCAACGAACTCATAGTCGGTTTGGACGAAGAAGTACCTGTAGTCATCGCCGATTCCTTGAATTCATAAGGTTTATATATGTAACAACTTGATAAAACGAATAAAAAGGGCAGTAAAAAATATTTAAATGTTTTCATTATGCATTAGGTTTTCAATCTTCCTGTTTGATTGGTAAAAATACTAATCTAAAACGGATTATTCTTCATTTTCTTTTGCTTGTTCATCAGAAACTGGATCAGATAAATTTACGGCATCTGGTTCTTCTATTTCTTGCGAATCTATTTGACTATTATTTGAATTTAATATTTCCTCCAGATCAATTCTTTCGGTTTCAGCTGTTTCGGTTGAGTCCTCTTTGATTCTTACTTCAAGATATTCGGGCGGATCATCAAAAATATCCTGCCATCTGAGCATCATTTCATCGCCCCTCCATTTGAAATCTTTTAGATAACGTGAAGTTTCAGGAAGTTTAGATTCGGGATATAGTTTGGAAGTTGCCTGGATCCGGCAAGCCAAAACATCGACCTGGTTTCCGTTTATTTCAGCTTCTATGATACCACAATCCGAAGTATTGATTCCGATTCTCTCTTTGGTTTGGGTCTTTTCGTCTTCATCATCCACAAAATTTATGGCTTGTGCATTTTCATGAACTTCGACCAGATTGAGTTTGTTGTTCAGGAAATATCCAGTCATAAATTTACCTTTTACCTGATTGAATTCTTTATCATTTAGCGAATCCACTTTTGAAATGGCAAACGAATTATTGAAAACCCGTACAGAATCCATCATTTCTTTTACGGGATTATTATAAGCATAAATCGTATCACCGGTAATTTGTTGTTCGCCTGACCACATAATCGGATCGCGGAAAAATTTCATCAGTCCGTTGGTTTCATTATAAAAAATAGAATCCGATTTCCCCTGCGCATTGCTTTTAAAATAGCGGGCATTGAAGTAAGCTTTCAAAACTCTGGTGGAATCTTTGCGCTGCACCGCCATGATGGTATCAGCATGGAAATAAAGCGAATCAGTCGAAAAAGCTTTCACCGCATAAGCATTTCCGGTCACATAAGCCGAATCGAGTTCACGAAAAGCTTCTCCGTATTCACCTCTGATGAAACGTTTTTCTTCGGGATCATCGATTAGAACATCACCTTTTGCCCAGCCGTATCCGGTTTTATCGTTAAAATACATTTCGTCGCCATGCAATTCTTTTCCGTCCCTATAAACTGTGGAACGTTTCTTCAGAAAAGCTTCGCCGGTACGTTTGTTAAAAGTTCCGCCGCCTTCCGGCATTAAAATATAATTTCTTGGATTTTTACGATCTGTGATGGTAGTGCGTCCGATGAAATCCGTCACATCGGTCGCCTGATTCATTATCATTTTATCGGAATTAATCCGATAATCCGGTGTTTCTATGGTTGTATTCCGGTCGAAATCAATAGTTTTCGTATTGGAATTGTACACTAGAATTTGGGTATGCGTTACGGTTCCGTCACTTCCCCGAATGATGGCTCCCTGATCGGTTCTGGCAATGCCGGTTTTGCGGTCATAGACCATGTAGGGCGTTTCAATCCGCTGGCTTGGATCCACCATTACTACATTGCCGGAAGCTATTGCAACATCGGTCACGCGATTATATTCGACATAATCCGCAAAAAGTTCTGATTTAGAATCTTTCATGTGAACGCGGTCAAAAGCTTTGGCTATTTTTGTATTTCCATCGTATTCCAGACTGTCGGACGTCATGGAAACTGTATCGTTGATCATGCGGACATTGGACCATGCCCGGAAAAAATTTTCTTTCTGATAATAAACTGCGCTATCACTATACAGACGTGTGCCATCATGTTCAAAACCAACTTTTCCATAAGCGAAATGATTGCCTTCAAATTTTTCAGGGTCAACCCGCATCACATCGGAATGCAGATGCTTGATTTTTTTCACAGGCGGATTTTGACTTCCGGGACGGGTTTGTCCGAAGGTCATGATCCCTGAAAACAGGATGATAAAAACCGATAAGAATTTCAGTCGTTTATTGATTTCTTCTGCCATAAAAATAAAGGGAATGGCTATCTACTTTTATGCCAAAAACTTCTTCGATAGTCGCTTTGATTGTCTGGATCCGGGGATCGCAAAACTCAATCACTTCACCGGTATCTGAAAGGATAATATGGTCGTGTTGTTTATCAAAATATGATTTTTCGTAATGTGCCTGCTGATCTCCGAACTGATGTTTACGCACCAGTTTGGCGTCAAGCAAAAGTTCAATAGTATTGTACAAAGTAGCACGGCTCACGCGGTATTTTTTGTCTTTCATCATAATGTAAAGACGGTCAATATCAAAATGCTCATCGGTCGAATAAATTTCTTCCAGAATCGCGTAACGTTCAGGTGTTTTCCGGTGCCCATGTTCCTCCAGAAAATGGGTAAAAACCTGTTTTACTACTTCGTAATTTTTTTGTTTTACATCATCCATAACCTTTCAACAAAGTTTTGGTAAAGATAGTTCTAAATTTAGAGATTTGAAAATCGCTAATTAGGCTTAAATTTTTGTGTTGATGTAGAGGGTAATTTGAAAGTCTTGATTCTTGACACTTAAATCTTAATACTTTTCGTACCTTTGCAGCGGTTAAATTCTTTTCAGATCAGATAAACCGATCCGTTAACTTCAAAAGTAGGGCTGTTCTTTTTCCTAAAAAAGATGCTATTAGAAGAGAATTTCACATCAGTCAGCCCTAAAAAAACATAAAAAAATAACGTTTCCGAATTCAATAAGAATCGGAACACAAATCAGGTAGAATTCACAAATGATTACATTTAAAAATCTGGGATTGATCGATCCCATCCAAAAAGCTGTGGAAGAACTCGGATATGAAAATCCGACACCCATTCAACAGCAATCTATCCCTCAAGTACTTGCCGGAAAAGATATTTTGGGTTGCGCCCAAACCGGAACCGGAAAAACCGCAGCCTTTGCCATCCCTATTCTTCAACTTTTGGAAAATGGAAAAAACAAAAACAATAAGAAATCCATCAAAGCATTGATTGTTACACCTACGCGCGAATTAGCGATTCAGATTGAGGAAAGCTTTGCCGATTACGGAAAACATCTTCCTCTGAAACATGCGGTCATATTTGGAGGCGTCAAGCAAACACCACAAGTTGGAAGACTAAGAAACGGTGTGGACATTCTGGTAGCTACGCCCGGACGATTGCTGGATTTAATCGGACAGAACATTATTTCATTAAAAGATATTGAATATTTTGTATTGGACGAAGCCGACCGTATGCTCGATATGGGTTTCATTCACGACATTAAAAAATTACTGAAAATCCTGCCGGCAAAAAGACAATCTCTTTTCTTTTCGGCCACTATGCCCAAACCCATTCAGGAATTGGCTAACTCCATTCTTCATCAACCTATAAAAGTAGAAGTTACGCCGGAATCCACTACCGCGGAAACCATTCAACAGGAAATTTATTACACAGATAAAGGAAACAAAATCAAGCTTTTACATCATTTACTTCAAAATCAAATTAAAGAGAGCACTTTAGTTTTCACGCGAACCAAACATGGCGCAGATAAATTGGTAAAGGCACTTGCAAAACTCGGAGTTTCAGGTGCGGCAATTCATGGAAATAAATCCCAGAATGCGCGTCAGAATGCTTTGAATAATTTTAAAAATAAGAAAATAAAAGTGCTGGTTGCAACAGACATTGCCGCACGCGGGATCGACATCGATTTACTGAAATATGTGGTGAATTTTGAGATTCCAAATATTCCGGAAACTTATGTCCACAGAATTGGTCGTGGCGGACGTGCCGGCGCAGAAGGTATTGCTATTTCGCTTTGTGACATTGATGAAAAAGAATATGTCAAAGATATCGAGAAAACCATCGGGATGAAAATCCCAAAAGCAGGAAATAATCCTTTTCCGATGGAAAACTTTGAGTTATCACCACCCAAACAAAAGCAGCCGCGGCCACCCAGAACACAAAAAACAAAAACTGATTCAGGAGGTTCGAAAAAATCTAATTTCAATCGTTTCAAAAAAAGGTAAAAATACCTACATATAGCTATTTTATATTTCAAACTCAAGCTTTAGCTTTGTCAGCTGTTTCAATATACCCTTAAGATTTGAAACGAAAACTAATAAATTTGTGACCCTTTTTACTTTAACCACCCTTACAATATGAAAATTTGTAGAGACCCGCTTGAGCGGGTTTTTTTATGAAATCTTTTATTATTCCTAAATTTGTTTACCCTAAAATAAACCAATAATGAAGTTCTTATATTTTTTAATCCTAATAATCAGTCAAAATCAAATGGAAAATCCTTTGTTACAAAAATTCGATACGCCTTTTGAGTCCGTTCCTTTCAGTCAGATAAAAAACGAGCATTATCTTCCCGCTTTTCAAATTGCCATCGAAAATGCCAAACAGGAAATCGATGCGATTTGCCAAAATTCGGAAACGCCTAATTTTGAGAATACAATTTTGGCGCTTGAAACTTCAGGCGAACAACTCAGTCGGGTTTCTTCCATTTTTTTCAATATGAATTCAGCTGAAACCAATGATGAAATTCAGAAAATTGCACAGGAAGTTTCACCGATGTTATCCGAATTCAGCAACGACGTACGTCTGAATCCGGTTTTGTTTCAGCGTGTAAAAGCGGTTTATGACCAAAAAGACAAATTGAATCTGAATGCGGAACAATTGCGATTACTCGATAAATCCTATAAAAACTTTAGCCGAAACGGCGCGAATTTAAGCGAAGAAAAAAAAGAAAAATTAAGAGCCATCGACAAAGAACTGGCAGGTTTATCGGTTCAGTTCGGACAAAATGCACTGGCGGAAACCAATGCTTATTCAAAAAATATTACCAATAAATCCGATCTAAGAGGACTTCCCGATTATGTCATCGCAGAAGCAAAATCCCAAGCCGAAAAAAGAAATCAGCAAGGTTGGACTTTCACACTTCAAATTCCGAGTTATCTTCCGTTTATGACCTATGCGGAAAATCGGGATTTGCGCAAGGAACTTTATATGGCTTATTCGAAAAAAGCATTTCAGGACAATGAATACAACAACGAAAAAAATGTAATGCGAATTGCAGAACTTCGTCTGGAACGTGCTAATTTACTAGGCTACAACACCCACGCCGATTTTGTTTTGGAAGAAAGAATGGCCAAAACACCTGAAACCGTCAAAGATTTCTTGGATGATTTATTGAAAAAATCCAAATCATTTGGACTGAAAGATGTTCAGCTTTTGCAGGATTATGCCCAGTCCATAGATGGAATTTCTCAGTTGGAAAGATGGGATCATGCTTATTATGCTGAAAAAGTAAAACAGGAAAAATTCAGTCTTTCGGAAGATGAATTAAAACCTTATTTCCAATTGGACAAAGTAGTGGGCGGTGCTTTTCAGGTAGCCGAAAAATTATTTGGAATTCAATTTAAACTTCGAAATGACATCGACAAATACCACGAAGATGTGAATGTTTACGAAGTTCTGGACGAAAAGGGAAATCATCTGGCACTTTTCTATACGGACTTTTTTCCACGTGAAGGAAAACGTTCCGGTGCTTGGATGACCGATTTCCGCGGACAGTCCAACATCAATGGAAAAATGCAAAGACCGCATATTTCCATCGTTTGTAATTTCACAAAACCAACGGCCGATACTCCTTCCCTATTGACTTTTAGCGAAGTGACAACTTTGTTCCACGAATTTGGCCATGCGCTGCACGGAATGCTTGCTAACAGTACGTATGAAAGTCTTTCGGGAACGAATGTCTTGTATGATTTCGTTGAACTTCCTTCGCAGTTTATGGAAAATTTCTGTTACGAACCCGAAGTATTGGAAATATTTGCGCAGCATTATAAAACCGGTGAAACCATTCCTCAGGAATTGATCCAGAAAGTGAGAAATGCTTCGAATTATATGGAAGGTTATCAAACGGTGCGTCAGTTAAGTTTTGGTTTGCTGGACATGGCTTGGCATGGTGAAAATCCTTTGAAAATCAATTCGGTAGAAACTTATGAAAACCAAGCATTTGAACCGACGAATGTTTATCCGTCGGTTATAGGAACCAATATGAGCGTTTCTTTTTCGCATATTTTCAACGGCGGCTATTCTTCGGGATATTATTCTTACAAATGGTCGGAAGTTCTGGATGCCGATGCTTTTTCGTATTTCAAGGAAAACGGAATTTTCAATCCCGAAGTGGCTAAAAAATTCAAGACTTTATTGGAAAAAGGCGGAAGTGTGGATCCGATGGATTTGTATGTAGAATTCCGTGGACAGAAGCCAAGCAACGATGCTTTGATGAAGCGTGCAGGTTTTGTAGATTGATGTTTTGAGAGAATTTTGTAACGAATGTTACGAATTCAGCACCTATAATTAAAACCAAAATTATGCTCAACAACTCAAAACTTCAGGCTTTTCTTGCCATCGCACCGATGATTTTATTCGGTTTAATGATTATCGGCTATTTTGTATTTTTCTTTACGATGATCATGCAGGTAGAGAATTTTGACGAAAACGCTGAAATCCATAACGAACCGCCGATTGCATTTTTTGCAGGCTTCGGAATTTTCTTTGTGATGATTATGCTCGCGGTTTTACTTTCGCTTTGCAGTCTGATTTATTTCATTCTTCATGCAGCCAAAAACCCAAATTTGGAAGCCAACAACAGCAATATGCGACTTGTCTGGATTCTGATTATGGTATTTGTAAGCGGAATCGGACAACTGATTTATTGGATCGCCGAAATCAAATCCAAAAATCCCCGTCCGGTTATTCCTGTTTAATTCTAAATTTATACAATGAAAAAAATTATTCTTTTTGCATTTATGCTCAGTTTCGCCAGTCTTCAGGCTCAAATTGACAAGACGAAACTCGACCCATATTTCGATGCAATCGAAGAAAACAATAAGTTCAACGGAAGCATTGCCATTGCCGAAAACGGTAAAATCATTTACGAGCGAAGTCTTGGTTATGCCGATCTGGAAACTCAAAAGAAAAACAACGCCCAAACCAAATTCAGAATTGGTTCCATATCCAAAACTTTTACGGCTGCTTTGATTTTAAAAGCTGCCGATGAAGGTCGTTTGGACATTCAAAAAACCATTGAGAATTTTTTTCCGAAACTTAAAAATGCCGATAAAATCACCATTCAGGATTTATTGAACCACCACAGCGGTGTTTACAGTATTACGGATGATTCTGAATATCTGACTTGGAATACAAAAGCACATTCGGGAGCCGAAATGCTCGATAAGATTTATGCTTACGAACCGGCATTTGAACCGGGAAGTCGTGGCGAATACAGCAATTCGAATTATGTTTTGCTGACGCTGATTCTGGAGAATGTTTACGGAAAATCTTTTGGCGAAATTCTGAATGAGGAAATCGTGCAACCGCTGGGATTGAAAAACACGCAATTCGGCGGAAAAATTAACCTAAAAAATAACGAAGCCAATTCTTATACTTATCAACGGGAATGGGTAAAAGAATCGGAAACCGATATGTCAATTCCTTTAGGAGCAGGCGGAATTATTTCCACGCCTGCAGACATTATCAAATTTGGAGAAGCTTTATTTGCCGGGAAAATTATTTCGCAAAAGAATCTGGAAACTATGAAAACCATCAAAAATGACTATGGTCTGGGGATTTTTGAAATTCCGTTTTACGAGAAAAAAGCTTATGGTCATACCGGTGGAATTGACGGATTCAGCTCTATGTGGGGTTATTTTCCCAATGAAAAAGTTTCCTTTGCGCTGACTTCAAATGGTTCTAATTTTAACAATAATGACATTGCCATCGCCATTTTGAGTTCGGTTTTCGGAAAAGAATTTGAAATTCCGAGTTTTGCGCAAAATACTGCCGATGTTCAGCCGGGATTTACAGGTACATTCAGCAATTCTCAAATTGGAATGGATATTTCCGTTAGCGAAAAAGACGGAAAATATTTTGCGCAGGCAACAGGACAAGCGCCATTTCCACTGGATAAAACCGGTGAATTTGAATTTAGATTTGAGCCGGCCGGAATTGTAATGGAATTTGCAAACGACCTGAAAGCATTCACCCTTTTGCAAGGCGGAGGAAAATTTCTATTTGAAAAAATTAAATAAGTCGGAACACAAAATTCGAAGTTCGAAACACGAAGTTCTAAAGTCTTAATTCTTAATACCTGATACTTAATACTTAATATAAACAAATGACGCCAGTCGAAAAATATTTAGTACATCTGGACAGCATCTTTCAGCGCAAACCTGAATTTTTCAAAAATGAAAGCCTGATAGAAGGCGTGAACAACGTGACTGCCATTGTTTACAGGGATTATCCGACCATCGGATACATAACAGCCGTGACGTACGGACTTTCGTTGGTGGAGCATCCGGATTGGACGACACATCGACCCGAACTTGCGATTTGTGTGGAATCCGAAGAAATCAATTGGGGAATTGTGATTGGTTATATCGCCAATCATCTGCGCGGCCGTGTTCCTTTTACCTACGGCAATACGATCAATTTCGGACAGCAAATCAGTAAGGATTCAGAGATGGATGCATTTCTGATTTTTGCACCCTTGATTTTTGAAAAAGATGAATTTATGAACATCGACGTGGGCGCTGATTATCAAATCAATCTGGCGGGAATGTATCCGATTTACAACGACGAAATTCCGCTCTACAATCAACTCGGTCCTGAAGAATTTTGGAAATTGCCGGGATTTAATCCGTATAAAGTCAGTCGGGAAAAAATTGAATCCTCATGAAAATTTAAGGCAATATATAATTATAAATTCCAAAAAAGTGAAAAGCGCTTCCGGCCAAAACAAATAAATGCCAGATGGCGTGGTTATACGGAATTTTGTCTTTGACATAAAAGAAAATGCCCACCGTATAAAATAATCCGCCGATTCCCATCATTACCAAAGCTCCGACCGATAAACTTTCAACCAAAGGTTTCAGTGCAATGATAATCAGCCAACCCATCAGCGCATAAAGACTTAAGGATAATTTTTCCGATTTTCTGAGTCTTGAAAATTTGAAAATAAATCCGAGCAAAACAAGTCCCCAAATGATTCCGAAAACCGCCCATCCCCAAGCGCCTTTCATCCCGACCAGCGTGACCGGCGTATAAGTTCCGGCGATTAAAAGATAGATACAAAGATGGTCTGCTTTGCGAAGGTGAAATTTCTTTCTGCGGTTTTTTGTAGCGTGATAAAAAGTAGACGCCAAATAAAGTAAAACTAAACTTGTCCCGAAAACTGCCGCACTTAAAATATCAATGGCTGAACCGTTCAGAGAAGCGTTTACTACCAGAAAAACCAAAGCGATCAATGCAAGAACGGCTCCCGTGCCGTGCGTGAGCGCATTCCAGAATTCTTCATTTCGGAGATCCAGGGTTTTAAATGTCATCAAAATTAATTTTGATCGATGCCGATTTCGGACGGGAAATACAAGCCAGAATCAGACCTTCTTCCCGGTCAGAATCCGTGAGCACGAAATTATCTCCCAAATGGACTTCGCCTTCTTCCAACTTACACATACAACTGCTGCAAATACCGCCTTTGCACGAATAAGGCGCTTCGATTCCGGCATCGAGCATAGCGTCAATCAAGTTTTTTTCGCGGTTCCATACCAATTCACTGACTTCGCCTTCCAGTTCTACGGTCACTTGCACATCGTCGGGCGAATCCATTTCTTCAGGCAAAATGTCGAGCGGCGTATAATCGGGCGTAAATAATTCAAAATGAATATGTTTCTTAGGAATTCCGGCTTTGAAAATTTCGTTTGCGATCACCTTGATCATTTCATTCGGACCACAAACCATCGCTTCATCCACTTCATTGATATCCACCAATTGGTTGAGAATTAATTCGAATTTATGTTCGTCCAATCTTCCTTCAAACAACCAGTCTTCCAATTGGTGTTGCGAATAGAATAAATGCAAATGAAAATTATTGGGATAAAGCTTTTGCAAGGCTTTCAATTCTTCCTTAAACATTACCTTTTCAGGGTTTTTATTGGAATAGAACAAATAAATATTTACCCATTCTTCGGTTTGCAAAGTATAACGAATGACGCTGAGAATCGGAGTGATTCCGCTTCCTGCTGCAAAAGCAAGTAAAGTTCGTTTTTCGTTGGGTTTGCTGGGAATCCCGAAACGTCCGTTGGGCGTGGACACATTCAGAACATCGCCGGTTTTTAAATCTTGCGTCAAATATTTAGAAATATTACCTCCTTTTACAGCTTTGACACCTATGCTCCATTCGTCTTCCAGCGGATTGGAACAAAGCGAATAATCGCGGCGCGTACCGTTGATATCGAGCGTGATGTATTGGCCTGAAGTAAATTGAAATTCGGATTTTAATTCTTCCGGCACATCAAAGGTAATCTGTACGGAATCTTTGGTTAAATTTTTTACTAAAGCTACTTTCAGGGCGTGGAAATCCATTCAAAATTATTTTGTGCAAAAGTAAGCATTATAAGGTAATTTCCCTTGGGTTTGAACGGTGGATTAACGGAATTTTAAGTCCTAAATCCATTCTGACAGAAATTTATAGTACTGAATCAATTTATAATTAAAAAAACCGGAAAGTCTTTCAAAGACCATCCGGCATCAACTTAAAACTATGAAAATTTAAACTTAAATTCTTTTCTATGAATTAATGCTTGGGCGTGAATCCATCATCGCTCAGTTCTCTTGCATCGTAATCAGCAATCATTTCGGCTGCATAATCGGTTTTCTTTTTCTTTCCGATTCTTCGGCTGATTCCGTCAAAAATCGAATAAACCACCGGAACGATAATCAAAGTCAGGAAAAGTGAGGAAATCAAACCACCGATGATTACCAGCGCCAGACCGTTGTTCATTTCGGCAGCCGCTCCTTTTGCCATCGCAATTGGCATCATACCAAAAACCATCGCAATGGTCGTCATCAGAATCGGACGCAATCTTGCGTGGTTCGCCTGAATAAGAGCGTTGTAGGTAGATTCGCCTGCTTCTTTCCGCTGGTTGGTAAAGTCCACAATCAAAATCGCGTTTTTACACACCAAACCAATCAGCATAATCATCCCTAAAATCGTAAAAATATTGATGGAATTATTGGTCAATGCCAGAATTATCATCACTCCGATTAAGGATAGCGGAATCGAGAATAATACCACAAACGGATGCACATAACTATTGTACAGTCCAACCATCACGAGGTAAACCAAAATGATGGCCGCCAATAAGGCAATTCCGAGCGTATTGAAACCGTCGCCCTGCATTTCCATATCACCGCCCCACATATAACTTACACCAACCGGACGCGGAATTTCTGAGAATTTCGTTTCCCATTCGGCTGCCACATCACCCACCGGACGACCTACAACCTGTGCATTTACGTTAACCGAAGGTGATTTGTCACGTCTTTCCAGCAAACTCGGACCGGAACTTTCGCTTACATCTGCAAATTGTGAGAGTTTTATTTTCTGTCCCTGATTGTTTACAAAAATCAAGTTTCTTACGTCATTGATATCGGAACGGTTGAATTGATCGTATCGAATGTTGATGTCATATTCATATTCGCCCGCACGGAATTTGGCATCTGTATTTCCACTGAAAGCCGTTTGCATCGTCATTCCGACGGTACTCAAATCAAGCCCCAACGCCGACATTTTATCACGGTCCACCTGAACGTTGATTTCGGGGTTTCCATCTTCAACTGAAAGTTCAATTTCGGAAGCTCCCGGAATTTTACGAAGTTCAGCTTCGGCTTTACGGGCAAAAATCATCGCACTGTCCAGCGTTGAACCAACCACTACCAACTGAAGCGGCGCTTGGTCTGCTCCCATCATCCCCACGGGCATAGTACTTACTTTGGCATTGACCAATAAATTTTCCAGTTCACGACGGGTTTTGGCGGCAAATACAAAAGTATTGTCATCCCGCAAATCTTTATCGGTCAGAATTACGTCAATCTCACCCTGATAAGAAGTCGCCTGACTTGCTCCAAATCCGGAACTGGTTTGTCCGACCATCGTAATCAAATCTACAACTTCCGGTTTAGCTCTTAAAAATTTCTCTGCTTTCTGAATGGTAAAATTGGTTTGTTCCAATGAAGCGTCTTTGGGTAATTCAATTTGAACCAAGAATTCGCTTTTATCCATTTTCGGGAAGAATTCTGTTCCTACGAAGCCAAATCCGACCAATGTAAAGGATCCAAAAAACAATACAACCGCAATCACAATTGTTGCCAATTTGGTGTACCAAGTTCGTAAACACCATTTCAGAATTCCCGAAATCCAGTGCGTGAATTTGTCCAAAATACCTTCAAACCAAAGGATGAATTTCTGGAATAAATTTTTACCGGTCATATGTTCCAGCTTTCCAAATCTTGACGAAAGCCATGGCACGATGGTAAATGAAGCCAGATAAGAAAATCCGGTTGCAATCATAACCGTTACCGCAAATTGTTTGATAATATTGGAAACCAAATCATTACTCATTGAAATCGGTAAGAAAACCACGATGATCACGAGCGTAATCGCCATTACGGTAAATCCGATTTCGGAAGCTCCGTCATAAGCCGCACGGACTTTGTTTTTCCCCATTTCCATATGGCGGTGAATGTTTTCCAAAACCACAATCGCATCGTCCACCAAAATTCCGACTACAAGAGAAAGCGCTACCAAACTCATCAGGTTCAGGGTGTAACCCATAAAATAAATTCCGATGAAAGTTGCAATCAAAGACGCCGGAATCGTAATCATTACGATGAATGCATTTCGGATGCTGTGCAAGAACAACAACATCACAATGGCAACCAGGAATACAGCCAGGAAAATATCGAAAATTACGTTGTTGGCCGCGGTAAGCGTAAATTCAGAAGTATCATTTGCAATCTGAAGTTTTACATCGTTTGCTTTATAATCGGCTTCGATTTGCGCCACGGCATTTTTAACCGCTTCGGAAACCGCTACGGCATTGGCATCTGATTGTTTCATTACCTGAATCAAAATCGCATCGGACTGATTTAATCTTGCGATTTTATCGGCATCTTTCTGCATATCCTGCACATCGGCAATATCACCCAAACGCACCTGAACACCGTTTTGACTGCTGATGACAAGGTTTCGGAGTTCATCAATCGTTTTATATTTTCCGGAAAGACGAATCAGTGTTGAATTCTCACGGGTTTTGACGTTCCCGGTCGGAAAATCAAGATTAGAAGCCTGAATCATCTGGCTAACTGCCGGAATTGACAATCCATAACCTTCCAGTTTGTTTTGGTCGATGTTCACTTGAATTTCACGCTCCTGTCCGCCGACCATATTAACCTGCGCAACACCCGGAACACGGGAAACGATAGGTTGAATCTTTTTGTCCAACAAATCATAGAACTCAATGCTGTTCATATTGGCGGTTGCCGCAATGGTAATAATCGGCATATCATCCATTGAGAATTTCACGAGTGAAGGCGGGTCGGCATCGTCTGGCAAATCGGCCAGAATGGAATTGACCTTCCGTTGGGCATCATTGAGCGCATAATTCACATCGGCATCCGTATTCAGTTCGATCATTACTACTGAAAGACTTTCGTAGGATTTTGATTCGATTTTCTTTACGTTTTCGAGTGAGGAAATTGCATCCTCAATTTTTTTGGAAACCGTATTTTCGATTTCAGATGGCGATGCACCCGGATAAACCGTTGAGATCGTAATTACGTTGACTTCAAATTTAGGGATCAATTCATACCCCAACTGGGTATAGGAAAACAAACCACCCAAAGTCAGTATGGTAAATAAGACCACAACGAGTGTGGGTCTTTTTATGGATATTTCTGCTAGTTTCATACTATTTCGTTTTGCGAATTTCGAATTTCGCTTCTTAATCAATAACTCTCACTTTTGCGCCGTCGGTCAGGTTGATTTGTCCGCTGGTTACCACGGTTTGTCCGTCTGATAATCCGTCCAGAACTTCAATCCATTCCCCGAAATTTCTTCCGGTGGAAATTTTTATAAGTTTCACCGTTGCATCATTGTTCACCACGAAAACCTGGCTATTGTTGATTCCGCCCACAAATGCTTCACGCGCGACAACCAAAACCGGTTTGGCTTTTACCTCGTCTTCTTTTGAAGAGAATACAGCGGTTCCGTACATTCCGGCTTTCAGTTCGTTACCGGCGCTGTTTGAAACCTGAATATCAACCGGAAAATTCAAAGAAGCGGTCGCTTTGGGTGCGATGAACGTAATTTTCCCTACGAATTCTTTATCGGGATAAACACTTGCCGTAACTTTGATATTGTCCCCGACTTTGTATCGTACAATCTGACTTTCGTCCACTTCCACTCTAAGTTTCAGACTCGAAACATTGACGATTTCAAACATATTGGTTCCCGGCGAAACATACGAACCCGGTTCCACCAAACGCTGATTTACCACACCGTTAATAGTAGCGCGGATGTTCATATCACCCACTCTCAGTTTTGCCTGATCAAGTTGGGCTTTTGCATTTTTTAACTGCAAACGGGAAGCGTCTACTTGTTGTTGGGTTACGCCACCGCTGTTGAGTGCGTTTTCATATCGCTGATTGTCGGTCAATGCATTCTGATAAGCCGCCTGAGCCGCTGTTAGATCAATGGACTGGGAATCTCCTCGAATTACCGCCAAGGTCTGTCCTATGCGTACATAACTTCCTTCGTCCACCAAAACCCGGACAACTTTTCCGCTCACTTCAGACGGAAACATCATTTCCTGAAAAGGTTCAAAAGTTCCGTTGGCAACATAATCTGTATTGATATTCTGAAAACTTACCTGAGAGACGTTCACGGCAATGCTGTCGTTTACCTGCGCCACGATTCTGGTTTCCTCTTCCGATTTCTTTTTGTTACCCACCAGTATAAATCCGGCCCATACAAGCAGCCCCAGCACGACGACAATGGTAAGTATAGTTCTAACGATTTTCATATAATAGATTTTTTATTTTAATGTATTTAATTCTCCTTTTGATTTCAATAAGCGGACTTCGGCCAGTTTGTACTGAAGCACCGCATTTGAATAATTATTTTTGGCATCGACCAGTGCATTTTGAGATTCCAGCAAATCGGTCAGAGTTGCAAGCCCCAAGCGATAATTGTTTTGAGTATTGTCAACAACTTTCTGCGCCAGATTTACGTTTTCCTGCTGATTTTCGATGGCTATTAGATTGTTTTCTATCTGAGATTTGGCATTCTGATATTCCAGATCGAGCGATAATTCGGTTTGTCTGATGTCTTCCTGCAAAGTGCGCAGTTCAATATCGGCCTGACTTACGCGGGCTTTATTGGCAAATCCGCTGAAAATCGGAACGCGAAGGTTCAGACTGATGGATGAAAAATCTGACCAATAAACGCCTTTCTCCAATCCGGAACCAATCGGGAAACGGTCGCCCTGTCCCATATAATTATAACCGGCAGTTAAGGATAAAGTCGGATAATAAGCTGCTTTTCGCGCTTCTTTCTGTAATTCCAGAAGTTCTTCCTGTTTTTTCAAAACTTTCATTTCGGTGCGGTTTTCCGTCTCAACCTCATCAGTCAATAAATAGGATTCCACTGCAAATTCTTCTTCTGCCAGTTCAATAGGCTGCTCAATCGGCATTCCCATATAAAATTTCAGTGCATTTTCCTGAAGCTGAACGGCATTTACCAATTGCTGACGGGTCGTGCTTAAATTCATCAACTGAACATTTACACGATCCAAATCAATTTCCCTCGCCAAACCATTGTCAAACAAACTTTTGATGATATCTCTTGATTTTGAAACATTTACGTAGCTACTATCAATGGTTTCCAGTTGTTCTTTCTGAACAAAAACGTTGTAATAAGCGGTTGCGACTCTTTCAATTACCTGCTCCTCTGTAAGTTGCGCATTGATCTGATAAAATTCACGGGTGGTACGTGCAGCTTTCAGTCCGGTGAAAACCGTCTGATCGAAGATATTCTGTGTCAATGAAACACCTCCGACTGCATTCCATTTTTGTCCCATTGCCAACACGATGAAAGGATCGGGCGACTGTTCCCCACCCGGAAAACTCGACGCCGGAATGGCAGTTTCCTGTAAAATAGGATTGTAAGTAAGGGAACCATTTGCGCTGATGTTCGGCAAAGCACCTGCACGTGCTTCCTGAATTAAATATTCTGAATTTTCAATTTGAAGCTTTGCTTTTTTCGCATCGGACTGATTTTCCAACGCATAATTCACTGCATCTTGCAGCGAAACCTGTCTGACTTCCTGCGCAAAACCCAGCACGGGAACTATCAGAACTAGAACGATGTATTTCTTTAGGTTAACGTTCATATATTTTAATTTTTGAATAAAATTTTCATAATAATTTCTTTTCGGTCGCTCAGAATTCTGTCGTATTCCGCATCGGAAATCCGCATTGTGGATTGAAACAAAGGGCGAATTGCGACAGGGAAAGAAACCAACGAAGCAATATTGAGGATGAATTGAAGCGGTTCCATTCTTTCGACCGTTCCCTTTTTAACTTCATTTTCAAATTCTTCATAAAACCGTTTCATAAATTTTTCCCATTCGTCTTCTTCTTTGTAAAAGCAGCCGTCGTTTATGCGGGAGACAATATAGGTTTCCAAGTACGGATAATCTTTTGCTTGCAAAAGAGAATCGTCTATATACATTTCTATTTTTTCTTTGAAAGGCAAATCGGAAAACAGCACTTTTTCGCGCAATTTTTCTTCGCGTTTAACGGCATCTTCAAAAATTAGGTTGAAAAGATTGTCCCTTGAGCGAAAATAATAGTTGATCAAAGTGCGGTTCACACCGGCCGAATCTGCAATTTCCTGTGTGGTGGCATTGAATTTACCTTCTCCAAAAAACAACCTTTTGGCTGTCTTTTTAATGAGTTCTTCGGTTTCAATGTCTTTGGTTTGCTTTGACATATTTATTTAACTAATTAATTCAACATTATTGTTTGACAATTTTGTCAATGCAAAAATATAACGAGTTTTTAAATCTCACAATGAAACTTTAATTTTTTTTGACAATTTTGTCAAACAGTAGTAACTACAACGATTTCGTGCAATAATTTTTATTCGTTCGCAAGTTGCACGAGGGATTGCAGTGGAAATCCTTTTTAATTTGTTAGCTTTTTAAAAGCTGGCAAAGTAAAAAGATTGCAACGTAAAGCCCGGTACAGCCGTAGTAGAACTTTGAATCAAAAACGAAAGTAAACTACGGCTGTACGTGCCCAAATTTTAAAAATTCAGTCCGTCCACGCGCATCTGAAGGCTGGCGTTGGTATCCATCACCACGGTCATATTGCGATTGAAAAGTAAAATCTGGCTCGGATAGAAATCCTGAACGCGGCCGTTGAGGAAAATGCCGGGGTAATATTCTTTGTTGAAACTCATCGTCAGGCTTCTTTTGGATTCGGTAATGAGGTCTTCCAGGGGAATTCCGTATTCCTCCCCGATTGTTCTTTTGATTTTTCTTTCGAATAATGTGGTGACCGCTTTCTGGAAAAGATTTCGGGTTTTGAGTTTGAAATCGATTTGTGTCAGGACGATTTTCTTTTTTTCTCGGTCATAAACCGGAAAGCCTTTGATGTAAGAAGTGCCGGTTACTTCGCCAGTAGTTTCGGCTTCGATTACCACGTACAAATCTTCTGAATAAACTTTTACATCGGTAATTTTCACTTTGTTTTTTTCGCTTGTGAGGACAAATTCCTGTCCGAGGAATTGCGCACGCGCCAGAGCGGTTGCCTGATCATAAGAAACATTGGCAGTGGTTTTCAGGTTGAAGTCTGAACTGAGGTTTTGTTTGAGAATGAAATTCGGAAAGCGTACCTGCAATGGCGAAGGCAAAGGAATCTGGCCGATGAAAGTTTCCGAATATAGATCTAATCCGACGGTGGCCTGCACATAATCCGAATAAATTTTCAGTGGCGACATATAAACCGTTTCGGGTGTGATTTTAAGCCAGGTATTGTATTCTTCCGAAATATTAATCGGTGCGCTGAAGTTGTTCCAAACTGCCAGCAGATAGGGTTTCAGGTCAAAACTTTCTTTGATTTTATCGTCAATTACGGTGGTAAATTTGGCTTGTTGTTCGGTCAGTGTTTTTTCAATCAGTGAAGCGACCGGAATTTTAACGGTTCCATAATCCAGTACCGGCTTTACGGTCCATTCAAAACCGTTGGTTTTAGTTTGGGTTTGAAGTGTCCAGTCCGATTTTAGTTCGACAGAAGAAATAAATTTCATCACCACATTGAAATTGGTGTCCTGATAAACGTAATAACCCAATCCACCATAGCCTTGCTCTGCCCAAATTTTAAGCGGAACTTCAATCAGGAAACGGTTTTCCTTGAGCGATGTCAGTTTGATTTTATCGCTTTTTTCGACTCTTACTTTGAACTGGTCGTTGTCATTGTCGGTATAGGAATTGTCTTCATACAAAACGCCTGTTACCGAAATGTTGATCAGGTTATTGATTTCCGGTACCGGAATCGAAATCGGAACGGTCAGATGGGATTTGATTTTGGGAAAAGTGTGGATTTCTGTTGTTTGAGCTAAAGTGATTTGAGCTGCTATCATCAATCCGGTTAACCAAATTATTTTTGAATTCAATTTCTTCAATTTAATTACAAAATTAAAACCTATTGGTAGAGAAAAGCGTTAAGGAATTATCAAAATTGGCAGAGTAGTTTGGATTCAGCTCTGCCAATTAAATTTATAATCAAATCAATCGATTCTTTCGTTTTTGATTTCGTCCACAATTTCGGGATTCAGCAAAGTGGAAGTATCGCCAAAACTGGAGAAATCTCCTTCTGCAATCTTTCGGAGGATTCTTCGCATGATTTTCCCCGAACGTGTTTTGGGCAGTCCACTTACAAACTGAATTTTATCGAGTTTGGCAATCGGTCCGATGTGGCTTGAAATATGTTCGTTAATTTCACGTCGGAGGTTGTCCCGATCCCGGACTTCTCCAGTTTCTTTCAAGGTAATATATCCGTACAAAGCATTTCCTTTGATGTCGTGCGGATATCCCACAATCGCAGATTCAGCTACAGCCGGATGTTCATTGATGGCGTCTTCAATCGGTGCGGTTCCCAGATTATGTCCGGAAACAATTACCACATCGTCTACCCGACCCGTAATTCTGTAATAGCCGACTTCATCGCGCAGAGCGCCATCACCCGTGAAATATTTACCCGGAAAAGCCGTAAAATAAGTTTCCAAATAGCGCTGGTGATCGCCCCAAATGGTTCTGGCCATACCCGGCCAAGGAAATTTAATACATAAACTTCCTACGACCTGATTGTCTTCGATTTCATTTCTTCTTTCGTCCATCAAAACCGGTTGCACACCCGGAAGCGGAAGCGTTGCATAGGTCGGTTTGGTAGGCGTCACAAAAGGAATCGGCGCAATCATAATGCCACCATTTTCCGTCTGCCACCAAGTATCGGTAATGGGCGATTGCTTTTTCCCAACGTGGTTGTTGTACCAATGCCAGGCTTCTTCGTTTATGGGTTCACCTACCGATCCGAGAATCCGGATGGAAGATAAATCGTGGTCGTCTATATAACTTAGATTTTCTTTGGCAAGTGCCCGAATTGCAGTTGGTGCTGTATAAAACTGTGTGACTTTGTGTTTGTCGATTACATCCCAGAATCGTCCGTGGTCGGGATAGGAAGGAATTCCTTCGAAAAGAACCGTCGTTGCACCATTCAGCAAAGGACCGTAAACAATATAAGAATGTCCGGTGATCCAACCTATGTCGGCCGTACACCAATACACATCATTTTCTCTGTTCTGGAAAATATTCTGGAAAGTATATCCGATGTACACCATATAGCCGGCGGTGGTGTGCACCATTCCTTTTGGTTTTCCGGTTGAACCCGAAGTATAAAGAATGAATAATGGATCTTCTGCATCCATCACTTCTGCCACGTGATCCTTTGGTGCTTTGTCCAGCAAAGGTTGTAACCAAATGTCGCGTCCTTGTTTCATCTGGATTTCTGTTCCGGTTCTCTTCACTACCAAAACCGTTTCGATGGAAGATGGTTTTTCCAGTGCTTCATCCACAATTGATTTCAGGTTGATGGATTTATTTCCGCGGAAACTTCCGTCAGAAGTAATCAGGACTTTACAGCCCAGGTCATTGATTCTGGAGATCAAAGCAGAAGATGAAAATCCGGCAAAAACCACAGAATGAATGGCTCCAATTCTGGCACAAGCCAGCAATGCAACCGGAAGTTCGGGAATCATAGGCAAGTAAACACAAACCCTGTCGCCTTTTTTCACGCCTTGTTCTTTCAGTACGTTGGCCATTTTACAAACCCTTTCGTGCAATTCGAGATAGGTAATATGCTGGGCAGGTTCATCGGGATTATTGGGTTCAAAAATAATCGCAGTTTTATCGCCTCGTTTGTTCAGGTGCCGGTCAATACAATTCTTTACAATGTTCAATTTCGCATTGACAAACCATTTAACGTCGGCTTGGGTCATATTATTTTCCAGGACTTTGTCCCATTTCTTAAGCCAAGTAAAATTCTCTTCGGCTATATCGGCCCAAAATTCTTCAGGCACTTTTACTGATTTTTTATACGCTTTAAAATATTGCTCTAAATTTTCAATTTTATAATAACTCATTGGAAAAAACTTAATTCCGTAAAGTTAATTTTTCTATTGATGAAATAAAAATGGATTTTTGATTTAACTTTAATGCATCTTTAAAAATTCAATTTGTGTATTTCCGAAAAAAACATGGCAAAGGATTTTCCTATCGGGATGAAGAAGGAAAGAAAGTAACCGACAAGGAATGGATTGATTATTTCAAATCGTTAGTTATTCCGCCGGCCTGGACCGACGTGGAGATTTCCGAAAAGAAAAGAGCTAAGATTCTGGCTACGGGTTATGATGTCAAAGGTCGCAAGCAATATATTTACAATCCCAAATTCAGGGCGAAACAAGATCAGAAAAAGTTTGACCGCATCATCAGTTTTGCAGAACAATTAGAACATATGCGCCGGGTTACGGGGCAGCATCTTCGCAAAAAGCAACCAACGCGCGAAAAGGTGATGGCCTGTATGGTCCGGCTGTTGGAAAGCGCTTTCTTTCGGCCGGGAAGTGAAATTTATGCCAAGGAAAATGAAAGCTACGGACTGACTACACTTCGAAGCAAACATCTTGAAATCAATGGAAAAGAAATCATTTTTTCGTACAAGGGAAAATCGGGAATTGAACAGGAAAAACAGGTTGTGGATGCGCGACTGGCTAAGATTGTAGCGGAGATTGATGATTTGCCCGGCTATGAAATTTTTAAATACCTAGACGAAAACGGAAAAGTTGTGGATGTGAAAAGCGAAGATCTGAATCAGTACATACGAGAAATTATGGGCGAGGAATATTCGGCCAAAGATTTCCGGACTTGGTCAGGAACCATGATTGCAGCCATCGCGTTGGATGAATTGGGTGCCGAAGAAGAAATCGATCAGAAACAGCTCAATCAAAACATTCGCAAGGCGGTGGTAACCGTCAGCGAAAAACTAGGCAATACGCCTGCGGTAGCGAGAAGTTCGTATATAGATCCGAGGATCATTGACCAATATCTGGACGGAAAGACTTTGCATTATTTTCAAAAAGAAGTCAGTCGTTTGCTGAAAAAACACGAAAACCTTTCGTCCAATGAAATTGCGGTGCTTTGTATGCTTCGCAGCAGGCTTAACGAATAATTCATACTATTTAAAAATATGGAATATTATCTGAAAATTACGGAAGAAGGCGTTGTCCACGGAAAAAAGAAAGAAAATGAGGACGAAGCCGTTTATGATGAATCCATTCGTTTTAATGATTTTGAGGAAGGATATGAATGGCTGAACAAAAAATACGGTGTGGCCAAGCGGGACATTCAGTATATTCATCAGTTGGAGATTTAGTAATCAAAATGATTCCCTTCATATTGGATTCCATAAGATTCAGAGATGTTGTACCTTTGAATTAGGAAAGTAAAGAAAGTAAGAAGCAGTTCCCGTTTAGTAAATCCTTTATTTCTCCCGATAATCTATCCTGATTACAAGGTTGGGATTTTGAATTTTTTTACAAGCTAAAGAAAAAGAACAAAGATGAGTTATTAACAGAAAATTTTGGATTGTTAATAAGTGGGCTTATCCATGGCTTATCTATGGAGTATCTATGGAGTATCTATGGGATAAATATGAATTATTTCTTGTCCTGAAATAGCTATCCAAAAAAAAAGTATATTAAACATCAGGAACAGGAAATTTATACAATCCCTGAGCATAAAAATCCCGAATTATTCAGAAAATCGAAAAAAAAATTAAAAAAACTGCAAAATACCAAGATCTTGGTATAGACGAATAAGAAAATTCGTCCTTTCTTTGTCGCAACAAAAAGCTTTAGGGCTTTTCATAGGTTTAGGTTAGTTAGGTTATACCCTCATTCTGTTCAGGATGAGGGTATTTTTATTATATAATTTTGGCTTTGGCCATTATAAAAATCATAAATACTGAAAAATCCCTGAAATGGATTTGAAATTACGGTGTTTAACGATAACTTCACGGCTAAATTGACGGAATGAACTGGCTTCTCCTCGCTGAACTTTTTTATCTGTTGCTGATTATATCGGTCTGCGTGCGGATTATTTTTGATACACGCAGCTCAACCAAGGCGGCTGCTTATATACTTTTGGTGATTTTGCTGCCGTTCATCGGGATTTTTATTTATTTCTCGGTAGGTGTGAATTATCGTAAGCGTAAGTTGTACAGTAAAAATTTATTTGCAGAGGAACTAAAAGCGCAGGTCGATGGATTCATTCGCAAAAACAGGGATCGTATTTTTGAAACGGCTCCTGAATCCCTGATTAAATATTCGTCGCTCGCCGATCTGATTCTCAACCAGAATTTCTCTCCCCTTTCTGACGATAATGCTGTTGAATTACTGATCAATGGAGAAAAGAAGTTTCCGGCGGTATTTGAAGCGATAGCCAATGCCCGTCACCACATTCATCTGGAATATTATATTTTCGAACCGGATCATATAGGTTTGGAGCTCATAGAATTATTGATTAAAAAGGCGGCTGAAGGTATAAAAGTCCGTTTTATATTTGATGATTTCGGTTCGCATAAACTTCACAAAGAAGTCAAACGAATGCGAAAAGCAGGGATAGAAGTTTTTCCTTTTTACGAAATCAAACTTTTCTTTTTTGCCAATCGGATGAATTACCGGAATCACCGGAAAATCATAGTTATTGACGGCGAAACCGGATTTCTGGGCGGAATCAACGTCAGTGATAAATACATCAACCGTGATGGAAATGGCAATGAATGGTTTTGGCGCGATACGCATCTGAAAGCGGAAGGAAGCATTGTGCATTCGCTTCAGTATGTTTTCATGGTGGACTGGAATTTCTGTTCTAAGCAGAAACTTGAACCGGATCGTCATTTTTTTCCGATTCATAAAAATGAAAAGGCAGGTGATAAAATCGGTCAGCTGGTGGCCAGTGGCCCTGATTCTGATGCGCCTTATATTTTACAGTCGCTTTGCCGGGCGATAAGTCTTGCCAAAGAAGAAATTCTGATTACGAATCCTTATTTCATTCCAAGTCCCACGATCATGGATTTATTGCTGATTACGGCTTTGAGCGGTGTAAAGGTCAAATTACTGGTTCCCGGGATTTCAGATTCGAAGTTGGTAAATCTAGCTAATCATTCCCATTTCAGCGAAATGCTTGAGGCAGGTATTGAGGTTTATACCTACACCAAAGGATTTGTTCATGCCAAAACCCTGGTGATTGATGATGACCTTGCGATTGTGGGAACGGCCAATATGGATTTCAGGAGTTTTGATTTGAATTTTGAAGTTAATGCGCTGATTTATGATTGCGAACTGGCTGCTGAGTTGAAGAAAGCTTTTTATCGCGACTTGGAAGATTCAGAAAAGGTGGATGGAGAAATATGGAAACAGAGACCGCTCTATCTCCAATTGCTGGACCGAATGGTAAAGTTGATTTCACCTTTACTTTAGTGGGGCAAAACTTTTGGCTTTTGAAGTAGGATTTATGCGTTTTTTGTATTGCAGATTACAAATATGCGCAGTTTTTCTTAGAGATAAAATATCTATTTTACGAAATGAAACAAATGGATAACTCATTGACAGTCAACACACCTCAAAGAGAAGTGGAAAAATTGTCTTCATTCAGAAAATTGTCGTATAATTGCGTATATAATCTAGTTACCCACAATTATAAGTGACATCGTAACAAACATTAAAACATTCGACTAATAGACAAACTCATCAATCAAAAAATCTAAATGAAACAATCAAGACTTCTGATTTTTTTTGTATTTATCAGCATCACAATAAACGCACAAGACAATCCATTCAGTCCCAAAACAACCAATGACGGTTGGAAAACTGAAAGTGAATTAAAAGACAATCCGACAATTAAAAAAATGGATAGTCTAATTTCAAATAATGAATTTAAAAGTATTTCAAGTGTTGTTATTGCACATAAAGGGAAAATTATATTTGAAAACTATTATAAGGACAATAATTCCGACACAAAGCACAATACTCGTTCTGCTACAAAAACAATCACAGGAACATTAATCGGAAGTTTAATTCAAGATGGCCTATTAAAATCAGTTGATGAAAAAGCATCGCAATATTCGAAAGTTAAAAACATACAGTATCCTGACAATCGAAAAGATGAAATTACCATTGAAGATTTACTTACAATGTCATCTATTTTAGAATGCGATGATTGGGACCAAAATTCACGTGGACAAGAAGAAAAAATGTATATAATCGAAGATTGGGTAAAATTTTATTGGGATTTGCCAATAAAAGGCTTTCCTGAATGGAAAACAAAACCAAAGGACTCAAAATATGGACGAAGTTTTAGTTATTGTACAGCAGGAACTGTTGTTTTGGGCAACATAATAAATAGTGTAACAGGCTCATTAGAAAATTACGCAGACAAAGCCTTATTTTCAAAATTAGGGATTACAGACTATCATTGGCAGATAACACCGACAGGATTACCAATGACGGGTGGTGGGTTAGGGTTAAGAAGTCGCGACCTTTTAAAAATCGGTCAACTCTATTTGAATGATGGAAAATGGAACGACAATCAAATCATTTCAAAGGAATTCATCCAAAAATCGACTGAACCACACACAGAAGTTGGAATGTTTGATTATGAATATGGCTATTTATGGTGGTTATCTAAATTTGGGCAAGACCAAAAGGAAAAGGCTTATTTTATGTCGGGAACAGGTGGGAATAAAATCGTAGTTATCCCTAAACTTGAATTAGTTGTTGTTTTGACAAGTACTTATTACAATGGTGGAATGGAGTCACACAACCAAACGACAAAACTAATGGACGAATATATTGTACCTGAAATAAAGAAACTCAAGAAATAACTGTGGGTAACAATGTATAAACACAATAGCGGGAAAAGTGCTTACCCGAAAGGCTGTACTTTTTTGTCCGCCAAAACCTTATTCTGATTTCCTTTTTTGTAAATTAGTAAATAAAATAAGGTTTTGGCTAAGGCAGTTGCAAAACGGAAAGGTTTGTGCTTTCCTGCTCCGCTACTGCGTTTATACTGAACCGTTAGCAGAAATACGATCCAAACTTTGAAAACACCAATAATAATAGTTATTTTTTCATTTTTTTTGATTTGTTGTGAATCAAAAAATAAATCTGAATTTATTGGAACTTATGAAATTAAACAATCATCAGATTCTCTATTATTTTCTTCTGCAACTCTAAAAATAATTAGTAACAATAAATATGAATATAAAGGAAAAGATTTAGAAATGAATAAGTCTTATTTCTCAAATGGAACTTGGAAAATCAAAAATGATACTTTAATCTTAACAACAAATAAAGCCGAAAATTGCTATTTCATAAAAGAAACTATTTCAATGCAATGCGAAAATTTTTCGAAAGATGATTATCCAAGTATCGTTACAAAACCTTACACGGAATCAAATCTTACAATAAAAAATTGCACACCAAAAGACCGCAATACTTTTTACACTAATCTAAATGATGAAAAATTCTATCTTAAAAATGGAAAATTAAATTATTTAAAACGAAATATCGATTGCAGTAAATATTTTCCCGAAATAGAATTTGTTATAAAAAAGCAAAATTAACTGCAATTCGTACTTCTGCTAACATGGGTAACTGTTGCACAACTCCAAATTTTATTGAAAACAAAAATTCTTGACCTCGTTTAAGCTGTTTTAAGCGAGGTTTATTGTTGTCCAGAGTTTTGTTGCCGGATTTTTAGGATAGCTTAT
>NZ_JBATWT010000025.1:0-67145 GCF_049672845.1 Moheibacter sp.
TTCATGCTCCTTGAGTACTTGGCTGATTTGTGTTTCTGTAAATCTTGACTTTTTCATCTCTAATAACAGTTTAAATTTATAAATTTTTATAATATTTTAAACTGTCGGAGTTTTTGGGGGATTTACAAGTGATTTAATCAATTTTTGCTTATTCATTAAATATTCGGATATTTGAGAGTTGGCAGCAAGGCTAACGGAATGACCGTGCTAAATTGAAGGTTCGGACTGAAAAACAAACCGTTTGACCGAGTTGCCGTAACGGGAAACGGCAAAAATGGCAAAAAAAGAAGTACTGACGGACTTTTGGGTTTACGAATTACTCAAAGAAGCAAACATAAATCTACATCCGCAAGGTAGCAACATAAAAGAAATTGATGACGCTTTAAAATCCGCTTCAAAAGCTGGAACCGGAAAAGTCGGTTTTCCTGAATATACAGGCGTTGTAAAAGATTTCGTTCTCATCATCGAAAACAAAGCAGATGTTTCCAATCACATCAAGCGAAACGACAAAGACGTAATTTGTAACGCTGTAACAAGCGTAAAAAATTATGCTGTAAACGGTGCTTTGTTCTACGGAAAACACATTGCAGAAAAGACATCGTACAAAAAAATAATTGCTTTCGGAGTTTCGGGGAACGAAAAGCGACACAAAATTTCGCCTATTTTTATTGACGAACGTGGTGGCTACAAAGAGTTGGAAGACGTTGAAACTTTTACACTTTTCAACGAAAAAAACATTGACGAATATTACACCATAAACATTCTCAAAGAGCAAACACCCGAAGAAAAAACTACGGAAGAAATTCTGAAAGATGCAAAAAGCCTACACGAAGATTTACGTAATTACGGAAGCATACAAGACAAAGACAAGCCGTTGATTGTATCTGGAATTTTGTTGGCTTTAAGGGAAATGGAATATAAAGGTTTCAGTATCGAAAGTTTAACAGGAGATGAAACCACAACAGACGGAGAAAAAATCTACGAAGCCATTGAGAAAAATCTCAAAAGAGCCAATGTTGCACCACAAGTAAAAAAAGACAAATTATTAAGCCAGTTTTTGGTAATCAAAGATACCAAAGCCATTAACGAAGTCAACGAGTATCTAAAGAAAACGCCCTTAAAACATTACACAGAATTTCTTTACGAAAATATTTACAAGAACATCAAACACATCAGTTCTTCCGAAGATTATTTAGGACGATTTTACGGAGAATTTATGTCATATTCTGGTGGAGACGGACAAAATTTAGGAATTGTATTGACACCAAAACACATAACCGAACTGTTTTGTGAATTAGCAGAGTTGAAAACAACGGACGTTGTTTTTGACCCTTGTTGCGGAACAGCCGGTTTTTTGATTGCTTCAATGCACGATATGTTGCAGAAAACTGATAATCCAAAACAACAGCAAGACATTAGAAAAAACCAATTACACGGTTTGGAATTACAACCGTATATGTTTACGATTGCGACAACCAATATGATTTTGCGAGGAGACGGAAAAAGCAACTTGGAACAGGAAGATTTTCTAAAACAAAATCCTGCACAATTACAGCTAAAAGGTTGCACGGTTGGAATGATGAACCCACCCTACTCTATGGGGAGCAAAAGCAATACGAGTTTATACGAAATCAATTTTACTGAACATTTGCTCAATTCCATAACACAAGACGGAAAAGTAATCGTAATTGTTCCACAATCTTCAATGACAGGAAAAACCAAAGAAGAACAAGCAATTAAAGAAAACATTTTAAAAAATCACACTTTGGAAGGTGTGATAACGCTGAATAAAAATACGTTTTACGGAGTTGGAACAAATCCGTGCATTGCTGTTTTTACCGCAGGAGTTCCACATTACAAAGACAAAGAAGTAAAATTTATCAACTTTGAAAAAGACGGTTTTGAAGTCCAAAAACATCGTGGACTTGTAGAAACCGTTCACGCAAAAGACAAAAAGCAACATTTGCTTGATGTTTGGTTTGACCGATTGGAAGCTGAAACCAAATTTTGTGTAAAAACTACAATAGAACCCGAAGATGAATGGTTACATTCGTTTTATTACTTCAATGACGAAATCCCAACCGAAGCCGACTTTGAAAAAACAATCGGAGATTTTTTGACGTTCGAGTTTTCGATGATTATGCAAGGTCGAGAATATCTGTTTGACAACGAAAAAAACTAAATTATGGAATTGACAAACAGAGTATGGAAAGAGTTTTTTATAGAAGACATTTTCAAAATAAAATCAGGAAAACGACTAACAAAAGCGGATATGGTTAGTGGTAACATTCCATTTATCGGAGCAACCGACTCTAACAATGGAATTACGGAATTTATAGCCAATAAAAATACTTCTTTAGACAAAAATGTACTTGGTGTAAATTACAACGGAAGTGTTGTTTATAATTTTTACCATTCTTACGAAGCTGTTTTTTCAGATGATGTAAAGCGATTGTCATTTAAAGAAATTGAAGGAAACAAATACACATTCCTTTTTGTAAAAGCGTTAATTCTTCAACAAAAATCTAAATACGAATATGGTTACAAATTCAATGGAGAAAGAATGAAACGCCAAAAAATATTACTTCCTATAAATTCAAAAGGCAAACCTGATTACGCTTTTATGGAAAACTATATGAAGCAAAAAGAAACGGAACTTTTAGAAAAGTACGAAAATTATGTTTCATTATCAGAGCAAAACATAAAACTAAATTCAGAAGTCGAGTGGAAAGAGTTTAAAATCGGAAATGTTTTTTCTGTATCAACTGGTGCACTTTTACCAAAAGACATTTTAAAAAAAGGAAAAATAGCACGGCTTACTGCAACAGATAACAACAATGGTATTTTTGAATTTTACGAACCTGTTAGTCACAAGAACTATCGAGAAATATCAAACTTTATTTCTATTTCATTTTTAGGTAGTGTTTTCTATCATCCATACAGAGCAAGTCTTGATATGAAGATACACGCTGTTCAAACTCCAAACCTTGAACTCAATAAATATATAGCTGAATTTTTAGTTTTTTGCTTCAAAAGAATGGCTTCCGTTTCTTCTTATGGAAACCAGTTATCAAGTACAGATTTACCAAAAAAGAAAATCTTGTTACCTATAAATAACAACGGACAACCCGACTTTATTTATATGGAAAACTATATGAAAGCATTAGAAACCAGAAAACTAAAACAATATTTACAGTACAAAAAACTGAAAACAACGAACTGAAAAAGAAGCCCAGCTGCCAACAAGGGTAATAACAATGTAAGAAATAATTGTTTTAGTTTCATTTTTAAAATTAGTAATTTTGGTATGCCCGATTCTAAAAATGTTGAAAAGTAAAATTCAATTGTTTATATTTTTTCCTAACATGATATTCCATAATCTATTACATGCCATAATTTAGTGTTTATTAATTTAATTTTTAAAATATGGGAATTAAACCTGGACCAAAACGGATAGCAGACTCAACGGGTAAGCCGGACAGACGGCAACGTGATAATAAAGACACACCTAAAAATACGCCATCACTAAAACCACATAAGCATAAGAAAGGAGTTTAGATGAAGTCATTAGCACTATAAACAAAATTATTAAATATTTTAATTGGTATATTATAGCTTATTACGTCCTAATCATACCAAAAATCTGTTAATTTGATTGTTTTATTATCTGGTTCGTTTTCATCTGGGACACTGCCTATATCAACCATTACTGGTACTTGTGCAGATAACCCTGCCAAAATACAAGTTCCTGTTGGCAGAATAGGTAAAGACTCAAATGAAAGTTTGTCTAAATACGATACTGTTCTTTCAACTGCCTTAATATCGTTATTATTGATTAACCTATGTAAAAAGAAATTATGTAGCTGCGAAATAATCGTTGCTGAAATATCTGAGGGTCTTTGACTTGCGATAGTAAGGAATACTCCAAATTTTCTTCCCTCTTTGATTATTTCCTCAAACGTTTCAAGTCTATAATCTTTCCAAGTTTCGCTTTCTCTTTGTGAAAGTGCAGAAAGGATATTATGAGCCTCATCAACTATAATATTCAAAGACTTAGTTTTATCATTTTCAGACTTTTTTTCTTCATAAAGTTGCTTACAGATTAGTAACGGTAAAACCTTTCTAATGCTAATATGTACATCCCTAAGCGAAATTACTTGAATATTTTTATCTATTTCTTCCCCTTGTACAACTACAACTTTTTTAATATCACTTATCCTATTATCGAGCCTTTTCATCAATGGCGACAAATGTTCTTTATTTGAATGCCCTCTCACTATTTCTGTATAATAGGTCAGTATTATTTTAAATCTAATTAGTGAGAGTTCATCATCTAAATTGAAACTTAACCCATTTACCATTGGATTAATTACATCTGTTGCATTAGACATTTCGTGTTTAACATTATTGTCTGTATTTCTCAAATAAAATCCACCACCATTATAAGTGCTTAGATTATCTTGAACCCAATTAATCAGTTCTAAAATATTATCCTCATTAGATATTAACGGTTTGAGTTCCCATAAAAAATTAGTAATTGCTTTTACACCTAACTCCTTATCGCCTTTAGTCAATATTTCCTCTAAAATTTCATTGATTGTATTTTGAATATCTATATCATCTAAATCTTTTCTTAATGCTCTTTTCAGAAATGGCTTTTGGGTCTTTTCTGTCGCTTCCAGAATAATTGACCAAAAATCTAAATCATTTATAGACTTTTTAGAAATAGGATACTGGTCTTTAGGGTTTTTGCCTGTACTTAACTCGTATAGCTCTTTGTTATCTTCATCAATAATTATATCCTTACCATATTTATTTTCAATGTATTCGCCATTAAAATCTATAAAAATGAATTGAGAATTATTCTTGAAATTTTGGTATTTCAAAAGTTCCGAAAACAACTCATTATAAATCTTTGCAAGAGTATAAGATTTTCCGCTTCCAGTATTTCCAAAAATACCGATATGGCTTGCGAACAAATCATTTATTCCTATTCGTATAGGTTGGATATTTTCGTGAGTAAGTTTACCAATCGTCAAAGGCTTGTCCGAACTCTTTACAAAATCGTGTACCGCTTCAAACTCATCTCTATCTAATAAAAAACATTCGTTGTTGATGAGTGGCAACTCCTTTATTCCTCTTTCAAAATCTTTTTTACCAAAAAATCCTAGTAGGCTAATTTGTAGAATACGCTTAATTTTTTGCTTCTCGCTTTTGTACTCTTTATCAACGAATTGTTTATCCTCAACAATAAATTCTCCCTCTACTTTCCCAATAATTTTGGTAAACCCTTTTGTGATTTTGATATAACTATTTACGGCAATGTTTCGCAGTAAATCTCCATTGTAAAGTATGTGAGCACTATTTTTAGTTTTATCTACTTCAACCTTAATGGTTCTGCCCTCAACCGAAACAACTTTACCAACCCTAAAGATTGAGTCTTTCTGCAATAACTCTTTCATTGCTTATTATTTTTTTCGGTTATTACTTTTTCTCACTTCTTCCAAAAGCGGAATAAGTATTTGGATATTAAATTTTTGCAAACCAAAATATTCCTCTGGGGCTAATATTTCTAAATTATGATAAGGTCTATTCTCTAAATAATCATTTAGATTTTGAGTATCACTTTCTTTGAATGCCACAAAAAACACCTTCAAGGTCGGATTTGATTTTAAGGCTCTAATTGTAATTTCTCTTATATGTTCATCTGCCATTGAGAAGCCCATTACAAACAAGACTGTGTTTTCTTTTTCTAATTCATTGGCATACAATCTTAGCATCTCATAATAAGTCTTATTAAAGGTTGTATCCTTGAATTTTTCTTTAGTAGGGTTTATAATTTGTAGCTTCTCATATAGTTCTTGAAATTCAGATAAATCTGGTATATCGTTAAAATCTTCTGCCAGTCCTATAATATCATTTAGCGTTAAATCTTTTTCTTCCTTTTCCCACTTCTCTTTATAATGCCTGTTTATTTCAATAAACTCTAATTCTTCTTTGTTTATAAGTTTGACTATATTTTTAAGTATTTCCAAGCATGAAAACTGGATATTCTCACTTTTCATTTTCCAAGTTACAGAGCCGTGAACCTTTAGCAAGTTGAAAACTGGGATTTCTGAAATGTTATCGTACTGGAGACTTTTTTGATAAAACGACTTTTTGAAATTACTTAAACTAAACTTCTTTTTGAAAATACCATTGAACCCATCGTTAAAATGTAAGTCTAAATGTTCTAACGTCTTTTCAATAAATATATCAATGTTGGTAGTAAACAAATTTACTTGCTTAGATACCGTATTACTTCTTCTTTCGTATAAGATATGGTTTAGGGTGTTCAGAAACTCTTTATAGCTTAAAAACGTGTTATTTAGCTTTTTGGTGTTCTTCTCTTCTGGGGTATCAGTATCATCTATTTCCAGATATTCTGTAACTTCATTTTCAAAATTTAGAATATCTAAATTTCCCTGCATTGCTACTTCAAAGTAAGCATTATACAAAGAGGCTTTAATAAACTTATATTGCTCATCACTTATTGACAAGTCTTTTGCTTCTTCTAAATTAGTTAGCCATTCTTCAATTTTACCCAATGTTCCAAAAAAAGGAGTGGACAAACCCGATCCAATCAAAAAATTTATGTTGCAATCTTGAAATACAAATTTGATATGATTTTTATTATTCTCATCTGCCAAATATCCTGTTGGCTCTTCTGGTTTTATTTCTTCGGGTCTTTTTGGCATATTTTGATATTTATTTCTTTACACGGCTTTATTAGAAATTATTTAATTGGCTTTTGAAAGTCACAAAAAATTCTAATGACGCCATTTCATCGCTTCACTTAATGAGGGTTTCATTAATATTATTTTACAGCTTATTAATTTCCTCTAATGTTTCTTCAATTAAATGCACGATATTGCCACTTTGTAAGTCTGAATATGTGATTTTTTGACCATTAAATGTATCAACTGCTGAGCAATAATCAGGTGCAATTTGGTAGTGCTCCGAATAGTTTTTATGAAGAAATCGAAATAGCATTTCGCTGAACATACCTAATTCAGGTTTTTTGAAGCCTTCTTTCAGGGGAATTAACCAAATAGCACCAATTTCTTTTTTACCTTTTCTTTCAAAGAAAAATATAATTTGAGGCTCCACAACAATGGGAAATTGCTTCAACATAATCGTTGTTTGCCCGCCAGAATTTTTTTCTATTTTATAATCTTTTAGTGGTAAAAGCTCTCGATAATTAAAATCTTTGAATGAAGTTAATATATCTATATTTCTTTGATGCATTAACTTAGAACGTTTATTATCTGTTGCTTGCATACGGTCGGAGAGATCGAGAATTTTGTCATCAATTAAGTCAATATTATCTTGTTTTATTACTTGATAAATACAACTAGTACTAGTAATCCAATAATCACCACCGCTTTCGTCATCAGATTCTTTTTTCTCTTTTGGGAGGCGTGTTTTTAGCTTGTGTGCAAAGTTTCTTTTACCTCTTTCAGTTGATTTTCTACGAAATTCAACCAATTCCTTTACCTTGATTTTCTGCATAGTTTGGTAGTTGAATAATTTTATTTGTTTAATAGAGTGATCCAAAAATAGTAAATTTAAATGGAATGTAATGTTGATTCTCTTATTATGAAATACATAACTGGCATTATAACAGATTTTTTCTATTATTTAATATTGTTTTTAGAGAGTAGTTCTTTAGGGGATTTGACTATGATTTAGAATAATCACCTAATTCATATTTTCAAAAGATGATATATTTTATTATTTTTCATTCCTGAAATCTCATCTCTATGAAACTAATCAAACCCCATTTTATATCTGCAGAAATCTTAACGCTAATTGAGGAAGCTGAGGAGAAAGTCATAATCGTTTCACCTTATTGTCGATTTCAAAAATGGCACAAACTAAAAGATCGATTGTATTCTTTGGCAAACCGAGGTGTTGCTACTGAATTTTACATTAGAGAAGGTGAATCTGCTACTTTTGAAGAAGTTTATTCTCTGGGAATTTCACCGGTGGAGGTAAAAGGTCTTCATTGTAAAATTTATATGAATGAAAAGTATGCCATTGTATCTTCAATGAATCTCTTGTTGTCGTCTGAAATCGCCTCGATTGAAATTGCCTATAAAACTGAGAATAAAGAAGAATATCTTGAATTAGTGGAATATGTAAATAGCTATATAAGAAAGGAGGAATATGGTGGTACAAGTCCACATCATTCTTTGGCTGATATTTTATTCCAAAAGGGAATTCAGGTGAAAGAAGATAATGGTGGATTATTCTTACGAAGCAGGCGAAATAGGTATGATGCATTCATTGAGCATCTTCCTAATGGCAAGAATTATTTGATAATTAATGGTATTGTTTCGCTGAAGGAGTTTGAATATTCACTTGACAAAGTAGAGGAATTGGAGAATAATACGGGTCTTTATATTAAACGCATTCCCGGGTATGGTAATCTTTATGACCAAATCAGCGGAACAAAAAGCATTTTGAGTAAAAGCCTTTACCAGCCAATTCATTCCGAAATTGATTCTTTGACGGAGTGTATTTTAGAATTTATTGAGAATATTGAAAGACTAAAGGATTCAGTGAATATAAGATTTGAAAAATGAAAGCTTTATATTTTATTAGTCAAACCTCAACCCCAATAAAATCCCAATCCGGTTCTACAGGAACTTTATAAATCCAGTCATTCATCTTTTCATCAGAATGGAAAGCAATGGGCATCCTCAACTTTGAATTATGAATTTCTCTCATGATACCTTTTGCTTCGGTGGTGACTATGGTGTAATAGGTGGTATTATTTTCAACCTTGTAGATACCTCCAAGGCAGAATAAATCTCCACCAAACCCAACTTCATACTTAATCTTGTTTTTACCCTCATGTCGCCAATCATAAAACCCATCCACAATAACTAAACATCTGTTGTCTGAATAATCTTTGAATGATTTCAAGATATCAAGTGTTTCAATTTTGGCATTGAGTAAAGGCGCTGGTTGCCATGAAGCAGGAAAGCCCCATTGTACCATATTGATATGTTCCACATCATTATTCAGAATAACGGGAGTAATGGGTTTTGCAAAACCATTGAAATGATTTGAAGGCTCAAATAAATCCAAGTTTAAAATCTCCTTTTTAAAACGCTTTTGAACGGACTGAGCATCTTTGGTTTGTTTTGTATGATAACACATCTTATGGAATTATTTCTTTGATTATTGCTATGTAAAAATCATTTTGTGAGCCTTTGACTATCTTCCACTCTTCACCACCTCCGTCATAAAAAACTTTCAGTGCTTTTAATTCTTCAGAAAATTCCAATCTTTCAAATTCGGGATAATCATCAATCAATTCTGTTTTCTCAAATAGATTGGCTAAATCAACAACATAATAATTGTTTTCTTCTTCAAAATGAGAGAAGATAACAAAAAGCTCAATTATATTACTTTCTTCACTATGTAGGTTACAATCCCCCATATTATAAAGGTGTTTTCTTCAGTGATTTTGATGGGCTTTAAGTCCTTGTTGTAGGGCAAAAGCCATGCTCCATCTGTAGTCACCTTAACTCTCTTTACTGTAAAATCTCCATCTACAAAGCAAACCGCAATTTTATTATCCGTAGGCTCAAGACTTCTATCAATCACCAGAATATCTCCTTCATCAAATCCGGCATCTATCATGGATGTACCTTTCAGGCTTGCATAGAAAGTAGCGTCTTTATTTTTCACTACATATTTATCCAGACTGATTTTATCTTCCTGAAAATCATCAGCCGGACTGGGAAATCCTGCGGAAATTGAACTTGAAGCTAAGGGGATTTCAATTATGTTTGAATCATCCGGAATAAAAAATTCTAATACTTCTGATTTCATGCTTTCACTTTTATAACGTCGTTTATATCTGTGGTATAATTTGGTGACAGTTTTTCCCTTCTCATCTTCCAGGTTCTGACGGGATCCTGCGATGCTAACTTAAGCTTTTTTGATCCAATCTTTTTATTCAATCTATCAATTGTAGCCATCAACTCTTTGTGATTCGGATTTTCATTTGTAAAAAGATTAATCTGATAATCTTTTGACGGTGTTATTCCACCAACTATCACGCCCGCTTTTTTGTACGCAAAACCCTCTTTGAAAATAGCTTCCAATCCGTTTCTCGCATATTGGGAAAGGGTAATGGACGAGTTGGACGGATAGGGAAGTTTTACGATGATGTTTCGGGAATACTGTGGTAAATCTTCTCGAAATGGATTGGTATGAATAAAAACCATCAGATGATTACAATGTGAATTTTGCCTTCTCAATTTTTCTGCACACATGGAAGAATAAGTGGAAACTCTTTCTTTCAACTCCGATAAATCGGAAATCATTTTGTCAAAACTGCGAGTAGTTGCAATGTTTTTTTTGGGTTGAATTTCTTCAAGTTGCAAAACCGATTTGCCTTCCAATTCGTTTTTTAATCTCAATCCCACTACCGAGAACTGCGTACGAACAAACTCATCCGGTAATTGTGTGAATTGATAAGCATTATGCACACCGATCGCTTGCAGCTTTTTAGAAATTCTGCGACCAATTCCCCAAACATCCGAAATCTCAGTCCACTTCAAAGCTTTAATACGTTTTTCTTCTGTATCAATAGAATATACCGAATTGGTATGTTCTGGAAATTTCTTTGCGATTTTATTGGCAATTTTCGCCAAAGCTTTGGTTTCGGCCAGTCCAATGGACACGGGAATTCCTATCCATTTCAAAATCCGACCACGCATTTCTAAGCCAATTTTATTTAGGTCAAATAATTCAAAACCTTTGAATTGTAGAAAACTTTCATCAATCGAATAAACTTCTAAATCAGGAGTGAACTGTCTTAAAATATTAACCATTCTATTACTCATATCCCCATATAAAGCATAGTTAGAAGACTTCACCACCACATTATTTTGGTCAAATAATTTCTGGTATTCAAAAGCTGGTGCACCCATTGGAATTCCCAATAGTTTGGCTTCATTGCTTCTGGCTATAACACATCCATCATTATTGCTCAAAACCACTAAGGGCTTATTATTCAGAGCAGGATTAAATACCCTTTCACAGGAGGCATAAAAATTATTACCATCTACAAGTGCAAACATTTTACAAAGTTAGGAACGGTAAACGTTAAAATCTGTCGTTGTTGAAAACTAATCTCTTAGAATTTAAGATTTACTTAGAAAGAATATTCATAGATACAGGACATTTTAGCATATATGCTTTCAATATTACTAAATTTCTTTTCACAATCAGAACAGAAATAATAATCAACAATTCCATCGATCTTATTGTTAGAAATCAGATCATCTGTTACTTCTCCAAAAACCTCTTCCAGTTTTTCAGGTTGAATTAATCTTCCAAAGTATGTTGAAGTAGTTGTATCTCCTAAAATAAATCCAAGCTCCTTATCTCTTCCTTTCTGATTATCATCATTGTCAATTCTCTTTATCAAAAAGTGAGGAACAATGTGGGATCCTGTTTTATCAGGTTCATTTTCTTTGCATAATAAACACTTTTTCATGATTTATTATGAATTTCAGCAACTACAGTCTCCATGCATTTGTCGAGATTGTTTTTTATTTCTTTACTCCAAAATCTTAATACTATCCAACCGATATTGTTCAGATATTGGTTTACCTCTATATCGCGTTCTATATTTCTGCTTATTTTTTTGTGCCAGAATTCCTGATTGGATTTTATTCTGAATTTTTCTGTTTCCCAGTCTTTACCGTGAAAAAACTCGCTATCGACAAAAACAGCCACTTTATATTTTTTGAAAACTAAATCTGGTTTGCCAAAAACTGATTTGTCATTTTTACGATATCTATATCCTGAGTGCCATAATGCTTTTGCCAGACGAACTTCATCCTTAGTTCCTATAGTTTTGATAGCACGCATATTTTTTTGAGCGTTGTTCAGGTGTATGGATATCCATATTTTATAAACTTGTTATGCCAATTCTTGATATATGACTTGCATATTTATTACCTAACATATCCATTATTTCTTTTTTTAAGATAAATAACGGGTTACCAAATCGTGTATCATTTTCAAAAGCTCCAAATACATAATTAATATTTAACCATATATTATGATTTATATCATTATGCTGAAAACAACAACCTCCTAAGTGGTAACTACTTTCACTTCTTCTCGTTTTATTCAGAAATGTATCAATCTCAAAATGATCCGTGACAACACCTAAAATGTACTTATTAATTCTGTTCTTTTTATTTGAATAATCACAAGCCGCACTAAATTCTAATGCAATCATTTTTGAATTATTTCTTAATGCTTTTCTTTTAGCTTTATCATCTATAGGCACTAAATCATTGAACCAAACATCATAATTATTAATACCGAAAGAAGCGATTAAGTCAGAATTTGTTTTATCAATTTCAATTAAACATCCACGAGTATCTTTGGTCTGCTCATTATATTCTTCTATGTGATAAAGAGCATTAACTTTATGTTGAATGTTTATATCTGGACTTACAATCTCATTAGGTTTTTTAGCCTTATGTAACTGAGCTACAATATCATTCCAATTGACATTACTTTCGCTGTTGAGAAATTCATAATTTAATATAGGAAGCAAACCTTCATAAATAGCTTTTTTAGAATTTTCTCTTGCGTGTTCAAAACCAAGAGTTGAAGCTGCAATTTTAGATAAAACTTTGTCTAAGTTTTCGAAAAGCTGTTGGCTTTCTCCCCACACATCATTTTTTGGCAGAATATTATAAATTCTGTCTAAAGTATTTTCTCCTGAGTTTTTAGAATTTTCTTCAAAATCAAATAAGAACTTAATTTTTTCATTACCATTCAGTAACTCTAATACTCTATCTGATAAGTTGACCTGTTCTCCGTTTCCATCTACAAATGGGGTTTTGTCTATACAATCAATAAGAATGGGGGATGCTGTATCTGTAAAACCTCTGTTAGGGTCTCTCATATATAGTTTAAAGGCTTCTACAATTCTACTGTTTGCTGTCCAAAAAATTAAGATATAAGGTCCATTATCTTTTGATATATACTGATTAATTGCATTACCTAAATCATTGAATACCGCTGTGTTGTTTTCAAGAATCTGATTATCAGTGTCATAATTTGCATCTACAGCTTTTTCTGTAAGATTAATATCAAAAAAAGCTATTCTTACTTTTTCAAGTGGTTCATCGTATTCCAGATCATAATGAAAAGTTCTACAACCTAAACCATTTTCAAAGAACGATTTTCCTAATATTTCCAGCTGTCCGGGAATGTTATCTACGATTATAATTTTGTTTTGTTTTTCCAGCATACTTTTAACTATTTAGGGAATACTAATGCGATACAGGCTCCATTATATACCTGAGAAATATCTAAATCTGAATTGTCAGGGAAAAGTAATTTCCCACCAATCATATTCATTACTAAATCGGCAAAATATAATCCGAGCCCCATTCCTCCTTCTTTTTTGGTTTTAAACGGTTGAGTGAGATATTCTGGTTCTGAAGAAAATCCTGGACCATTATCTGCAATAATAATAGCAGGTCCTTCAAATGTAAATAAATCTGTTCCTACATAAATCGCAGGCTTATATTTTCCATCCACATTTTTAATAAAGTCCGATTGGGTTCGTGTCCAGTATATTGCATTATCTATTAAATTAGAAATAGCGGAAATAAGAAGATTTGTAGGCACCTTAAAATTAAAATCTTCATTTTCACCTGTTAAAACCGGAGATGAAAAAATTATTTTATGGAAATTGAATCGATTATTATTTCTTCTTTTGGCTATTTCTATTACCTTTTTAGCAGAAGACAATGAACTTTTATTTTGTCTTAATATAGGAGACAGACTTTCCAGTATCTGGATTAGGTTTCTCACCTTGTCTTTGACTTCCTCAATATCTACATTATTAGAATTTAGATCTGCATTAATAAATCTAATCTCTCTGTCTACTTCGTGAAAAGCTACGCCTAAATTTAAACCTGTCATACCTGAATTTACCATAATATCCCGCATTTCAGTATAATCCTTATCAACACGAATAAGTAATGGTTTTAATTCTTTTTCAAGGTTTTTGTCCTTAATCTTGTTTTCCAGTTCCTTTATGGTTTCTCCAAAACCAACTTTTTTAACAGGACGTGTTTCTTCTAAAAATGCTTCAACCAAATCTTTATCATTTCCTGCTTCTCTTTCAAAGAAATTAAAAGCTTCTTTTACTAATAACTGAAATCTATTAAACTCAGAATTGTCTATAAAACCTTCACGGTTTGTTTTTTCAATCAAACCATCATTACTTGATTTTAAATCAAGTTCTACTGCTCCAATTGTAACTTTTTTTCCAAAATGATCGCCTGCTCTTTGAATTTTGTCCAAATCAAGTCCTAACCAATCATCGTACTGTTCGCCGTAATTGTAAACTCTTATATTATCCCGAAATATTTTAACTCCTGAATTGTCTTTAATAAATTGTTTAACAGCATTTATTTGTCCTCCAAAATTCATCTTCAACAGAATAGAACTTTGATTGAACACATAGAATTTACCTTTAATAGTACCGATATCAGATAAATCTTTATTTCTTAAGAACCTGTTATACTCTTCTTCACCATCAAGATCTTTATATAATTCACCGATATGAAAATTTAAAGTATCGGTATTCCGAGAGGTTCTCTTCGAAATATTTGTTTGGGGTGGAGGATTAAAAGAATATCTCCATAAAAACTTAGCAAAACTTTCAGGATTACTATCGCTGGCTTTAATTTTAAATCCAAATTGATACAGACTATCTTTAAGGATATCATTACTATTGGTAACTTCACTTATCCATTCCTGGTGAAAATCGTTCGCTTTAATTTTTATGTTAAAATTTGGGTTAGGGGAAAAAGGATTTTTTATATTATCAATTTTTCTTACCAAATCTTTTAACGCTTTTTTAGTCCATTTTTTAGTGGTTAGTTTATCTAAAATAATTCGGGTTCCCTTTCCTTTTTTAAACAATTGGTCTGCTACAGTTTCTACACTTACTTCTAAATCCTGAATATATTCTTTTGAAGCAATCAGTTTCACCCAATCAATGGTTAGACGGCTTGAAAACATTTCTCCTTCTGCTTGTGTTTCCAAAGTGATTCTTTTAGCCAGTTTATGTACAGCTAATCTCCCGACTCCCTTATTTCCAAAAGAAACTCTTTTAAATTTTTTACTTTCTTTTCTATTTTTACCTCTCTTGAAGTCAGTACCAATGGTTAGCCATACATCCTGTATGACTTTATTTGTCATTCCGTGCCCATCATCTTCAATAATTATTTGCTGATCTGACTGATTAAGATTTATAAATTCTACTGTTACTTCTTCTGCATCTGCATCATAAGCATTTTTAACCAACTCAAAAATAGCAAGACTATCACTACCAATCAGCTCGTCTCCTAAAAGACTTAAAATATGACTTTTAGCTTTTATATTATGTTTGTTAATATTACTCATAATAATTCTTTCATTTTTTTAGCAATAGCATAAGCCATTAGTGGTGGTACTGCATTACCTATTTGTTTAAATGCTGCTGAACGTGAACCTTCAAAATAGAAATCATCGGGAAAAGATTGTAATCTTGCAGCTTCTCTTACAGAGATGGAACGGCATTGCTCTTCGTCTGGATGTATATAATAATGTCCGTCTTTTGCAATATGTGCTACTACTGTATGCGAAACACCTGTCCCATTAACTACCTTAAATCTATCAATAAATGAAGATTCATTTTTGTGTGTTTTAAGTTTTTCCGGTAAGTCAGGATATTTCAATCTTATCTTTTCATTATTCCATTTCTGAATAGCTGTTTTGTATATTGCCAAATCTCTTTCATTATGGGGACGTGATATATGCTGTGTAACAAAATCAACTGCGTTCCTGAGTTCAAACTTTTCGAGATATTTATTTTTTAATTCCTTGTAGTTTATAGAATGGTGACCTTCACCTGGTTTTAATTCCGGTAAATCTTCGAAGGCATCGTTAACAGTATATTTTTTATCTACTTTCTGAAAATCCGGAAAGCCAAAATCGTTTTCCTTTTTCCAGCCTATGATGATTATTCTTTTTCGAGCCTGAACTACCCCGTAGTCTGAAGCATCCAGTTTATCATGGTAAACCTCATATCCGAGTTTTCTGAAATACGCTTTTAAATGTTTAAAATGCTGTCCCTTATTTGCACTGAGAATTCCCGGAACATTTTCAAAAACAAATGCTTTAGGACTAAATTTCTTTAAAAATCTGCCGTATTGTATGTATAGTTTATTTCTTGGATCGTTTTCAATATTCTCCTGAAATCTTCCCAAAAGAGAATATGCCTGACATGGTGGACCTCCAATTATTAAATCAATCGTTTTGTTTTTTTCATTTATTCTTTTGAAAATGTCTTTGATTGAATTATCATTTATCTCAACATTGATTACTGAATTCAGAATATCATCAGGAATTTTTTTGTAAAACTCTTCACGTGTTATTTCTTTTTTTAAATAACTATAGTATAAATCTAATTTGTTTTCTGATTTAAGGAAGTGATAAGCTGATCTGGTTTTTATTGTATAGCAGGCTTCTTCATTCATCTCAATGTGAGCGACAGGATTAAATCCTGCTTTAGTGAATCCCTCCGACATTCCTGAAGCTCCTGCAAATAAATCAATAAAACAAAAATCTCTCATAATTGACTTTAAAAAATAATCAAATATAATACGAAATTATTTCCTGTTAATTAGCGCTTCAAAAATCACAAATCGTAAGTATTCAGTTGCTTCAATATCTTCATCTGCAAAAACATAAATTTTATCGAATAATTTGATTAAATCAATAATATTTTTTGTAGTTGAATTTGAAAGCTCATTGATAATTTTACTTTTATAATTTTGGATTGCATCATTTTTAGCATTTTCAATCTTTCTTCGAACCAAAAATTTTATTTGTTCAGGATTTTTTATTTTCTGAATTGTTTTGATGTCTTCATATAACTCATTATGTACATCTTCTACATTTTCAAAATCGAGAAGACTTTTAAGCGCATTCTCAGGTTTTTGATTGTGTTTAATTGTTAATATTTTAGATTTTATATCTTTAGGTTTAATAAATAACTCTGCATTATCATTCTTATCACTGTAAGATATAGAGCAAATACCGGAAAATTTTAGTGCCTCTCTTTTAATTTCGTCATTTGAAATTTCAATTAAATTTCTGACTTTTCCAATACCTGAAAGTTCTCTGGTTTCGTGAGTGTCAAAAAACATTCGAATATTAGATTCATTGTACTCACATAGTTTTAAAGAATATTCCATACCTGAATTTTTCATTTCACTAAATAAGGTAAGAAGAGCAATAACAACAGCAATTGAGTTATTATAATCAAAGTAATTATCAGTAGAAACTATTGCTCTTAGGTAATATTTTTCTTCAGGCTTGTAATATACAAGCCTGTACTTTCTGTCTTTGGCTTCTTTTTTTTGAAGTAGCTCCAGATTAATATCCAGAATATTTTGAAGTTCATTTTTAATCAATTTATCAGCATACCTATCCATACTGTAGAGATTACTGAAAAATTCTCGTTGAGATGAATATTTAGGAATTGCAATTATGGATTTTTCTCCAAAGTAATTTTCAGAATCTGAAATGTTATGAAAACCAAAAGAAAAAAAATCTCCATAATTGAACTTTATATCTTTTACATTGCTAATGAGATCTTTTTTAATATGAGTTTTGTTGATAGCTGACAAATGATTAACAAGTGTTTGAGAGCCTACAATTGGTATGAATTCTTTTTTATCAAAATCAATTTCTAATTTTTTTAATAATTCTTCTGAGGTGTTATCTGTAGACGATAGTAATTTATATAAATCTGAGATTAGAATTCCTTTGTCGGAATCTTTGATATCGCCTTTGCGAATAGATTTCTTTTTAGTATCCATTTAATTAATTTTTAGTAGAGTAATCCAAAAGTAATAAAATAACAATTGAATTACAATACTAATCGAATTGTTTATGAGAGCATTACGGGAAACCGTAAAGCCATTAAATTTTTAATCTTATTGTTATATTTGAACTTCCAGTCAAGAATATAATGAACAACCAAGTTTTCTACAATATCAGCAAGATCATCGAAAGGGACAGCAAGTCCACGACTTATAAGTTTGCGCTGTTGCGTGGTGTGATTGACATCATTCAGGAAAACTCTCCTTACATCAGAATTGAAGATAACAGGCTTTATATTCCTACCGGATTGTTGATTGAGAAATGGTTACTGTATTACTATCCCATCTTAGAATCGCAGACCATCATACCACAAATCAATGGCGAAGCCAATCTTGCTTTTGGCAATCAGTCTTTATGAATTACGCGGTGGTTTTTCCACATTCTACAATGACCTGAAAAGCAAAGGCATTCCCAATGAGATTCATGCAGATTTCATGGAACTGGCAAGGATTTAGATTTTTACAGCTTTAAAGGTAGTAGAAGAGCTTTCATTCGTTATTTTTAAAAGATATATTCCTTTTGGTAAATTATTAAGGTTCAAAGTTTTTTTATTAGTTCCTATGTCATTAGTTGAAATTTTGACACCCAAGGCATTATAGATCTCGATATATTTTATCTTTTCAGTAGCCTCAATAGTCAGATTATCACTAAATGGATTAGGATAGATCTTGATGTCGCTTTTATCCCAGTCATGCAAACCCAAGGTTGATACGTTTACAGTATAATCTTCAATTTGCCCGGCACCTGTCATAGAGCAGGGATTCTCTATTTCTGTGAGTGTATTTATTTTTTTGATTCTCAGCCGTGTTTGACCGGACTGGGCAGAAGCGGGAACGGAAATCTCTTCTGTAACAAATACCTGATCATCGCCATTGGAATTAACCAAAGGTTGAGAAAAAAGATAGGTTTCCTGGTCATCATCAAAATCACCGTCCTGGTTCCAATCAATAAATGCGATGATATAATTTTGATTGTCCCCATTTGTGTTGCCTTTAACCGTCAAATTATAGGATTCTCCGGCTTGGAGGTTGGAAACGGGAAGATTAAAAATTTCATGATCAGGAGAATCATTGATATTGGAAGAGGTTGAATTTTGAATTTCATTGAATCCAACAAAGCTAATGGGTTCTACGATGAAGTCAAATACGACGGGACCACAATAGGGTTCAAAATTATTATCACCTGTAGTAAAAGTAAATTCTTCACAATTTTGAGAAACTCCTGATTCGTTTACTGCCTCAACTCTCCAGTAATAGGTTTGATTAGCCTCCAATCCTTCTATCTGAACTGAAGTTGTATGTAAGTCAGTCAAATAAGGAGTGGTAGAATTTTGATTTGTACTAAGGTATAAATTATATGATAGGGTTTCCTGATCCGGGGCTTCCCATTGGAAATCTATATGTACAATATCCAAATCAGAAGAATTGTTAAGAGGTGAAACTAATGTAGGACAATCAGGAGCTGGTTCCGGTACTTCTATTTTAAACTTGTAAAAACCGTGATCTGCTGTATTATCTGATTCTTCGCCAAAAAAGTACAAATACCCATCGTGCTCAAATATGCGATTTATCATGGTAAAATGCGGAGCAGAAAAAAGAGGATAGGTGTTTTGCTGGGTACCATCTGAAATAAATATTGATCTACCATTTTCTTGGGTTGAGTTGTCTATTGCCACAAAGTAGAGAGAATTATAAAATTCTCGTCCATAATTAGTTGATGGTGACCAGAGGTTTTCACTTAATAATGTTTTTGTAAAGCCATCTGTTTTCCATATTTGACTATTACCGTCTATTGTAAGGCTTGAGTAAATTTGATTTTGATACAGCATATAATTACTATGCTCGGTCATGCCAGATCCCGGAAAGGTTCCTATAGTAGAAAGAACAGGCTGATCAATTCCATTTGAAAAATAAGTTCCATCTTCGTTTGGAATATAGACTAAATCATTTAGCAAAAAAGGTTCAGGAGAATTTCCATAAAAACCATTTCCTACATTAAATGTAAAATCAGGATTAAGTGTATCGGTTTCTAAATTTATAGATATATATTTTCCATAATTTGTAGGTTGTTTGCTGGTGTAGATCAAATTATTTCCAAGCCTGAGTACATGACTTTTTGAGGTGATGCCAAAAGTATTCGTGTCATAATACGTATGATCCAGTGTAATTAGTTCATTTTGGGTCAAATCATATTTATAGATATAAAAGTTGTGTCTATTATACGAGTATTTTGATGCAAAAAAATATATTCCGTCTTCGTAAAGAAAAAAAGCATCTGCATTATTCGCATTAAATTCTCCTACGGCTTGATTGGAGTTCATGTCAAAAATTGTGAATTTAGTCAGATTACTCGTGTCGTTCTGATAAATTAAATAATGATCAAGTAATGCTTTGAAATCGAAATTTGAAATAAATTCTTCAGGCAGGTAAGTATCTAAATTTATTTTATAAAAATAAGCTCCGTATTCAAAATAAACAGCATCTTCGAATTTATGAAAGTTGGAAAAATTTATCCAGTAGACATTTGAGGAACGATAAAAATTATTATTTACCGTAACCTCTCCTGTTAGGGTATTATAGGTTGCTATATAATTCTTCCATTGTCCATCCTCATATTTTTTAGCAGAACAAATTATTGTGCTGTCCTCTTCGACTAAAAAATGTGGAATGAGATATTCACTAAAACCTTCTGCAAGGATTTTTTCCGGCATTTGTGCAAATAAGGAATGAAAAATAAAAAATAACGAAAGAATGCTTAAGGATGTTTTCATGATTAATCTTAAAATTCTGCAAATTTAAGGAAATAGAAATGAACTGGCTCTAGCTTGCCTGGATACTTAGTCACAAATGATTCAATCAGTTGCATCATATAGTGGTTTCCGGGATAGCGTTTCAGGCTATCTTTAATATCTTCAAGAGAAGTTAATCTTTCTCGATGAATCCTTTGATTACATTCATTTTGAAAATCTTTTCATTTGCAGAAATCTATAAGTAATTATTTTGAATTTCTTCTCAGGAAAAAGCCCTAAATATTTACAGGAATAATCCCCTTTTTCAATGTGGTTTGAACCCTTAATTTGCAAATCCTTAAAACACATTATTAATTCTCTAAATTCCCCATTATGAAGGGTAAATACTTCGGTAAATGCTGGACTTTAGCATTTGCTTTTATCTCAACTCCTTTTTTAACAGCACAGGATATCCAATGGCAACAAGTGTTGGGTGGCGTCCACAGTGAATACCTTTATGATTTAAAGCCTACTCCCGATTATGGTTTTCTTTTGGCCGGAAGTTCTTTTTCGGCTGATTCAGGAAACAAATCAGAGAAAGGACAGGGTGACCTGGATTATTTCCTGTGGAAGATGGACGAATCCGGAAAGATGGAATGGCAGAAAACCTTTGGAGGTTCTGCAAGTGACTATCTCTACAGTGTGTCCTTGACTCGGGAAGGAGGTTTCATTTTGGGCGGAAGTTCAAATTCTCCCCGATCGGGAGATAAGTCAGAAGATGGTTTTGGAAACATGGATTTCTGGATTTTGAAACTCGATCCTACCGGTGAAGAAGAATGGCAAATTACATTGGGTGGAATTGGCAATGACCAATTGCAGAGTATTCAGCAGACACCGGATGGTGGTTTCATCATTGGAGGATGCTCTGATTCTTCTCCTATGTTGGATAAGACCGGAGAAATCATCGGAAATAAATCAGAAGCAAGCTATGGGAGTTTTGATTATTGGGTAGTGAAGCTTTCTGCTTCAGGTAGTATCGAATGGGAAAAGACTTTTGGCGGAATGTTTTCAGACCAGCTTAAAACATTACTAATTACAGACCCTTCGGCACCGCTCAGTGACCGTGGTTATTTGGTGGGTGGTACTTCAAACTCTCCGGTTTCAGGCAACAAAGCAGCCGATAACCTTGGGATAAATGATTATTGGATCATCAAGCTGATGAAAAGGGAAATGAAGTCTGGCAACGTACCTATGGAGGTGAGGGCGATGAGTCTCTTGCGCAAATATTAGAAACAGAGAACGGATATTTACTTGCAGGAAGTTCCAACTCCAAAACCTCTGAGAATAAAAAGTCTGGGAGTGTAAACGGAACTGATTTTTGGGTTTTGGAAATTGATAAAAACGGAGAGCCTATTTGGGATAGCACCTATGACACAGGGCAATGGGATATGCTGGTAAATGTGACAAAAGCTACACCCCTAAAGTCCCCTCAAGGGGACAATTCTCCCGAATATTTATTAGGTGGCTATGCTTCCACTGAGACCCTTGGAAAAAGAACCGACAACAAAGGCATCAATGATTTTGTAGCTATCAAAATAAACAATAGAGGTGAGATGTTGTGGAGCAAAACAATTGGCGGTAATGGCACCGACCAGCTCAAAGGTCTTACCCAAACAAGGGACGGCGGTTATATCCTTGCAGGAAACTCAGACTCTAAAAAGTCGGATGACAAGGACAAAGCAAGCATCGGAGGTAATGACTATTGGGTGGTAAAACTGGGAAATGAAAAGAAATCTGAAGAAGAACGCCAACTTGTGGAGGTTTATCCCAATCCTACTTATCAATATACTAACATCATCATCTCACAGGAATTCAAAGAAGCCGAAGTTCAAGTCTTCAACCTGAACGGGCAAAAACTACAAACTAAAAAGCTTCCTTATCGCTCGACTGCAGTAGATCTGCAGGGTTATCCGCCCGGTGTCTATATTTTCAAAATCAGTATTGATGGAAATACACAGGATGTGAAAGTGATTAAGAAAGGGAGTTAAATAAACAATTTATAGAATTATGAGAAATTTATTTGCATTAATATTAATGTTTCAATTTATTTTGCTGATAGCGCAAGCGCCCGGAAACACTTTTCAGCACGATATAACAGAAAAGTATTACCCGCAAACACCTTCTGAAAGATCATTTGAGAAGTTCACCAATATTCCTGAGGGTAATTATACCGGTGTGCACGGATTTTCTGTTCCGATTTTCACTATTCAGGGAAGTGATTTCAACTTTCCGATCAGCATTGATTATATTGGCGGAGGAATCAAAGTAGATGAAATTTCAAGTTTCGTAGGGCTTGGATGGAATCTAAATATAGGCGGTGTAAGTCTTTCTCAGGAAGTAAGAGGACTTCCGGATGATGATAATAGCTACGGAGGAATATCTTTGGATGATCCTTATAATTTTTTTCCTAATAGCACAGACTATCTTAAAGCATTGAACTTAGTCGGTTTCCCTTCCATGGTTAATGGCATTTGTTATATTCTTGCTCAAAATTCTGACTCAAAAAGTGAAATAAATCCAGACTATTTTTCTTATTCCTTATTAAATGACTCGGGAAAATTTATTCTGGATTCGGCAGGAAACATTCATACAATACCCAAAGATGATGTTACATTCATTGATAAATTAAATCTTATAGATAGTAAGGGAATAAAATATGAATTTGGTCGGTATAAAAGTAGTAATACAGTTTATCACGTTGACCAAACCAGTTTCTCATATTCTTACAAAATAAAGCGCATAATTCTTCCACAGGGAGATGAAATTATTTTTAATTATACCCCAAATAATTATTCTTACATAAGTAATTATGAATTTGTACAAGATGTTCAAACCCACAGCTCTAATGCCTCAACAGGCTATAAAGTCAAGGAAATGGAAAAGTTTCCATATCGTACAACAGCACAAGAAGACGTCATTTCGTCCATAGAGTATAAAAATACGTTGATCAAATTTGTGTATTCAACCACTGGTAGAGAGGATGTAAATGGCGGAGTTGTTCTTAGAAACATTGAAGTCAATCACAAAACACCATCAGGCGCATTGCAATTAAGAAAGAACTATCAATTAACAACTGATTATTTTAGAAGTAATTCAGGAAATGTTAGTTCATTGTTCTCCAACAGCCAATATCCCATTTCACAATATACCAATCGTTTAAGATTGAAATCAGTTGAAGAATTGCTCTCGGGAAGTAAATATTCTTTTACGTATTATGGTGAAAAAACCGCTACAGGAAATGGAAACAATATTGACCTTCCTCACAGGTTTTCTTATTCAGTTGACAATTGGGGCGTTTACAATGGCGAAATAAATAATTCTCCTATTGAATCATTTATCACTATTGCCCCCAACACAACGCCAATCAGATACGAAGTAAATTGGGGTGGCAAAAAAATGCCCAATATAGATTATGCTATAAATGGGAATCTGAAATCAGTACTATTACCCACAGGAGGTAAACAAGAGTTTGAATATGAATTAGATGAATATTATAATGAAAATGAGTATACTGTAGAAAACCATTTTTTTAAACGAGAGCATAATATTAGTGAGAGTTTTTGGTATAACAATGGTAATAATCCTTACCATTCTTCTAATTGGATCTCCTTTGCTCCATTGGAAGTGCCTGATAGCTTGGGGTATGACTTCCGTGATGGCTTTGATTACAGAATTAAGTTTATAATTAACCCTGCGCCTTTGCCTCAACTTAATCCGGATGAACTACCTCAGTCTGAGTACTATACGTTTCGTATTGTAGATGATGCTACAGGTATTCCTATAGATCCTCAAAATTTTGTCTACACGAACGATACTAGAAAATTTCCACCACTTAATCCTGATAAGAATTACAGAATTGAAATTAAATACGTGCAGCATAATACTCCAATTTATGAACAAGCACACATAAGTGTCTCTTTCAAATTAACATGGGCTCAGAATAATCCTAAATCCTTTAAGAACAAAAATGCGGGAAGCTTACGTACAAAATCTATTTCTTTATTTGAAAATGAGACAGATACAATACCTCAACTTAAAAAAGAATATAACTACATAAATTTTCAGGACTCTACAGGATTGACCTCAGGTGGTGTCTATATGGGCAGAGGACTTCCTTCATTTGTGATGTCTAACAAGCCTTGTATAGTACAAGATGAGGGGCAAGGTTTTCCTGATTATTGTAAGTTTAAAACGTATTTCAGAGCCCCGAATCATCTGAATCTAAATTCCGTTTACGGTAAGTCCGTCTTTTATGAGAATACAAGGGAAATAATTGAAGATACCAAGGAAGCGACAAATAACTATTCTGTTGAGTATGAATTTAGTGTTCCTATAGCATTGGGCATGGGAGAAGAAGCTAATGATAAACCTATTATTTACCGACCCCACACTGAATTTACCGGAGGACAATTGATTAAAAAAAGGTTTTTTAATAGTCAGAACGATTTGGTAAAAGATATTGAGAATATTTATTATGCCCTTGATTATCATTTCATTTCCGAATCATCGGATTATAATCCAGCTTATAATTATGCATTAGCTTTTGGTTTGACAACCTCAATTACTAATATAGATTTATGTATGGATGGTCAACCTCGATATTATTTTGGTTATGATGAAGGTGATTATTATAACTATTATTTTATCCCTAGTGCTTGGGTAAAACTTGAACAGACTATCGACAGAGATTACGAAAACGGCCTTTTAAAAATGACCAATTTTACCCACTATGAATACGACAATACTTACTCCCATTTGAATCCTGTCAGGGTAAAAACGTTAAATTCATTAGGTCAGGAAATCAAAACAGAGTATAAATACAATCATCCCTATAAAAAAGATGAGCCCACTGAGGTTATTAGTTTTGAAGATGGTAATCCAATTTCTGTTCAAAAAACTACCTTTAATTCAGCAAATTTGCCACAATATGTATTTGCTAAAAGAGGAGCAACAACTTTGGATGACACACCCCCATCTGACGACCTCAAAATCACTTACAACAGGTACGACCCCAACGGTAATCTTCAACAATACACTTTAGCCGACGGAACGCCTGTATCCATCATCTGGGGATATAATGGGCAATACCCTATTGCAAAAGTAGAAGGAATTGCCTATACCACGATTGCGTCTGAAGCAGAGGATTTAGCAGATTTGAGTGATGGTGGTACGTTAATAGAAAGTTCATTTGAGAATCTACTAAATACCTCCGGAGCACTCGTAACCTGCTACATTTATGAACCACTAGTAGGGGTAAAAATGATTATCCATCCCAACGGACAGAAAGAAATCTATCATTATGATGAAGCCGGACGTCTGAAGTTTATCAAAGACCATGACGGAAATGTACTCAAAGAACTTGAATATCATTATTTCAACCAACCTTAATTTTTGACCATGAGACTATATACTTTAATCACTATATTTTCTTTGGCCAGCCTTTTGGTTTTTGGCCAATCGTCGGGTGAGAATTACATTAAATCCACGGAATACTTAACCGATGACGGTGATGAGAAAATCATTACCATTCAATATTTCGATGGTTTGGGACGTACAAAACAATTAAAACAGATCGGCGCTTCACCCAACCCGAGCGGAGCCCCGGGCGATCTTGTCATCCATTTTGAGTATGATGGCTTCGGCAGACAGGTAAAAGACCATCTGCCGGTTCCCGTAGCATCCACCACACAAGAAATAACCACCGATGTCCTGTCAAAGTACACTACATTCTATGCCACACAGTATGGAACGAATGCTTATTTCTCTGAAAAAACCATTGAGAACTCACCACTGAACCGTGTGATGTCACAGGCAGCTCCCGGAAATCACTGGTCAAAGGGTTCGGGACATGAGATAGAATTTGAATACAAAACCAATGGTTTGAATGAAGTAAAACGATTTAAAGTCAGTCTTTCAGGCAACAATGATCCAACACTTATACCGGATGGGCATTATGAGATTAACCAACTTTATAAAACCATTACCATAGACGAGAACGGAAACAAAATCCATGAGTTCAAAGACAAACAAGGAAGAGTTGTTTTAAAGAGAAGCTTTGTAGCCAATGGTATGACCGCAGGTAAAAGCATTGATCCTGATGCGGAACTTTTGGTGGTAGCAGATACCTACTATGTCTATGATATTTATGGTAATTTAACGTATGTGATACCACCACTTGCTTCAGCCAAAACCAATCCCAACGACGTCTTGGCTGAACTATGTTATCAGTATAAATACGATGAGCGCAACCGGCTTGTAGAAAAACAACTGCCGGGAAAAGGAGCTGAATACATGGTTTATGACAAACAAGACAGGCTGGTTGCTACGCAGGATGCCAATATGAGGGTTGGAAGCGCCAGATGGCTCTTTACCAAATACGACAAATTCGGGAGAGTGGTGTATACCGGGATAGTGGAGAACTATTCCGACCGTGCCTCGCTTCAGCAGGCCGTAAACGGAATGGGCAACAACAGTGAAGACCGCATGACAAGTTCGCAGTTTACTCTGAACGGACAGCAGGTACACTATACCCGGAACAAAGCCTTTCCGGTCAACAACGAAGGAAGTGAGCTTTTTAGCGTAAATTACTATGATTACTATGGCACCATCAATATGAACGGAGCCCCTACACCTGATGCACCTTACAGGACGGGAACCCAGGTAGCCGATGCGGATAACAGCGTGAAAGCGCTTCCCGTAGCATCATCGCTGCGCATCATCGGAACCTCCGACTGGGAGCATACCTATACGTACTACGATTTAAAATCAAGACCGGCTAAAACCTACAAGAAAAACCATTTGGGAGGCTTTACCCAAATAACCAGCACACTCGACTTCCGCGGCAAACCCTTGGAAACGGAAACCATTCACAAAAGAACCCCCACCGGAGTTGAAGTTAAAACCAAAGATTATTTTACCTATGATAATATGGAGAGGCTGACACTGCATAAACAGTCATTGGGTAATTCCACGGTTAGAAATCTGATAGCTGAAAACCGATACAACAGGCTGGGGCAGTTGATCACAAAAAATGTGGGAGGTTCTCATACGGGACTTGCCGACCGCTGGCAGGAAATCAATTATACCTACAACATCCGTGGCTGGCTGACCAACATAAATAATGTTTCGGATATAGCAGCCGGAGAAGGCGCTACCCCTCCCACAACCAATGATGATCTTTTTGCTTTCCAAATCCGATATCAGAATCCCATTGCAGGAGCCGATCCACTGTACAATGGAAACATATCCCAAACTTTTTGGAAAACGGCTTCAGACAATATCCAAAGAGGATACAGTTATACCTACGACCAGTTGAACCGATTGAGAAGGGCGGACTTTTACAAACAAGGGAATGCCAATATCACGGCTTATGGCGAATACATCTCCTATGACCTCAATGGAAACATTACCAACCTTGTCCGAAACACCGGAGATGCCAGCGACAATGAAATCGCAATGGATGACCTTGGCTATGCGTATGAGAACGGTACAGGAAACTCCAACCAGCTTCGGAATGTAAAGGATTTTGTTACAGTGGGCATGAGTCAGGGATTCTATGACGGAAACATTGCGCCCGGTGTGGATGATTATGAATACGATGAAAATGGTAATATGACCGTTGACCGAAACAAAGGAATCACCAGTATAACTTATAATCATCTGAATCTTCCGACAGAGATTTATTGGGAAGCATCAAAAAAAATCCAGTACCTTTATAACGCTGCAGGACAAAAATTAAAGAAAACGGTGATAGACGCCAATACCATAAAAAATGTAGATTATCTGGATGGCTTCCAATATGCTGGAGGGGTTTTACAATTTTTCCCGCATGCAGAAGGCTACATAAAAGCTACTCCTCAATCCAATACGCCAAATGGTGAACCTACGTCCTATACATACAATTATGCTTTTAATTATACAGATCACTTAGGTAATGTGAGGGTGTCTTATTCTAAAGATCCCGCCACCAACCAGCTGAAGATTTTGGAAGAGAATCACTATTATCCTTTTGGACTGAAACACTCTTCTTACGATACAGGCAGCAAAAGAGATTTTATGAAAGGGATTGACCCGGGTGAGCCACCTGTGAGGATTGAAAATGTGTTGGAAACGGAGTATCAATATAAGTACAACGGCAAAGAGCTTCAAGACGAGTTGGGGTTTGGATTATACGACTATGGATGGAGAGATTATGATCCAGCTATAGGTAAATGGATTAGCCCTGACCCATTAAGCGAAGAATACCCGAGTTGGTCTCCATATAATTACGCATTAAACAATCCAATATTTTTCCTTGATCCTAACGGTTTATGGGTAGATGACTTTATTTTTGATGAAAAAGGAGATTTTGTTAGGATTGAGGAAAACGACCAACCAGATAGGTTAGTTATTGAGAACTCTAAAACAGGGGCAAGGCAAAATTATAGTTTTGCAGATCCTGAAGAAGATACACAGCAAATACGAGATGGAATTATTACAAAGATCGTATTTGTAAGCGAATCAGAAATTAAAGATATATTATCTCAGCAAGGAGCATTTAATCCTGAAAATAAAGATAGTTGGAGTCATTTATATAAAGAAAGCAAAGGAGGGAAAGATTATGATTATTCTTACTCTGTAATTCCTAAGAAATTTTCAGAACAAGGAGCAAGTTCAAGCCCATTAAATAAACCTTCTCCAATGTTATTTTTGCCAGAAGGCGACTATATGGCTCATAATCATATGAATTTTGGGAACTTTTTATGGGGAGCAACAGGGTTCACATTAGGGTTTAGCTATTCGACATTACAAATTGGCGCGCAAGCTAATAGCCTGCTTAATTCAGATTCAAATGGCTATAGTCCCCAGTTAGATACAAAAGATGATCAAAGATCTATAATAAAAGGAGCATACTATGCGGATAAAAATGGTTTTAGACAAGATTCTCAAAAAAACTAAAGTATTTAAAAATGATTAAAATAACATCAATATTAGTACAGATCTTGCTTTTTTTATCCTGTTCTCAAGGAGAAAAAGTAAATAAAAATGAAATAGATTCTTTCATTGAAAAATATAATTTAACTGATTTTTCTGAATTCAAAGATTCATTTGTAGCTATTCGTCAAAAAAATAGAAATGAAGTAACTTATTTAGTACAAAAATCAGAGGGTAATCTTCCTGTTTACTTTGTAACATATAATTTGTATAAGCAAGACATTACAGAGATAAATAGAGAATTATTGCAAGAAATGGATGTGGCTGATTATTATACTGATTCTCAAATAAAGCATCTTATAGATATATTTAGAAAATATGATTTTGCACTTTTGCATGTAGATCGTAATAATAATGTATTTATTAACCCTAATAAAATTAATAGTCCACCTACATTGTTGAGGTTAAATGTTAAAACCAATGAAGAATTTATAAAAAAGGGATATGTATATATACTTTATAAAGAGAATTGGTATTTAAGAAAATAATACGAGGTGTCTAAACTACCTCCCCCCGCTGCCGATTGCATCGTGTGGCTTCAAACCACCGGAGATGCCAGCGACAATGAAATCGCAATGGATGACCTTGGCTATGCGTATGAGAACGGCACAGGGAACTCCAACCAGCTTCGGAACGTAAAGGATAAAAGGGGTTCAAAGGGTCTCCCTTGCAAGTGGGCAAATTAGACCGGTAACGGGGTAATGTGCCTAAGGAGATAAAAATGCAGCAAGCGTAAAAGTAAAGAAAAGTGAGAGACGGAAACACACAAAAAGTAGTGGATTACTTAGACGGCTTTCAAACCGAGGAACGAGGTTCGCGAATGTCCGTAAAAATAAAAAGTATTGTGAACAATTGGACAACTTCCATCCGTTGGGATAATAAACAAAAAGATTAATAATCAGTATGAAAAACAATTTTGTAACTTTGACTCAATCAAACATTTTAGAAATTATGGACGTACAAGCAGACATAAAATGGATACAAAATGAATTAAACAAAGTCAATGATCCGGATTTGATAGAAGCATTTAAACGATTGTTACAGTTCAGAAAAAAAACAGAGACTGTTACTTTAGAACACTACAATCAGGAAATAAAGGAAGCTGAAAACCGAATAGAACAAGGGTCCTTTTTAACCCAAGAACAGGTCGAAAAACGTTTAAGAGGATGATGAAAAAACAAGTTGTATGGGATGAATTGGCTGTTTTACAATTAGAAAATCAATTGGATTACATCAAAGCGGAGTCCGTTATACAAGCAGAAAAAGTTAGAGAAAGCGTATTAGATAAAACAGGTGAATTATCAACTTTCTACGAAAGACATCCAAAAGATAAATACAAAACGGAAAACGACGGAACCTATCGTGCGTTTGAAATCTACCATTACCGAATCTCTTACCGAATTACCCCAAATCAAATCCGGATTGTTCGTTTTAGAAGTACGTATCAGAATCCGAAAGAATATTAATCCCACCCCCATCCGCACAGTAAAAAGGTTTTCTTTCAGGAGTTAAAAGGGTCTCCCTTGCCAGCAATAAGTCTAGTTCCTAGGCAGCTAGCTAAAAAAATAATAAGTGTAAAACCTAAAGAAAATAGCTCATTATCATAAGCAATTAACCCCTACCGAATCAACTTCCTTGAGTTTCCCCGGATACTTTTTGACAAAAGAATCAATCAGTTGCATCATGTAGTGGTTTCCGGGATAGCGTACCAAGCTATCTTTAATATCTTCAAGAGAAGTTAAATCGGAGTCTTTTTCTATGTATCCCATGGCATAGAATTCCCCTTTCTCGATCCAGATGCAGCTTTGTTCATCTTTATTTCGGCCCTTGTCGATGATGACATAAGATGGCCTAGCTTTCTGAAGTTGCTCCAAAGCATTCTCTATTTTTTGATTGTGTTCCAGCACATCGGGGAGCGGGATGGGCTCAGAAAATGATTTTCCGAATTCATTGGTTTGTTGCCCGAAATAGCAGAGTCTGATGTCGAGCTGATGTTCTTCAATGAGATTCAGTAAGAAATTGATTCCTTCATGTAACTGATGAAAGACCCGGATGCAGGGTTGATTTTTATTGAGTTTCCCGACAGCCAGACGTGTATATCCGGCGATGTCTTTGTAATGAAATAATCCGAATTTAGGTTCAAATTTTTTCAGTGCCCGGTTATAAGGCGGCCAAAGTCGTTTGATTTCTACACATTCAAGCAGGAGTGCCATGAGTTCCGTAGCGCAGATTTCAAAAGAAATATTGTAGATGTTTTTCAGGAAGTTTTGTCGTTGCGGGTTTGGATTATGACCGGTAAAATGTGATGTCACACGTTTTTTGATATTAACGGCTTTGCCGACATAGATTACTTTTCCTGATTTGTCCCGGAAATAATATACGCCGGGTGAATCGGGCAGGTTTTCAAAGTCTGATTTGGGGAGGTTGGGTGGTAGTTGTTGTTCTTTTGAGTTGCGTTTGAGCATTTCGGGTATGATTCCGTTTTCGTCCCATTGAAGCAATCTCGAAAAAAGGATGGTCGTGGCCTCGGCATCGCCTCCGGCGCGGTGTCGGTTTTCAAGCGGGATTTCCAGATTCCGACATAGGTTTCCGAGGCTATAGGAATTAAATCCGGGTCTGATTTTCCGGCTCATGCGTACTGTGCAGAGCTTTGGTACCGAAAATTTATATCCTTCTGCATCGAGCTGATGTTTGACAAAGGAATAATCAAAATTGACATTGTGTGCGACGAAAACACGTCCATCCAGCATGGAAAAAACCTGTGCTGCGATATCGCCAAAGATGGGAGCATGGGCTACCATTTCATTGTTGATACCGGTCAGTGCAAAGATGGGCAGCGGAATTTCTTTTTCGGGATTGACCAAGGTTTCAAATCGGTCGATGATTTCTGTTCCATTGTGGATGATAATGGCAATCTCTGTGATGCGGCTTCCGGCTGCATTCCCGCCTGTGGTTTCAATGTCCACAATGGCGTATTCGATATTTTTATTGTTTTTATTCACTTGGGATTTAATTTAAACGGCCTTCCTTCGGTCTTATTATTTGGCTTCATGATTTATTTCATCTTGAATCTGGGCGAATTTGAGCCAGACAATATACCACGTGAAACCATCAGAAGTCAGAAGTCAGAGGTTAGAAGTCAGAGGTTAGAAGGGAGAAGTTAGAAAGGAGAAGTTAGAAGTAGACATGGTTTTGGATTACTGACATGGTTCTGGATATCTCACCTAGTGAAGGATTTCTTAGGCGAATTGTCATTTGTGAAAAATGGTCGAGGTTGCAAGGTTGTGTAAAAGAATGACTTAAGGGTTGACCTGATTAAAAATCGAACGGGTTGGATTTGGGTGAAAGAAATCTGGAAGGAGCTTTTCAGAATGCCGCAATTTGTTATCCTACTATTAGGTGCTCAAACTCTTCATAAGGAATCCCTGTGTATTTAGAGAAGTCCGCAATGGTCAGGAATTCTTTGTCTGCTTTGTTGAATTCCTCTTTGATTTTCTGCGCGAGTCTGGCACTTTGTCGGTAACTTTTGCCGGTAATTAGTTGAATGTCCTTGGGATAAATGCAAATTCTTTTCATTGCCGGTTTCATTCTATCCTAATTTTATTCAAATTCTTACACATTCTCCGGGGGGTGTGGCCCCCGGTGTAAAGTTTTCAGTACTAATTTAGGGAAATTTGTTGGGTGTGGGGTGTGGGGTGTAGGGTGTGGGGTGTTTGTGGTTCGATACTTCGACTTCCCACCACGGCGGGCACGGCGCTCAGTATAGGCTAAGGCTCAGGGGACGAGAGTTTGAGTGGTGGGGTGGATGAGAACATAGAAAATAGATGTTGGATGTAGGGTGTAGGATGTGGGGTGTTTGTGGTTCGGCAGGCTCAGGATGACGAGAGTTTGAGTGTTTGAGTGGTGGGGTGGATGCGTGAAGATGGATACTGGGGGTTGAGAAATGCGGAATGCGAAGTTCGAAACTCGAAACTCGAAGTTTGTTTGGATGAACTTCTTCGAAGTTCTTTTTTGTCGGGTTGCTTTACCCCCAGGCTGCGCTAATGCTTGCCAGGGGTTATGTAGGTTTAACTCCTTCGGAGTTGGAGTGTCAGACTCCTAAATTGTTATTGACATAACTATTAGACTCCGGAGGAGTCCTATTTGCATAACCCCGGACGAAGTCCGGGGAAGAGGATCCCAAGCCTTTACAACTCCGGAGTAGTTGAATAGATCTATCGGAGCAAAAGGATGGGTTCTGAAGGATTTCAGAGTTTTGTGGGGACCACAATTTTGTTGAGAATAGTTTTTACAAAAAGCATTTTAAGTTATTGCTTTTTGCAAAAAGCAATTTAGCTATTTTTTCTTGTCATTCCTCTATGTAACAAAGTTCGTAGTAGGAGCAAGATTTGCAAATTTTAGCATTCAAAACAGGTGGGCAAACCTCAGATTTTTATAAGTTTTGGATCTTTATAACTAAATCTTTAAGATGAGAAGATACATTGTAAAAACAGGATATAATAAACTACCGTACAGAAATCGTACAAATAAAAAAGCGCAACTACTAATTTATAGTGAGTTACGCTTTGCTTTTGTAGCGGGAACAGGACTCGAACCTGTGACCTTCGGGTTATGAGCCCGACGAGCTACCTACTGCTCCATCCCGCGATTTGGACTGCAAAGATATAACAATTATTTTAATTGCACAATAATTATACCTTAATTGGTGGATGTTTTTCAATAAAATCCACTACAAGCTCTGAGTCATCGGTTAAATAAAGCAAATCTTTGTAGGGCATTCCTATGGCTAACTGATGTAAAACCGAATACAAGGCAGTGTCTTCAATGTATCTTTTCTTTCCCAAAAATATCATTGGACTATAATAACCAAAGGTTCCATAATGGTTTTGTGCCGCCTCCTGAAAGATTTCCTGGGTGGTTCCGGCGCTGCCCGGCGCATAGACAATTCCGTAAAGACAAATGGCCAGCAAAGTATCTTCGCGAATGCTGTTTGAAAAGTATTTGGCAATGTGTGAAGCAAAAAGATTGGAAGGTTCGTGTCCGTAAAACCAGGTTGGGATGGCGAGACTTTCGGTTCCCTCCGGATATTTTTCCAAAACTTTTTTGGCTTGCGTGAAATAATTTATGGCGAAATAATCACGTAAATCGTCTCCATCAAACTGCAAGTCGGATAGGATTTGAATTGCATCTTTCAATTCATCATCGGAATAATTTCCGAAATATGCACCCAGATTGGCAGCTTCCATGATGCCCGGGCCACCGCCCGTTGAAATGAAATAGCCCTTTTCTGTCAATCTCTTGGCCGAAAAAGCGACTTTTACGTAGTATTCCGAACCTCGTTGGGTAGCATGTCCGCCCATAAATCCGACTATCTTTTTTTCGGTCATCCCGATTTCATCATAAGCAATGATATTTCGCAAGGCGACATCAATGGCATAATCATGAATTCGCTGTGCCATGGCTTCGTCCATCGGCGGATTGTATTTACTGCGCACGAAATGATTGTAAATCTTCAGATCAGAAGTGTCGTGAATAGTATCGGTTTTGGAATCCATCAGTTCCTGCCAAGTATAAAGCGAACTTCGGTGAGGATTATAAGGTAGTTTGCTGAATTTCGGATAAACAATGGCGCCATTGCTGATCAGGTGCACGGCATCTCCTTTTTTGAATTCGCATCCCAGAAAGGTAGCTCCTTTGATTTTCAGGTTTTGCCAGTCAATATCTTCATGGATGAAATCCAGATTTTGAATGACTTTTCCTTTTAAATTTTGGGTATGGGAAAGGATTTCGTTCCATTCTTGTTGGGTACGGATTAAATTGGTGAATTTTTTCAACGACATAGGTCAAATCTTTTGGGCAAGTTAAAGTTTAATTCGAAAAATTAAAAATGAGTATTTCGAAAATTAGGACATGAAATCAGGATTAAATTTTTCTCCCGCAGATGACGCAGATGACGCAGAAATTCGCAGAAATTTATAAACTAAATAATTGTTTTAAATGGAAGGCAATTAGGAAAAAAGCTTCGCGCAGCGCAAATCCGGCTTTTTTAGGAAAAGATTGATATCGGGAAGTAGAGGTAGGAGAAGAAAATGCTTCGATCTGATGTTTTTCTGCTATTTTCATCGCTCTTTTCATGTGAAGTGGATCGCTTACCAACAATACTTTTTTGAAATTTTCTTTTTCCAGAATGGGTTTGGAAAATAATAGATTTTCATCGGTAATCCTTGATTGGTTTTCAAAGAAAATTCGATCTTCAGGAATTCCATTTTCCATCGCATATTTCTTTGCAACCTCGGCTTCGGAATATTTTTGTCCTTCGCCTTTTCCGCCTGTAAAAATCAGATAATCAACGTGATTATTTTGGTGAAGCCAGATGCCGTGACGGATTCTTTCTCTGAAAACAGGCGAAGGTTCATCTCCCCAAACCGCCGTCCCAAGCACAATCGCCGCATCTGCTTTTTGCGTTTGATCGGTTTTGGAATAGGAATAAATCAAAATTGCCGTTAATAAATAATATCCCAAAATCAGTAGAAAGCTGTAAACCAATAATTTTTTGAAAGATAGTTTCATAATTTCTCAAGGAGATTGACAAGTTAGGAAAACGCATTTCGAATTTAGTCAGAATAATTTTAAAATCCGGTTGGCGAACTTATAATTTCAACTTCGTTGATTTCTAAGTTCTAACTTTTATCTTTGCAGCTTAATTTAAAATAAAATGAGCGGATTAATTGCAGAATTACAATGGAGAGGTTTGATTCACACCATCATGCCCGGAACAGAAGAACAACTGGAAAAGGAAATGACGACGGGTTATTGTGGATTTGATCCTACGGCTGATTCTCTGCACGTTGGAAGTCTGGTTCCCATTATTTTACTGATGCATATGCAGCGTCATGGACATAAGCCCATTGCGCTTGTGGGGGGTGCGACCGGGATGATCGGTGATCCGACTGGGAAATCTGCCGAACGAAATCTTTTGGACGAAGAAACCCTGGACAAATTTGTGAAGGGAATTCATGCGCAACTGGAACGTTTTCTTGATTTTGATTCTTCGAAACCAAATGCGGCGGTAATGGTCAATAATTATGATTGGATGAAAGATTTTTCATTTATTGATTTTGCGCGAACGGTTGGGAAGCATATTACTGTGAATTATATGATGGCCAAGGATTCGGTGAAATCCCGTTTGGGAGCCGATTCTACCGTAGGAATGTCGTTTACCGAATTTACCTATCAGTTGATTCAAGGTTATGATTTTCTTCATTTGTACCGAACGATGAACGCGAAATTGCAGTTTGGAGGTTCTGATCAATGGGGAAATATTACTACCGGTACGGAATTAATCCGAAGAGTTGATCAGGGAGAAGGTTTTGCTTTTACTTGTCCGTTGACCACAAAATCTGATGGAACGAAGTTCGGGAAAAGTGAAGGCGGAGAAAATGTATGGTTGGATAAAAATCGTACTTCGCCCTATAAATTCTATCAGTTTTGGTTAAATCAATCCGATGAGGATTCTGAGAAATACATCAAAATCTATACGTTTTTAAGTCAGGGAGAAATCAATGAATTGATTGAAAAACACCGAACTGAACCTCATTTGCGTCATTTACAGAAAAAATTGGCAGAAGAAATTACCACTTTGGTTCACGGAAAAGAAGAATTGGAAAATGCGATAAAAGCTTCGGAAGTTTTATTTGGTAAATCTACTACAGAGGATTTGATGTCGCTGAATGCCGAAACATTTCTGGCTGTATTTGAGGGAGTTCCACAAGCTTCAATTGCCAAGTCGGAATTAAATGAAGGAATCAATATCGTGGATGCATTGTCGGAAAAATCCGGTTTTTTGAGTTCCAAAAGTGAAGCCAGAAGAGATTTAAAAGCCAATGCAATTTCGGTCAATAAAGAAAAAGTAGGAGAGGAGTTCAGCCTGACCGAAAAGGATTTGATTTCGGGACAATATATTTTACTTCAGAAAGGAAAGAAAAATTACTTCATATTAATTGCCGAATAATTCAATTGGAATTCACAATAAAAATAAACCCTGATGAGACTTCATCAGGGTTCTTTATTGAATGATTTTTAAATCTTAAATTAATTAAAACCTTTGCTTTCCAAAATCGCAGAAACCGAAGGGTCACTTCCGCGGAAAGCTTTGTAACCTTCCTTGTATTCCAGCGTATTTCCTTTTGAAAGGATCATGTCGCGGTATCTTTGTCCTGCCTGACGGTTCAGTCCACCGTTTTCATCAAACCATTTTCCGGTATCGAGTGCCAACATTTCTGTCCACAAATAAGCATAATAACTCGCAGCATAACCCCCGCCGAAAACGTGGTTAAAATAAGTTGCACGGTAACGTGGCGGCACATTTTCCATCCACAAATTATCTTCTGTAAGAGATTGGACTTCAAAATTATTTACGTTAAATCCTTTTTCCATTACGCTCAGGCTATGGAAATTGAAATCCAGCACTGCTGCGGCAAGGGTTTCACCGAAAGCAAATCCCTGATTGAATTTGGATGCATTTTTAATTTTATCGATCAAAGCTTGTGGGATTTGTTCGCCGGTCTGATAGTGAATGGCGTAGTTTTTCAAAACATCGGGATGCAAAGTCCAGTGCTCATTGGCTTGAGACGGAAGTTCTACAAAATCTCTGGCAACCGAAGTTCCGGAGATAGAAGGATATTTCTGGTTGGCAAAAAATCCGTGAAGTGAATGCCCGAATTCGTGGAACAAAGTTTCGACTTCGTCATAGGTCAACAAGGCTGGTTCACCTTCAGCCGGTTTGGTGTAGTTGCAAACATTGTAAATCACCGGTTTTTTGTCGAGCAAATGAGATTGAGTTATAAAATTGCTCATCCAGGCACCGCCGCGCTTGCTTTCACGTTTGAAAAAATCGCCATAAAATAATCCAAGCGGCGTTCCGTCTTCTTCAAAAAGTTCGTAAACCAAAACATCGGGATGATAAGTCGGGATGTCGGTTCTTTCTTTAAATGTTATGCCGAATAATTTGGTAGCCGAATAAAAAACACCTTTTTCCAATACATTTTTTAATTCGAAATAAGGTTTCAACTGACTTTCGTCCAGGTCATATTTTTCTTTTCTTACTTGCTCCGCATAATAAGTCCAGTCCCAAGGTTTTAATTCGAAATCCTTTCCTTCCGCTTTGATTTTTTCCTGAAGAACTTTTGCTTCTTCATTGACTGCTTTTACCGTTCCCGGAACGAGCTGAGCAAAGAAATGGTCAACCGTTTCGGTGGTTTTGACCATCGTGTCCTGGAGGTTCCAGGCTGCATACGACGGATACCCCAAAAGGTTGGCTTTGTCAATCCGAAGTCTTACAATTTCACTCACTATTTCAAGTGTGGAATAATTTCCGCCATCGGTACGGCTCCATGCTTTTTTGAATAAATTTTCACGGGTTTGTCTGTCTTCAATGGATTGAACTAAAGGTTGTTGCGTAGTATTATGAATCGGAATTTTCCATTCGCTTTTACCTTCAACTTTCAAGGAATTGATTTCATTGGAAGCAATGCCGTTCAGTTTGGCAGTATCACGTACAATGAACGAAGAATTGTTGGTAGCTTCCAATAAGGTTTGACCGAACTTGTTTTCCAATGAAGCAAGTTTGGAATTAATGTCTTTCAGGGTTTCTTTTTCCTGATCCGACAAATTGGCGCCGGCTTTGATAAAAGCCTGGTATTTCACTTCGAGTAATTTCAGGTCTTCGCCTTCGAGTCCCAATTCTTCTCTTTGGTCATAAATAGATTTAATTCGTTCAAAAAGTTTTTCATTTAAAAGAATAAAATCTCTGTGTTCCGCAAATTTGGGTGCCATATCGGCTTGAAGTTTTTTAATCGTTTCGTTTGTGTGAGCGCCGGCCAAAGCATAAAATACGCTGGAAACTCTGTCGATTAGATCATGTGCTTTTTCCATTTCTACCAAAGTATTTTCAACTGTTGGCGCATCAGGATTATTGGCGATTTTTTCAATCGCTTCTCTTTCAACCTGTAAAGCATATTCCAATGCCGGCTGAAAATGTTCATCTTTTATTTTGGTAAAATCAGGCGCAAAATACGGCAAGGTGCTTTCCTGCACCAATGGATTGTTTTTCATTTCTTCTTCTGAGTAGGTTTTGTCGTTTGAACTTGAATTTTTGCTTTCACAATTCCAGAAAGCAAAAAAAACAAAGCTCATTAGTGCGATTTGTTTCAATTTCATTTCGTTTACTTGTTTTTTTGGATTTCCCAAATTTAGGGAAATAAAAGGGTATTATGACTTAAGAAAAAAGTAATTAGTGTAATTAAAAAGAAAATTGCCAGGTTTTGACCCGGCAATTCATATCTTATTTGAGTTTAAATTTATCCGATATTCACACCATTCTGAGTCTTTTCCTCCGGTGCTAAAAATGTCAATTTACCATCCTCCTTGTCAGTTAGTAAAAGCATTCCCTGACTTTCGATGCCACGAATTTTTCTCGGAGCTAAATTCACCAAAACCGTCACTTGCTTTCCTATGATTTCTTCCGGCGTAAAGCTTTCCGCAATTCCTGAAACAATCGTACGAATATCAATTCCGGTATCGACTTTCAGTTTCAACAATTTATCGGCTTTTTCTACTTTTTCCGCTTCCAGAATGGTTCCCACACGCATATCGATTTTCATGAAATCATCAAATTGAATGGTTTCTCTTTGCGGTTCAGCATTTAGATTTGTCATATTGTTCAGGGTTTTACTTTGATTTAATTTATTGATTTGAAATTCGATGGTTTCATCTTCGATTTTGGCAAAAACCAATTCCGAAGGATTCAACTGATGTCCGGACGGAATGATTTCGTTTATATTTTCCAATTCGTTCCAACTCATCGGCGAAATATTCAACATTTTGAATAATTTTTCAGAAGTAAACGGCAGGAAAGGTTCGCCCAATTCTGCCAACATTCCGGCGATTTGAGCCGCTGCATACATGATTCCTTTAACTTCTTCGGGATTGTCTTGTTTTTTCCAAGGTTCTTGACTTTGAAGGAATTGGTTTCCTAAACGAGCCAAATTCATATATTCCATCAGCGCATTTCGGAATTCAAATTTCTCCAGATGTCCGCCGATTTTTTGGGCGAAATCTTTCAGTTGATTTAATTCTTCGAATTCGATGGTTTTCTCGGGAATAATTCCATCGTAATATTTATGCGTCAAAACCATCACGCGGTTGATGAAATTCCCCAGAATTCCCACCAATTCCGAATTATTTTTGGTTTGGAAATCTTTCCAAGTAAAATTATTGTCTTTGTTTTCGGGTAAATTGGCTGTCAAAACATAACGCAAAACATCTTGCTGACCCGGAAATTCTTCTAAATATTCATGCCCCCAAACTGCCCAATTGCGTGAAGTTGAAATTTTATCGTCTTCCAAATTCATGAATTCGTTGGCCGGAACATTTTCAGGCAATATATAATCGCCATGTGCTTTCAACATCGCCGGGAAAATGATGCAATGAAAAACGATATTGTCTTTCCCAATGAAATGAATCAATTTCGTGTCGGGGTTTTGCCAATAGTCTTTCCAGTTTTTTCCATTTTCTTCTGCCCATTCAATCGTGGAGGTGATATAGCCAATTGGTGCGTCAAACCAAACGTAAAGCACTTTTCCTTCGGCTTCCGGCAAAGGAACTTTTACGCCCCAATTGAGGTCACGGGTCATGGCGCGAGGTTTCAAACCATCGTCAATCCATGATTTCACTTGTCCGTAAACATTTGATTTCCAATCATTTTTATGACCTTCCAAAATCCATTCTTTCAGAAAATCTTCGTATTCATTCAAAGGCAAATACCAATTTTTGGTTTCTTTGAGAACGGGCGTATTTCCGCTTAGAGCGGAACGCGGATTGATCAGTTCAGTCGGGCTCAAAGTCGAACCGCAACTCTCACATTGGTCTCCGTAGGCATTTGGATTTTGACATCTCGGACATTCGCCCACGATGTATCGGTCCGCCAAAAATTCTTTGGCTTCTTCGTCATAAAACTGCTCCGAAACTTCTTCGGTAAACTTTCCTTTTTTATACAAATTCAAAAAGAAATCAGAAGAAACTTCATGGTGTTTGGGATTGGAAGTGCGCGAATAATGGTCAAAAGAAACACCGAATTTCTCCAGGGTTTCCTTGATTAATTCGTGGTATTTATCGACAATCGCCTGTGGGGTAGTATTTTCTTTTTTTGCCCGAATGGTAATCGGAATTCCATGTTCGTCCGAACCGCCGATAAATGCCACGTCCATTCCTTTTCGGCGCAAATATCTCGCATAAATATCGGAAGGAATGTAAACGCCCGCCAAATGCCCGATGTGAAGCGGTCCGTTGGCATAAGGTAGCGCAGCAGTTAATGTATATCGATTCGGATTACTCATTTTGAATTTAAATTTTGGATTGCAAAGATAAGAAGCGAAAAAAGAAGTTTGAAGGCGGAAGGAGGATTTATTTTGAAATCGGTTCATTTCTGTATGCTCAATTTTTGTAAATTTGAGGTATGCAAAAGATAAAAGGCATAGAAATCGAGAAAAATTCGCAAGGCGAAGATGCATTCATCCGGATTGATTTACAGAAATTCGGCAAACAACTTCAGCCATTTCTGGAAGAAGTAGGTCTGCTGGAAGATGATTTTGAGAAAGAATGGGAAACTGCTTTGACGCTTGATGAAGCCAAAGAAAAATCAATTGAAAAAGTCAGATTCTGGTGGAAAAAAATGTCATAAATGTTCTTCCGTCCGTCATTGATTATTTAGACGAGCTGATTATTAAACTTTATGAAAACGAATATTTTGGCTTTTTAGAAAGTGCTGAAACTTATGTTTCAAATATTTATGACTTCATTCCGGAATTAATTGAAAACCAGACGCATAAACAAGCTCCTGCCGAACTTAAAAAACACGGTAAATTTTATATTTCTTATTCGTCCAATAAAAGAACGAATTGGTATATTTTTTTCAATCGACGCGATAATCGTTTCCTGATTAAATACATTACCAATAACCATATGCCGGATGCGAAATTTCTATGAATTAATTTTTATTCACCTTAAATAAAAACATCCTTTTTCTGTCCACATGGTTTTTGGTTCCGGGTTTCTCTTCATTATCGTCAAATTTCTCGATGAATTTGGCCGTAAAACCTAAATTTTTCAATTGATTGATAATAGATTCTATGGGTTCATTGTCTGACGAAATCAGAAAAAAATCAGATTCTTTTGGATAAGTTTCCGGTTTGTCGGGATAAATTTCCGGAATAGTATTTCCGTATTTGAACATGATTTCGGGCGAATAAGCATCGAATCCGTATAATTTTAAGCCGGATGTTTCGATTTCTTCTTTTTTAGTCAAAATCGAATGATGATGTGGATTGCTGTTAAACAATCCGTCAATCACCGGAATTCCAAAAAACATTGCCAAAGCCACAAAGACCACCGTTCCCAAAAAGGCATTTCTGAGGTTGAAATTTTTAAATACTTCTCTCATTAAATATATGCCGACAAGAATTCCGGAGACAGAAAAGAGAATGGCATAAATTCCCCATTCCACCTTGAAAATTGCAAACAAAATTACCGGAACAGAAATGGCGATTAAACCTATGAGCCCGAAAGAGAATTTAACCAGAATTTTTTCCCATTTTTTCCAATCTTGATTCTGCATGAGGTAATAAAGATAGAATCCGGTGGTGGCAGCCAATGGAATCATAAGTGGAAATAAATAGCGTTCTTTTTTTGAGGGAATTAATGACAATAAAACAAAACAAATCAGGGTCCACCAAAAGAAAAAACTATAGGATTTAGGCAGTTCGACTTTTCTTTTTACATAAGGAAAAGCCAATGAAATCAGAGCAAATACGGCCCAAACTCCCATTTGAACCGGAAAGCTGAAATAGCGCGAAAAAGGTTTTACTTCGCGGTTAGTCCTTGCGGTGGATTCTACTTCAAGCGTATGAATCAGGGTTTCTTTGTCAAAAAGAAATACGTAGCCATACCAGGAAAATCCTACAATTGCCGTCAGAATTCCCATCCATATCCAACCTGCCCATTTGATTTTCGGAAATCCGTATGCAATCCAATAAGCAAGAAAAAAGGGTGCGGCAATCACATAAAATCCGGTGGGTCCTTTGCTGAGGATTGAAAGTCCGAGGAAGATTCCGGCCAATGTGAATTGGAGGAAATTATTTTTTTCGGATTGAAAAGTTCGGTAAAAAAAATAAACACCCATCAAGGTGAAACTGTAACAGAAAATATCCCAAGTGGCTCTTTTTCCAACAAATAAAACCAGATAAGTGGTAGTGAGAATCAGCCCGATTGTCAAAGCCAGATTTATGTTTTGGGTTTCTTTTTTGACAAATCGATAAAAAACCAAAATCAATCCTACACAAGCTAAAGCTGCTGGAAAACGCAATGCCCAAACCGAATTGGTTCCGAATATAGCGCCCATTCCTGCACTGAGCCAGGTCGGAAGTGGCGGTTTTTGATAGCGCGGTTCGCCATTCATGGTAGTGAAAAGCCAGTTGCCGTCATCCACCATTTCGCGTGCCGTTACAAAATTCCGGGCTTCCATTATATCCACAAATAGATAATTGAGGTGTAGCAGAAACATTGAGAAACAAAGGAACAACAAGAGATTGTAGTTATTTTTCATCCGAAATTTTATTATTCAAATATAATCAATCGGGATTAAGAAATTTCTTTTTAAATTTAAAGAATGAACGAAGAAGTGGAAAAGACGATTTCGGGATCGCTGGAAGGATTTCAGTGGATTCTTGCCGGCATACTTTTAGTTTTGATTTTGTATTTGATTCTTAAAAAAGCAAAGAAAAACTAAACCGGAAATTTTTATGAATTTCTTTATTCTCAATCTGCACTCTTATTTTTTTCTAATTTTCTAGTTTTGAAGTAGTACCTTTGCCAAAAAATTGGGCTTTTGAGAAATGGTTTCTCAAAAGTTACCCATTAATAATCACTCATCCTGAGCTCTTACCTGCCGTAGGCATGGTGTCGAAGGATTATTAAACATTTTTTATGGCAAACATAGTTGCAATCGTTGGCCGGCCAAACGTCGGAAAATCTACCCTTTTTAATCGCTTAGTTCAAAAACGCCAAGCCATTGTCGATGACGTTTCCGGTGTCACACGCGACCGTCATTACGGGAAAAGTGACTGGAACGGAAGTGAATTTACCGTTATTGATACCGGCGGATACATCGTGGGTTCAGATGATACATTTGAAGTTGAGATCCGGAAACAAGTTGAATTGGCGATAGATGAAGCCAACGTCATTCTTTTTATGGTGGACAATCAGGTCGGATTGACAGACATGGACAAAGAGGTGGCGCAATTACTTCGTAAAAGTGAAAAGCCGGTTTTACTGGTTGTGAACAAGGTTGATACGAATAAAAATCTGGATGACAGCTACGAGTTCTATAATTTAGGCGTTGAGAGTTTCTTCACGATTTCTTCCCAAAGCGGAAGTGGAACCGGAGAACTTCTCGATGAAGTAATCAAACATTTTGACGAAACCGAACATAAAGATCCATTTGAAGGCTTACCAAGGGTTGCCATCGTAGGCCGTCCCAATGCCGGTAAATCCACCCTGACAAACGCCTTGCTTGGTGAAGAGCGGAACATAGTAACAGAAATTGCAGGTACAACCCGTGATTCCATTGAAACGCTTTACAATAAATTCGGACATGAATTTGTCCTGATTGATACCGCCGGAATGCGAAAAAAAGGAAAGGTCAGTGAAGATTTAGAATTTTATTCGGTGATGAGAGCCGTGCGTGCGGTGGAAGAATGCGATGTTTGTGTATTGATGATTGATGCTACCCGCGGAATCGAAGCACAAGATCTAAATATCTTGTTTTTGGCGGAAAGGAATCGAAAAGGAGTTGTGATACTTGTTAACAAATGGGATTTGGTTGAAAAAGAAACCAATACCATAAAGCAGTACGAAGCCGAAATCCGAAATAAAATCGCACCTTTTACAGATGTTCCGATTTTGTTTATTTCAGCATTGACAAAACAGCGTGTTCACAAAACGATTGAAACTGTGATGCAAGTAAATGAAAACCGGAACCGAAGAATCAAAACAAGTAAATTAAACGAATTGATGCTCCCTATCATTGAAACAACGCCTCCACCAGCGATTAAAGGGAAATACATCAAAATTAAATATGTTACCCAACTTCCCACACGTACACCACAGTTTGCATTTTTTGCCAATCTGCCACAATATGTAAAAGAGCCTTATAAGAGGTTTATAGAGAATCAATTGCGTAAGAATTTTGATTTTACCGGTGTGCCGATCGAGGTTTATTTCAGACAGAAATAGGTTGGATGCGGGAAGATGGATGTTGGGTGTTTTTTCTTGAACTCAAATTAAATCAATTGTTTGCCGTGGGTGATGAAACTTTAAACAAAAATGGAATACAAAGTTCTGACCGATGATGATTTGAATTTTTTCCGAAAAACAATCGGAGAAAACAATGTTATGATTTCAGAATTGGAAAAGTATGCTTCTGATTCAACAGAGAAATTAGAATTTTTTCCCGAAGTGGTTTTGAAACCCGATTCAGCTGAAAAAGTTTCCAAAATTGTGGCGTATTGCTATCGTGAATTGCTTCCCATAACGCCACGTGGAGCCGGGACCGGTCTCACCGGCGGATCGCTCGCTGTTAAAGGAGGTGTTTTGATTTCGCTTGAAAAATTAAATCAACTGATTGAAATCGACCAAGATAACTTTCAGGTAAAAGTAGATGCGGGCGTCATCAATTATAAATTACAGGAAGCTTTGGCTGAGAAAAATTTGTTTTATCCGCCCGATCCCAGCAGTTGGCAAAGTTCATTTATCGGTGGGAATATTTCCACAAATGCAGGCGGAATAAAAGCCGTGAAATATGGCGTTACCTCCCATTATGTACTGAATCTGGAAGTGGTTTTACCCAACGGTGAAATCATTTGGACCGGCGCAAACACATTAAAAAACAGCACCGGACTGAATCTTACGCAGCTCTTTACGGGAAGTGAAGGAACGCTGGGCATCATTACAAAAGCAGTTTTGAAAGTTTTGCCAAAACCAACGCATGAGGTTTCCTTGTTGGTTCCTTTTCGCAATGCATCTGAAGCATGCGAAGCGGTTGCTGCGATTTTTCACGCAGGTTTACATCCGGCGGCAGTTGAGTTTATGGAAAAAAGAGCCATTGATGCGACGGTTGATTTTCTGGGTGAATCGATGATTCCGATTGAAGAAGATACCGAAGCGCATTTACTGATTTCTCTGGATGAAAATATAGATACCGAACTACAGAAATGTGTGGAAACCCTTTCGAAATTTAATATTGGCGAAATTCTTTTTGCTGAAAATCAAGCAGAAAAAGACCGGGTCTGGCACATCAGAAGAAAAGTGTCGGAAGTCGTGAAGCGAAACGGTTATACCATTGAGGAAGATACGGTTGTTCCGAGAGGGAATCTGGCAAAACTTGTGAACGAAATGCACAAATTAGCTGATAGAAACAACTTCAAAGTTGTTTGTTATGGCCATGCCGGAGACGGGAATCTTCATGTTCGGATTAATCATCCGGATTTTAAAAACTCTTACAATGTGCCTGATATTCAGGTTATTTTGAAAGAATTATTTACAATCGTGAAAGAATTGGGTGGGACCATTTCGGGTGAACATGGAATTGGGCTAATTCAGAAAAACTTCTTACCGATTGTATTTAGCGAAGCAAATTTAGAGCTGCAAAAATCAATCAAAAAAACAATAGATCCGAGAAATATCATGAATCCCGGAAAGATTTTTTTGAGTACTTAATATTAATGTTATATATTTGTCATAACCAAACTAATCTATGATAAATATGAAAATCTACAGAATTTCCAGCTAACATTCAGATGTAATAAATCTTGCCTAACGGATTTATTACAAATTCCTCGTATTCGGTTTTCACGGTAAATCCGAATGGGAATATTTCTTACGTAACATCCTAATCCTATTTTATATGAAAAAAGCATTATCGTATTTTTTGCTGTTATTTTATTCGACCTATTTATTTGCGCAAGTTGGCATTGAGACTGATTTGCCCCAAAGTGCCCTGGATATAAACGGGGATTTGACTCTTAGAAAAGAACTTCGTTTAAAGGGAACTTCTACGACCACAGGCGACCCCGGACAAAACGGACAAGTGTTGTTTTCTCAAGATGGATCAAATGAGCCTATGTGGAAATTTGTTGAAATTCCATTTCTGGAACAAGGACAAATTCAGTTAAAGTATAGCTATGCTATTGTAGATGAAGTTGGTATTCAGTTTGCTTCCGGTCCAGGTGATGGAGTGGATTTAAGTACGCTTGGTTCGCCTTTGACCAATGCCTGGACTCAGATTCCTGGACTTCAGACTACGGTTGAAGTAAATCACCCTGCCAACAAAATTAATTTGTTATTCCAATCAGGAGTGGAAATGCCGAACACCTATAATTCGGAGAATTCCACAAGCTATTTTGTGCGCTATGCATGTGGGGTTTTTATGAATGACCAGCTTGTAGCTTTGAGAGGTGACCAAATCAACGGCGTGAACAATAAAAATGCTAAAAATCAGGCCATATATACTTTGTCCTATGTTTTATCAGATATGCCTGCAGGCACCTATACGCTGAAAGTGGCTTGTCGTAAAATCCGAACCAGTACGGGCGGTAATTATGAGCTTGCAATAGGAAGAGCACTCAGTTCAGGAACTCAAGTTGCCAATAATTTTATGCTGAGTTCTAACCTGAAAGTTGATGTTATGGAATATATAACCAATGATTAACCACCTAAAGAAAAAAAATGAAAAAAAATCTAACAACCCTTTTCCTCATTTTGAGCTATTTGTCAATTGCTCAGGTAGGAATCAATACGAACTCTCCCAACGCAACTTTGGATGTGGATGGTGATTTAAGTGTACGCGGAAAAATCTACACAGGTGGTACCGAAGGAAGTTTTGGGGACCCCGGAGTGACGGGGCAGGTGCTGGTTTCCCAAGGTCCCGGCCTTCCCCCAAAATGGTTGACGCTGAACATCCCGGAAATTGAACAAAATTATTATTTGATTTACAATAATACTTTTGAAGACACAACAGGAGTCTCGTTCAGTTCAACTGAAAATACGGGAAATAGTATTTATACCAGAGGGACTTTGTTGAGTTCACTTACTTCCTGGAAGAAAATTCCGGGTATGACCCAAACTTTTGATGTTTATAGTACTCAAAACAAAACATACTTTACTTTTGAAACTGTGGTACAAATGGCAACAACTTCTCAAAACAATATGCTGGATGCCATTGATTTTGCTTGTGGTATTTTCATTGATGGGAAATTACAGGCTGTACGTATCAATACTGTAGAGCAACCAGGTTCTGCTTATGCTCCTTTCAGAACTATTACCATGCTTCAGATAGCGGAAAATCTTTCCGTAGGAACTCATAATGTAGATGTTGCCTGCACAAGAAGACAAAGTTACTCAACTTCAGTTACCCTGGGGATAGGAAGAGCCGTGCAGACTGAAAACCTGAACAACTTTATGGCGAAATCTACCATAAAAGTTGAAGTATTTGAAATTCCTGATACTTATGTTGATGTGGAACCTTAATCAAAATTCAAAAAATATGAAAAAAAATATATTCAAAATACTCGTACTCTTGGTTATAAGCTGTCCTGTTATGGGGCAGGTTGGTGTCAATACCACTAATCCTGTAACTACACTTGATGTAAACGGAGATATAAATGTTACCGGAAAAATCCATGTCAGCGGAACAGACAGTGCGTTGGGAGACCCGGGAGATAAAAACAAAGCACTGACTTCAAACGGAACAACAAATGATGTAAGCTGGGAAGAAGTGAAAATCCCGGTGGGCTATGAAGGAGGACTCTATCTTACAGCTGTAGAGGCACTCAACGACAGAGTAGGTTTAAATTTATCTCAGACAGGATCTACGACTTATGCGCAAAATGAATCGCTTTCCGGGAATTGGACAGAAATTCCGGGACTAACAAAGCAAATCACAGTATCACATTCTGTGAATAAAGTTCATGTGCAATTCCAAACCACCGCTCAGATGAATTTTTCGGGATCAGCAAGTTTTTCATGTGGTATTTTTCTTGATAATCAGTTGAAAGGAGCAAGAGTAGACATTATAAGAGGTTCTACAGGATCCTACAATGTTTTTAATATGAACTCAAGCTTTAATAATATTTCAGTGGGAAACCATACATTTAAAGTGGCTTGTCGTGGAAGAAACTATACCTCAACTTCAGGGCAAATAGCCATTGGGACAGCTATAGTTACATCAATTCTCAATGCCGATATGTCCCAATCTGCGCTCAATATTTTTGTACTTGAAGATTTGTTGGATTAATATTCCCATAATTGATACTGAACCGCTCTTTAAGGGCGGTTTTTTTTATATTTTTGACCAAAATATTTAAATTGAATTTTACAAAGTTCTTTATTCCTGTCTTTTTCTTTTGTTTTTTTTCGTCGGTTTCTGCGCAGAAAAACAAAGATATTCGTCTGGACAGTCTGGAACAGAAACTCTCTGAAATTCATAAAACTCATCCGGAAGAAGCAATTGAAATCGGAGAATTAATTCTTAATCATTCCAATTCTGAAATCCAGAGAAGTCGTGTGTTGGGGTTAATGGCTGTTTCATATTTTATTGATAATGAAATAACTAAGTCTACGGAATTGCTTTTTGAAGCAAAATCGGAAGCCGAAAAATCGGGAAATCGCGAATTGATTGCCAAGATGAATGGTTCAATTGCGCATCAATATGTCCAACTTAATTTAAACGAAAAAGCCAAAGTATATTTAGAAAAAGCCATTCAGGAGATTGATCTTCTGGATGAAGGAAGTACGAAATACTTTCTGAAAGGACTTTCTTTTTTGGAAATGGGAAATATCATGTATGATGAGAAAAATTATATGTCAGCCAATTCCAATTATAAAAAATCTCTGAAACAGTTTCAAACCATAATTGAACCGGGAAAACAAGTTAATTATCATTATAAAAGATCGCTTTACAACATTGGAAACTCTTATTTAGCAATGGGAGAAACAGATTCGGCCGAATGGTATCTCAATAAATCTCTGACCTTAAAAAACGACGAAAATTCGGAACTTGTTTTCTTTATTTATACCACTCTTGCACAAACTTATGCCGAAAAAGGCTTTTACCAAAGGGCGGTTGATTCGCTCCGGACAATACTGGAAAATCCTCAATTCAAAAACACTGAACTTCGTTCCGAAATATACCTGAATCTTTCAAAGAATTATAAAAGTTTGGGTGATGATCAAAACTATAGTTTTTTCAATGAGAAGTATCTTGAGTTAAGTGATTCTCTGAAAACCAGTAACTTAAAAGCTGTTCATAAAGCCTTTGACGAAGAGCAAAAAGAAATGAATTCTGCTTTGACAAAAGCAGGAAAGCGGAATCAGGTGTTGCTGATTTCAGGAGTTATTTTGGTGATTCTGTTTTTAATTATAGTTGTTTATTTGAATTACAAAAGAAAAAAAGAAAGGGATTTGTTCCGGAAGATTATTTCTGAACTGGAAGAAGAAAAGACGGAGGAATTTAAAGAAGAAGAATCGCAAAAAGATCTGGATTTGATTGCACCCAGTCTCATGGAAGAAGAAATTCTTCAGAAATTAAAAAAGTTTGAAGAATCTGAGAAATTTACCCATCCAAATCTCAATATTTCAACGCTCGCCGTTCAGTTAAAAACAAACACAACCTATCTTTCAGAAGTCATCAATAAGTATAAAAAGAAAAATTTCAATGCTTATATCAATGAACTTCGGATTCACTACATATGCGAAAAAATTTATAAGCATCCCGAATTTCTGAACTACAAAATCAGTTACCTGGCAACACAAAGTGGATTTGCCTCACATAGTGCTTTTGCCACAGTTTTCAAAAATGTTACAGGCATTTCGCCGTCAGTTTTTCTTCGTGAAGCTGCCAAAAGAGAATCTTATAAACCTCAAGTCAAATAGCGTTTAACGTATTGATATTTAGGATTTTAATTAATTAAATAGACTTTTAAAATCAAGGATTTTGAAAGATATTCATTAGAATTTCTCAGTATAGGGAATTAGATTTACCGCAAAATAAAAACACAATGAAGAAAATTTTATTTACGGCTATGTTGATTGCAGGAGTCGTTGGTTATGGACAAAACGACGATTGTTCTGTGGTAGTTCCGTCTGAAGAAACAGGAAGCGGAGTGAATATAACAACAGGTGGCACTTATGAATATTCCTCGGCTACCGATTTTGATGTGGAGCGTGGAACTATTTTTACAGTAAATCAGATAAAATTCCATGCTTTCAGAGGACCTGAGGAGCTTGAATATGTGGTCGTCAATTTCTGGTCAGAAGTAGGAGGAATGCCGGGAGAAATCTTACACTCCTATACAAATCTGATTCCTGTCAGTCAGGAGTTTGCTTATACCAGTGGAATTGAAAATATGGACGTTTACCAAATTGTAGTAGATATTCCCGAAACAGAATTCCCACGAGGAAAATATTTCATGGAATTGCAAGCTGCACCCGGTGATGAGATTGCGGTTAGTTGGGAAATTGCCGGCGAATATACCATGAGCGTAGGCCGATTTGATATTTCCAGATTTGACCAGGATCCCTGGTTTTCAGGATTTTCTTATTATGATCAGGTATTTGAAATTATCGGAAACTGTGAATCAACAGGCGAAGAAGAGCCGGAGTATGGGGATTTCTGTAGTCAGGGAAATGCAGGAAACGAACACGAAACAGGTTTGGGTTTTTCTGCGCTCTTGGCAGATGATTTCATTGTGGAAGAAAACACGACATTTTACCTGAGTGATTTCAAAATGACAACCTTACAATTGGGCAATATCATAAATGCTGATATTAAAATCAGAAAAGAAGAAAACGGTTTGCCGGGTGAAATTGTGTATTCGGTAAATAACAAAGGTCCCAAAACCGAAAATTTTTTTGGATACTGGCCATTTGATGGATTGCCATTGGATGTCGTAGCCGTAGATTTGGAATTTGAGTTTGATGAGGTTATTGAACTTACAGCCGGAAGATATTTTATTGAAGTAAAAGTTACGCCGGTTCCTATTAGTGATTTCTTAGCCTGGGAAGCAACTTCAGAACCGGGAATTGGAGGATTTGCACTGATTTCTTATGACCAGGGCGGAACCTGGGAAGAATCAGATGGGCTTAACCTTGTTTTTGAAGTCATTGGATTTTGTAAAGAAACATTGGGTGTAAATGACATGGACAATTCTGAATTTAATTTTTATCCGAATCCGGTAAAAGATGAACTGATTATTCAATCCACATCAGATTTGAAAAATGTATCGGTTTATAATTTTTCGGGTCAGTTGATCATGAATTCGAAATCCAAAAAAGTAAATACGAAATCACTTTCATCAGGTGTTTATATCGTGAAAGCCGAATTGGAGAACGGGAAAACAGAAACTTTTAAAATCATTAAAAAGTAGAATTTGTTTAGGATTTAGTTTATAGCCCGCAGCAAAACTGCGGGTTTTTTCATTTCAGAATTTAACGACTTTACAGCCAAAAAGAAGCATAAACAAATTATTATAATCAGGCTCTTAGAATAATTAGAAATTGTCTCATCCAAAATGCCTAATTTTACCATTAAAATAATTCATAGTGCATTTCTTTTTTAATTTCAGCGAAGACATACCGGAAGAATTTTATTCCTCAGAAAACCATCAGCCCCATACCGAATGTTCGGTTTGCGGAAACGGTTTTGGTAATGGTCATTATTTCATAGAAAAAGCATTTCAGAGAACGCATGACAAAACAGAATTTCAACTGAGTTTTGAATATGCAATCTGTGAGAGATGTAAAACCGATATGATGCAGAGCATTTCCAAAGAATCCATGCAAAGGATGCAGGAATTTGCGATGAATATGGGCGGAATGCCGCGTCTGGAAAATTCAGAAGAAGTTGAAATCGATATGAATTATATGCTGAATCACTGTATTGCAACCGGTAAACCTCTGGACAGTCTCGACGAATATCATCTCGTAGGAATTATGCGCGGAGAAAAATTGGTTCAGCTCCCCATTGTTTACGGAGAGAGTTTTATTGAAGAATATTCCGAATTATTATCAGAAGAAACCAAAGGTTTTTTTGATGATTTCTTCAATAATATTACCGTGCTACCGCCTACGCTGGCCAAAATTTTGGAAGACGAAAAACCCAGAAGACCGGTTTTAATATAGAATTTCCAAATTCAAGATTCGCAATTAAAATATATATCTTCGCAAAATGGTTTACGTCACAGGCGCTACAGGTCTTATCGGAAGTTTTCTCCTGCTCGAATTATCGGGAAGAGGAAAAGCCATTCGGGCGATGAAAAGAAAGGATTCATCTGTTGAGTCAGTTAAAAATTTATTCCTTGAGTTTTCCGATTTGGAATCTTTTGAGAGAATCCAATGGGTTGAAACCGATTTGCTGGACATTCCTTCCCTTTCAGAAACTTTGGAAAATGTCGAAACGATTTACCATACTGCTGCAAGTGTCGGGTTTGATGACCGATTCAGAAAAAGCATTCAGGATGTAAATGTAACCGGAACAGAAAATTTGGTGAATCTTGCCATTTCGGCCGGAGTGAAAAATTTTGCTTACATCAGTTCTGTTGCGGTTCTGGATGAGGCGCCGGGTAGTAATCTTATTACTGAAGAGTCCGGATGGGATTCGCAAAGGGTTCATTCGGAATATGCGATTTCCAAGAAAAAGGGAGAAATGGCAGTTTGGAGAGCTTCTCAGGAAGGATTGAACGTAGTGGTGGTTCATCCGTCGGTGGTCATTGGGAGTTTAGACGGAACGCGCGCCAGCGAAAAAATATTTGAGCTCGCCGGGAGAAAAAAGGCTTATGCTTCGGCAGGACTGACCGGATATGTGGATGTCCGCGATGTGGTTTATTCTCTGGCAGAACTTGTCGAAAGAAAAGAATTCAATAAGGCCCATATACTCACTTCTGAAGATAAAACCTTTGTGGAAATTTTTGATTTTCTGAGAAGCCGATGGAAGCTTGGGAAAACCAATGTTTTGTCGGAAAGGAAGTTGAAATTTGTAAGAATAATTTCACAGTTGGGCCGGATTTTTGGCGGACGATACATGAGCAAACCGAGTTATCATGCGCTTACCGGAAAATCGAAATATTCCAATAATAAAATCAAAGATGCTCTGGGAATCAGCTTTCGACCTGTTAAAGAAGCCCTTGTTTTTCATGGTGACCGATATTTAAAAACTAAATCAAAGGATAAATAATAATTTCTTTCATGAAAGAATTCAAATCAAAATTAAATTCAGAAAAATATACTATTTCGGGAATCGTTTCGGCCAAATGTCCGTCCAATATCGCTTTGATTAAGTATTGGGGAAAGCGCGATGTGCAGATTCCGATGAATCCTTCACTGAGTTTTACGTTGAATGAAAGCAATACCCAAACCGAATTGAAATTCAAACCCAATGATTCGGGTGAATTTAAATTAAAAGTTTTTCTGGACAATGAACTTAAACCCGATTTCGCTCCGAAAATCATTACATTTTTCAATCGGATTGAAGAATTTATGCCTTTTCTGAATCGATTTGAATTTGAAATAAATACACATAATACTTTTCCGCACAGCAGCGGAATTGCCTCGTCTGCATCGGGGATGGGCGCTTTGGCGCTTTGCTTGACCGAAATGGAAAATCAACTGGGCGGAAATCTCAGTGAAACGGAAAGACTTAAAAAGGCATCCTTTCTGGCGCGTTTAGGGTCGGGGAGTGCATGTCGTTCGGTTTATCAGAGCATTACGGTTTGGGGCGAAACTTCAGCAGTTGAAAGTAGTTCAGATTTGTACGCAGTACCTTATCCGTACGAAATCCATGAAAATTTCAGAAACTTCCAGGATACGATTTTGCTGATTGAAGAAGGAGAAAAAGAAGTTTCGAGTACAGTCGGGCATAAACTGATGGAAGGACATCCGTATGCAGAGAGAAGATTTGAGTCTGCAGCAGAAAATCTGAAGAAACTGATTCCGGTTTTGAAAGAAGGCAATCTGGAGGAGTTCGGGATAATTGTGGAACATGAAGCTTTGAGTCTGCATGCGATGATGATGACTTCCAATCCTTATTATATATTAATGAAACCCAATACGCTATATGTAATTGAAGAAATTTGGAGGTTCAGAAAGGAAACCGGACTTCCTTTATACTTTACACTGGATGCGGGTGCAAATGCTCATTTGCTTTTCCCGGAAAAAAATAAGGTTGAAATAGGTGATTTTATCGATAAAAGCTTAAAAAGCTATGCAAAACAGGGTAAAATGATTAAAGATTTTTCAATTTAACTATTTTATTTAAAAATTTTGATTATTTTCGGGCATTGAAAAATTAATTTAAACAAAAAAAACATGAAAAAATTTTCTATTCTTTTAGCTGGTTTGGCTTTTACTGTAGGATTTGGACAAGTAGGTGAGCTTTCTCAAGCTTTGGATCAACAAATTATTTCAACTGAGGGAACAACCGATGCATGTGGTGTGGATATTGCAGATGACAATTATTGGGGAGGAGCAATTAATGCAACAAAGTATGCGAGTGTGTTGCCTATGGATCCAGGAAGTGCTTTTCATCCAGAAAGCTTGAACTTATTAATAGGTGTTTACGAAGATGAATCTTATACAGTAGATGAAAAAGAGTTTATCTTCAACATCTATGATGATGATGGAAGTTTCTACCCAAATAATGCTATTTCTACTTATACAACAACTCCTTCTGCAGCGGAATTCGTACAAGCAATCAACTTGACTAGTGGTGCAGTTGTTTATGTATACGATGTTACATTTGACCTAAACGGAATGCCTGCGGCTAACTTAGTTGGTTTTGATAATTGGTTTGGTATTGAAATGGCTGTTGATGATGGTATTCAAGTTGGACTGAACTTTACTTTATCTGCAACAGGATACACTTACTATTATGAAGAAGGTTTCTGGACTTTATTTAACTCATCAGCTCCTGATGCTATTTCATTTGTATATACTCTTACAGGAGACTGTACTGAAATGGGTGTAAATGATATGGAAAAATCAACAGTGAGTGTTTACCCAAATCCTGTAAAAGATATTTTAAATATATCTACTAAAAATGTTGATGTTAAAGAAGTTACTGTTTTGAGTTTAAGTGGACAAGTTGTAGCTTCATCTAAATCTAATTCTGTTAACCTTTCTTCACTTCCTGCAGGAGTTTACGTAGTAAAAGTTGTTGATGCAAAAGGAAACGTAACTACTTCTAAAGTTGTTAAAAAATAATTGAATAATCTCAATTAAAAATATAAAGCCATCTCGGTTCAACCGAGGTGGCTTTATATTTTCAGCTTATAATGAACTATAGATTTAAAAATTATGAATCCATTATTATTCATTTCGACTATATTACTGGAGAAGATAGGAAAGTCATTTTTATCTTAATAGGCTTCTAATGTTGTATGATAACATAAAAAGTGAATTAGTAAAGGTTTCATTTACTCGACCATAGAGAAATATCTCAGAACGATGTCTTATTATATGTTGAGCATTATGGCATAATGCTGGTTCGATTTTACAGCTTTAAACAGTGCTTGATCTGGTTTTATAATATTTTAAAGCCATTGGAGTCCTGCAAAATATTGTTTAAAGGGGTATTCATGTATGTGATTAAATTATTATAAAAAAGCCACTTGTTTATGTGGCTTTTTTGTTATCCTTGATCAATATTGTTAGAATAATTCTTTTTGTTTTAGACAATTTTATTCAAATAAAATTAAGAAATTAATTACCTACGAGGTTCTTTAATTACCTTAGTGAAAATCTTATTATAGTCGCTCAGCTATTTTTTACCAACAAAAATTTTCCAATACGTTGTTGCAATGCGTTCCATCAGGTCTTTTATATGTTATGGAAATACTATAATTAGTGCACGGAATACCTGAACATACTTCTCCGGAAAATTGGTTTTTCGAAATAGTTCCCGAAGTAGGACAATTATCACAGAAATATACTTCTTTAGAACAACCTACAATCCATATGTCAACAACTCCACCAGTTCCGTTTGCTTGATATTTTATGGTTTGGGAAGTATCATAAATACAAAGTTCTACACAGTCATTTAAAAGAGTCCCGAAACATGGAATTTGTTCGTTATTAGTTTCAATCAAATTGTGCTCATTTTTTTCAATCTCAGTTAAATTTAACCCGAAAAAAATCATGATAAAAGTTGTAATTAGCAATGTTTTCATAATATTATATTTTAAATACTTCTTAAATATATAAAAAATATTTTAAAACTTCACCTGATCTTTCTTGTCTTCGCATAATGAATGGCGGCATTCAGCTCAAATCCAATCATGATTAATAAAACGTTGATGTAAACAAAAATCATCATAATCATCACCAATCCCACTGAGCCGTACAGCAAATCATAATAATTAAACTTTTTGATGTAGTACTGGAAACCCATCAGCGTTACAAAAAATAAAACCGTCGCCATGACTGCACCGGGCGCCACATTGCGGAATCTTTGTTTCACATTGGTCCCATAATAGTACAGCATCACAAGCGAAGTGAAATAGAAAAGTGATGCCGAAGCAAAATTCAGCACACTGATCATAGTCGGAACTTCCAGAAAAGCTCCGTATTCTTCAATATAACGCCAGATGAAAGTCGTGTAATAAGTAAGAATTAATTGTGCGATGATGAAAACTACAAAAAATAAAGTCAGAATGATGGAAATAAAGCGGTTGTGAATGCCCTTTCTACGTTTGGCATATCCGTAATGTGAAGCATTGAAACCATTGATCATCACCGTGATTCCGTTTGACGAAAGCAGAATCGTCAGGATGATAAACAATGAACCGATGCTCCTTCTGCCTTTTCCATCTGCCGTTTGGGAAACATATCCGATGACCTCATTGGTAATTCTTTCGGGCAGAATTCGCGGAATAAATTCCGAAAACAACAAAGTCTGGATTTCCTGGTAAAGCGGCGCATAAGGCAAAACGCTGAACAAAAACAAAAGAAAAGGAAAAACACTGAAAAAAAACGCCCAGGAAACCGCTCCCACACGCAAAGCAAAAATCCGGTTGGAAATCCCTTTCATCAAATATCCGATCAATGTGTAAAGAGAAGTATTGTTGAGCGACTTAAATTTAATTCGCTTCCCTACCTTTACAAAAAGATTATCATTGGATATTTTTTTCAACTTTGATCGAATCGCCATAATTTTGTAGTCAAATTGATAAATTCAAAATGAATATTACCCTGATTTGCATTGGAAAAACCGATGAAAAACCATTGGAAGAACTGATTCAGAAATATGAAAAGAGACTTCCCATCCATTGGAATTTCCAGCGAATGGAGATTCCCGACATCAAAAATCGGAAAAACCTTTCGGAATCACAACAAAAAGAAAAAGAAGCCGAATTAATCTTCTCTAAATTAAACAATTCCGACTATGTAATTTTATTGGACGAAAGGGGAAAACAACTCAGTTCATCTGCTTTTGCCGGTGAATTACAATCCCTGATGAACCAGTCCGTAAAGCAAATCGCATTTGTGATTGGCGGACCTTATGGTTTTTCGGATGAAGTTTATAAACGTGCCAACCGCAAACTTTCCCTCTCCGAAATGACATTTACTCACCAGATGATCCGATTGTTTTTAACCGAACAAATTTACCGTGCATTTGCTATCTTGCAGGGCAAACCTTATCATCATGAATGACCAGTTAAAGGAAGAGAAATTCGGAACGGTACCACAGACTTCGCAGTTTAAAATTCCCATTTTCAAATCCATAGTCGCAGCTTTAATTGTCGCAGTTTGTCTTCAGCTCATTTCTTCGGTGATCAATATCCCGGCTTATTTCAAGGAGGAACTCTATCATATTACCTTGCCAGTTTCATTTCTGGTTGGGGGTGTACTTGCGATATTCATTCTGATTCCTTATGTAAAAACAAGCTGGAAAGCGATTCTGGCGCACATTTGGCAACCGGCGAGCATCGGTGTTTTATTTCTGAGCACACTTTTTTATATTTTCATGTTGCCTTTTGCCGAATTTTTAACTTCGATGATTCCCACCGAAGGAATTCCCTGGCTGGAAGATTTTTATAAACAAATCATTCAGGCATTTGAAATGATGATGGATTATAAAATCGCCGGATTCATCACGGTTTGTATTCTGGCACCCATTCTCGAAGAAATTTTATTTAGGGGAATTATCCTTCGCGGATTGTTTCAGCAAGGTGTTTCGCCGATTATTGCCATCGCACTGAGTTCCTTACTATTTGGACTGGCGCACATGAACCCCTGGCAATTTCTGGGCGCAGGACTTCTCGGAGCTGTATTCGGATTTGTGTATTACCGCACCAAAGCACTCTGGATCTGCATCTTTCTCCACGCACTCAATAATACAGTTTCATTTATTTTTATGTTGCGATATAAATCCATGGATGAAAATGTCACCAATCCCAACAATTATACTTCTGTGATGATATCTTTTGCAATAGCCGTATTTTTGGGATGGAGTCTTTATAAAATCACGAAAAACAAAGTCAAATGGAATTAATTTTTGCTTCGCATAACGAAAATAAAGTCAAAGAAATACGTTCGGTTCTTCCGGACTCAATTCAGGTTTTGTCCTTAAATGACATTGGATTTCACGAAGAAATCGAAGAAACCGGAAGCACATTGGAAGAAAATTCCAAAATAAAAGCAGAAACCATTTACAAAGAAACCGGGAAAAATGTCTTTGCAGACGATTCGGGACTTTTTGTGGAAGCACTCAACGGCGATCCGGGTGTTTTTTCTTCGCGCTATGCCGGAACCGGAAATTCAGTTGATAATATTGAAAAATTATTGAAAGAATTAAATTCAAAAGAGATTCGAAAAGCTTATTTCAAATCGGTTTTTTGTATAATTATCGACGGAGAAATTCATTATGTAAGCGGAGAAGTTCACGGAGAAATCATAAACGAACCCAGAGGAAATCAGGGTTTTGGATACGATCCAGTTTTTGTCGCGGACGGACACGAAAAAACCTTTGGTGAAATGGATTCCGAACAAAAAAATCAAATCAGTCACAGAGCCAAAGCGGTACAGAAATTGATTAACTTTATCGGAAATTTATAGTATTGTCTTTGAAACTTACCATACTGGGATTTAACTCGGCCATACCTAAGAAAAAATCGGCACCGACTGCTCAGCTTCTCGAAATCGCCGGGCGCAATTTCCTGATTGACTGTGGCGAAGGAACCCAGGTTCAACTTCGAAAAGCCAAAGCCAAATTCTCCAAAATTCATCATATTTTCATCTCCCACTTGCATGGCGATCATGTTTTTGGATTGGTCGGACTCATCAGCACTTTACAACTTTTGGGCAAGGAAACGCCTTTGTATATTTTCGGGCCGAAAGGAATTCAGGATTTCATTATGAACCAGCTGAAACATACACAGGCGAGATGTACTTTTGACATCGTTTTCAAAGAACTGGAAAGCAAAGAAAGCGTTAAGGTTTTTGAAGACGATAAAGTGGAGGTTTTCACCATTCCGCTGGATCATAGAATTTATACTAACGGTTATTTGTTTCGTGAAAAAACAAAACCCCGAAAACTGAACATTCAGGCCGTTCGGAATTATCCTGAAATTGAAATTTGTGATTATGAAAACCTGAAACGCGGACGTGATTTTCAGTTAAACAATGGAGAAATCATTCCCAATGAAGCACTCACGCTAGAGCCGGAAAAATCTTTCAGTTATGCTTTTTGTTCCGATACGCGGTACAAACCGGACATAGTTCCTATCATAAAAGATGTGGATATTCTCTATCACGAAGCGACTTTTCTGAGTGATTTGCAGGAAATGGCGCAATACACGGGACATTCCACCGCACGCGAAGCCGCGACAATCGCCCGCGATGCCAATGTCGGAAAGCTTATTTTGGGACATTTTTCCAACCGATATAAAAATCCGAATGTTTTGCTGGAAGAAGCCCAAACCGTTTTTGAAAACACCATCATTCCGGTTCAGTTTGGGGTTTATGAGCCTGATCATGAAATTTTGAACCTGAATTCCTGATTCACTAAAAACTTAACACATGAAAAACAAATTCCATGAAATTCTTTTAAATGCAAAAGAAGCTATTTTCCGTTATCCGCTTGTTTTATTGATGTCCGCGATTATGTCGCTTGCAGCCATAATGCTGATTGAAGACATTTTGGATGATAGTTTTTTTCTCATCAAAATCATAATTGTTTCTTCCATAGGGATTTCGCTGATGTTTGCGCTGAAAATCTTTTCCCAGCGTTGGAAAATGAATTTTTTCATTGAAATTTTGGGAATTTTATATCTAATCGGATTTTATTTCATCTTGCCGAAAGATGATGATGATTTCACTGAATTTTACGCTTATTTGTTGATTCCGGTTTATATTCTATCGCATTTATTGGTTTCTTTTGTGGCTTTTATGCGACGAAAATACCTGGAAATTAATTTCTGGCAATACAATAAAAATCTTTTTGTGAATTTCTTTCTCACATTGGTTTTTACGGGCGTACTGACCGGTGGCGTTTTGCTGGCTGTTTTGGCGGTGGACAAACTCTTCAATGTAGGAATTAGAGATAATTTATATGCAGAGATAGCAGTTTCACTTTTGATTTTTGGTAGCAGCTTTATCTTTTTGCTTTTCAATGAAACCGGACTTGATTTTCTGGAAAAAGAAGGGAATTATCCGGTGGTTTTAAAGTTTTTTACTCAATACGTTTTGATACCGCTTTTGAGTATCTATGTGGTCATTTTGTATTTTTATTCGGGGAAAATTCTGATTAACTGGGAACTTCCGCGCGGTTGGGTTTCCTATCTGGTTTTGGCTTATTCGATTGTCGGAATTCTGGCTTTGCTATTGGTTCATCCACTGAAAGAAAATACCGATAAATTCTGGATACGGATATTTTCAAAACTATTTTATTTTACGCTGATTCCGCTCATTCTTCTTTTGTTTATTGCAATTTTCACAAGGGTTTTGGAATACGGATATACCGAACCGAGGTATTATGTTTTACTGCTTGCGCTCTGGCTTTCGACGGTAGTAGCTTATTTTATTTTCAGAAAAAGTCCAACGATTAAATTCATTCCGATTTCGCTTTTCTGTTTTGGAATTTTCGCTTTGATTTTTCCTTATTTCAATGCGTTTTCGGTAGCAAAAAGAAGTCAGAAAAATGAATTGGAAAAAATTCTGAATGAAAATAATTTATTGGTCAATGGGAAAATTGATTTCACCCAGGAAGTTCCGGATACTGTTGCTTATGAAATTGCCGATAAATTTGAGTTTCTGCATAAACGATTTGAAAAAGATTATGTGCATAATTATTTGAGTGAAGAGATGCAAAAAGATTTTCAAAACGCATATTATTGGTCATTGCCTCAGAAGTTTTCCAACCGAACTTATTCCACAGTTACGGTTTCTAGCAACGACTATGTGAATTTGGTTTCCAAAAATGTGAGTTATGATCTTGATGGATTCGAGCATATCGTTGTTTTTCCAGAGAATGAAGAAAATCCGGTGACAATAGGTAATGACAGTCTCGAAATGATTTTTAATAACGGAAATTCAAGAAAATATAAGTTAATGCTTAACAATGCGGATTCACTGGATTTGAAACCTCTGTTTGATGATGTTTTCAAGCAATTTAAAGGAAGGGAAAATTATCAGAAGGTTGACGAACTCTTTGTAGAAGGGGATTTGGGGAAATACCGAGTAAAAATAATTTTCAAATCGATAAATCGTTCGAGATACAATGCGCAAGAATTTAATTATTGGTATGAGAGTCCGATTGTATTACTCAAATTGAAATGATCAATCCCCTGATTTTTTCTCTTTGCAATTTTCCACTTTCGGTACGTGGGAATTTATCGAGAAAATAAATTGCCTTGGGTTTTTCAAACTTCTCCAAAGTTGAGGGCGGAAGCATTTCCAGCAATTCGGAATAATCGTTTTTTTGGCCTTCCACAATCAGAATTAACTTTTGACCTAAAGTTTCATCGGGAAGAGAACTGATGATAAATTCCGTTTCGATAAAGGGTTTCAACTTCTTTTCGATTTGTTCGGGAAAAAGTTTTATCCCTCCGGAATTGATGACATTATCGGCTCTGCCCAACCATTTGAACTGGTTTTTATCTTTAATTTCAACGATATCATTGGTAATGATTTCCTCTTCAAAATAAGGCGTTTGAATAATCAGACATTCCCTTTCATCCTGTCGGATTTCGATGCCTTTTAGAATGGTAAAAAACTCCTCCGAAATTTCCTTTAACCCAATGTGCGTAATAGTTTCGGTCATTCCATAGGATTCGAAACTTTGGGTCGGAATTTCAAGCAATCTTTTTCTCAAAGGTTCCGAAAGGGGCGCGCCACCGATCAGCAAAATTCGGATTTTGGATAATTCATCAAAAGAATTTTCTACCTGCATCGGGGTCATCGGAACAAAGTCGAGAGAGTCAGCAAAATTCAAATCTATTTTCGATTTTGGTTCCACGCAATAGAGTTTGAGTTTCAATTCCATGGCTCGGACAATCATCATTTTTCCGGCGATAAAATTGACCGGCATACAAAGCAAAGCGGTATCTCCGGGTTTGAGTCCAAAGAATTTTCCGGTCATTTGGGCGCTCATTTTCATCGAAGTTTTGGGAAGTTGAATTTCCTTAGGTGTCCCGGTGGAACCGGAAGTTTTGCTTGGCACAAAAGGGGAAACGGAATTCCATTCTTCAAGAAAATCCAGGATGTTTTTTTGCCAAGGAATTGCTGAATTTAATTCATCAAATATTTGTTTTGAAAAATCTAACAATTTCATTCTGAATAACTTACTCCTGCTTTGATTTCGGTGTCGAGATAATTATTGGCCGGCGGAATCGGACAATTATAATATTTGCTGTAAGCGCAATAAGGATTATAGGCTTTATTGAAGTCAATCCTCAATTTATTGGATTGAATATCAGTAATTTCAAAATCTAAATAACGTCCACCACCGTAAGATGTATCGCCATTTGTTTCATCCATAAACGGCAGAAACAAGGAATTTTCATAGCCCTCAATCGGCGGATCGGACTGATAAATAGTCAGTTCGTGGAGATTTCCATTGAGTTTAAAATTTAATTTTCCGTATTCTTTGTAATGTTTAATTTTCTGAGCCGAAGTGGGAAAAGGAATGGTTTTTCCGTTTTCAATCGGAGTAAAATCAGCATTTACAATGTATTTTTTATCAATCGGGAAAAATTGAATTCCTTGGAATGAGTCTTTTTCATCTTCTTTCAACGGAGTAGTTTCCGGATTTTCCCATTCTTTTTTGAGATTGGTTTGGTAAGTATTTATTTCGTCGAGGTTATAGCCGGCGCAGGAAATAAAAAGTGGGACAATCAGCAAATAAATAATAATTCGGCTCATGGTTCAAATTTAAACAAAATAGAGTTGGTCTTTTTCGACTTTCAGGCGTGAATAGAAATTATTTTTGAACAGGGAACCCGTTCCAAGTCCTTGCGGCAAAGGATTTCCAAGCGTATAGGTCCATTGTGCTATGGCGTTCAGGCCGATGTTGCTCTCCAGTGCCGATGTAATCCACCAGCCGGAATTCTGTGCTTCCGCGATTTCAATCCATTCCTCACTGCCTTTCCATCCGCCAATCAGGCTTGGTTTGAGAATGATGTATTGTGGTTGGATGATTTCCAGGAGTTTAGATTTTTCTTCCTTTTGGATTACGCCAATTAGTTCTTCGTCCAAAGCAATGGGTGTAGGCGTTTCGGCGCAAAGTTGAGCCATTTCATGAATTTGCCCGGCTTTAATCGGTTGTTCAATGGAATGAATTTCCAGTTCTGCCAATTGTTTTAAAACGGTTTGAGCCAGATTGAAATCAAAGGCTCCGTTTGCGTCCACGCGAATTTCCATTTCGGATTCTGAAAATTCTTTTCGAAGATTTTTGAGAATGCCATGTTCTTCGTTCCAGTTTACGCCTATTTTCAGTTTGATACAGCGGAAATTTTGGTCAATTTTCTCGCGGATTTGTTGTTTCATAAAATCGGGAGAACCCATCCAGATAAGTCCATTTATGGGAATTCCGGCTTTGCTCTCTGTAAATGCGCTTGGAAATAGCACCGGGTTAAATTCGTCTTTGGCTTTTTTATCATTATAAACTTCGCGGGCTTTAAGGATTTGCTCCATGCCGAACTGAATTGAAGGGAATTCACGGATTTTTTCCCACCAGTCTTTATCTTCAAAATCAAAATTTTTACAAATATTTTTCAGTTTCTCTTCATAGGAGGGAATATCGTCAAAACTTAAGCCTCTGAAGAGGGCAGCTTCTCCAAAATATTCTGTTTCATCGGGGTCATTTATCTGAAGACGAATGAGATAAGTTTCCTTTTCAGTAAGGGTTCCTCGTGAAGTTCCGCCGGGTTTTTTGAAGATTAATTTATAGGATTGATGATTTAGTTTCATAATAAAAATTGGGTAAACGTTGAAGTTCCAAAATTATTTTAAAAATCTGTTAATAATTCAAAACAAATTTATAATTTAGTCGCAACTATTAATTAACATTTTTTAAATCATGAGGAAAATTTTATTTTATCTGATGATGGTTTGTTTTTCGTGGCATAGTTACGGACAACTATTATCAGAAGGTTTTGAAAGTGGAACATTCCCGCCATCTGGCTGGGCCGCTTTTATTGGGACTAATGGGTTAGGTACTGGGCAGAATTGGAAAGCAGCAGGGCCGGCTTATCAGGGTTCAAGTGCTGCGTTTGTTCGGTATGAAAGTACAGCAGGAGTTAATGAAGATTGGTTGGTTACTCCCGCTATTGATTTATCAGCGCATGAAAATGCTGAATTAACATTTTGGACAAGACAAGACTTTAGTCCGGATTGGGATTCAGAATATTATGTAATGGTATCCACGACTTCACAAACTGATCATGCAAGCTTTACAGAAGTTGCTTTTTGGGATGAATCAACTCTGAACACAACTTACAATATTTATGAGCAGAAGACTGTTGACTTAAGTGCTTACGCTGGAGAAACCATTTATGTGGCATTTCTTTTTGTAAACGATGACGGAGACAGCTGGTATGTTGATGATGTTGTCGTTACAGGTGATGAAGGAGGTACTACAGATCCTGAGTATTGTATTCCAGAAGGAGTCAATACTGCTCGTTATATTAATAATTTCACTGCAACAGGTAACACAGATAGTGTAAGTAACCTTGCAAGTGGTTTCTCAGCG